>JALORF010000087.1 GCA_025459195.1 Beijerinckiaceae bacterium
CAGCTTTTCGACAATGAAGGACAGGGCATCGTCAGCGCGCTGGGCGCACGCGGTGATGCCATCGCTGCCGATGTCGCGGCCATCGGCCAGGCCGTGGTTTCAACGATCGAGAGCCGGGGCGCGTCGATTGTCGACGGTCTGCGCGAGCGCGGCACCGAGATCACCACTGCGCTGGCCCAATCCCAGGATCAGTTGCGCACCACGCTGGAGAGCGGCACCAGCAGCTCCGTCAGCACGCTGGTGGCCACCAATGAGCGCATCCGCAGCGAACTCGGCGGCACGCTGGAGCGGCTGGGCGAGGCCAACCGCCTGATGCAGCAGATCGTCGCCACCGCCAACACCAATCTCAGCGGTGTCGAAAGCAGCCTGTCGGATCGCGTCAAGGAACTGGAGTCGATCCTCAGCGCCGTGTCCGACGAGACCGGGCGGGCCAGCATGCAGGTGGCGCAGCAGGTCGATGCACTGAAAGGCGTGTCGAGTGGCGCGATCCGCGAAGCCACGGGCCTGGTGGGCCGGCTTGACGAGCAGGGCCGCTCCCTGGCCGAAAGCACGCGGGCCAACATCGCTGCCCTTGGCGACGCCGCACTCAGGCTCGAAACGGTCGAAGCCCGCGTCGGCTCGGCGCTCAGCGAGCGCAAGCAAAGCCTGGAAGACCTGCTCGAAGCGATCTCCGAGCGCACCGGCGATGTCGAATCGATCACCCGCTCTTTCACGGCGCTGGTCGAGGATTCGCTGAAGGCGACCGAACAGCGTGCCCGCCAGATCGGCGGCGTGCTGGCCGACAGTGCCGAGGCAACGACCCATGCCATCAGCGAGCATTTCGAAACCGTGCGCACCAACACCGGCAAGGAACGCGAGCGCACCGCCGCCGCCCTCCGCGCCGCCTATGAGGGTGTTGCCGGTGATCTTGGCAGCGGGTTGGCCAAGGCCACCGAGCAGTTCCAGCAGACCGCATCGGAACTGCGCGCCATGAACGCCGAAATCCAGCGCGAACTGGAAGCAACACGGGCCGAACTGCGCCGCGGTGTTCTCGACATGCCCCGCGAGACCCAGGAAACCACGGCTGCGATGCGCCGGGTTGTGGGGGATCAGATCAAGGCCCTCAACGAGCTGTCCGACATCGTCACCCGTTCAGGCCGTTCGCTCGATGTTGCGGCGCCCGAGCCTGCCAGGGTTCGCAGCGTGGCCCGCGCGCCCGAGCCTGCACCGACCCCGCCGGTGCGGATGCCCGAGTTGCCGCGCGAGACGGCCATTGCCCGGGCACCGGAACGGGCTGCGCCGATCAGCCGGCCCGAGCCCGTGCGCGCCGAGTCCTTGCGGCCCGAGCCTTTGCGCTCCACGGCCGAAGCCGGGCCCGCCCCGCGCGGGGGCTGGCTCTCGGACCTGTTGACAAGGGCCAGCCGCGACGAGCGGCCCCAGCCCAAGCCGAGCGTGCCGGCACTGGAAAAGCTCGACTCGCTCTCCGTCGACATTGCCCGGATGATCGACCACGACGCGGCGGTCGAGTTGTGGGATCGCTACAAGCGCGGCGAGCGCAACGTCTTCACGCGTCGTCTCTACACGCTTCAGGGCCAGCAGACCTTCGACGAGATCCGTCGCAAGTATCGCCGTGACGAGGAGTTCAAGGAGACGGTCGACCGCTACGTGGAGGAGTTCGAGCGCCTGCTCGACGATGCCAGCAAGGGTGGGCGCGACCAGGCCATCGCCAACGACTATCTCACCTCGGAAACCGGCAAGGTCTACACCATGCTGGCCCATGCGAGTGGTCGCTTCGAATAAGGCCGCGAGATACTGGTGACGCCACGAAAGCCGCCCCCTGGGGCGGCTTTTTCGTGGACGCAATGTGAGGGAAGCGGCTGGGATCGGGGCGTCTCAGCCCCGCCCGCCCCAGCGCACGATCTCGCGCAGCACCTGCGACAGGGCCTGATCGAGGGCCAAAGCGGCGGCCGGCCCGCTGATGCCGGCCACCGGCACGCTGGCGGCAAAAGCCCGCGCCGCTCCGACACGGCCCGTGCGGTCGCTCACCAGACGCACCGTGACCTCGACCACGGCTTGTGACGTGGCCGCTTCAATGCCGAAGCGGCGGATGTCAGCATTGAGCGCGACATCGGCCACGACCCGGTCACCGGGCCGGCCGACCCTGCCCAGGCGGGAGGCATTCTCGAAGGTCTGGATCAGCCGGGTCTGGAACAGGCGGGGCAGTCGGTCGGCCCATTGCGCATCGGGCAAATACGAGAGTGCGCCGCCATCGCTGACCAGGATGCGGTCTGAATCGATGGCCTGCACGGTGGTCGGTTCGTTGACCACCAACTGGCTGCGCGAACCCGCCACGCGCCCGACATCGCCGGGCGCTGTCAGGTCGAAGGTGGTGCGCTGCGGCTGGCTGTTGCAGGCAGCGAGCAGAGTCCCAAGCATCAGGGACCATGCCAGAGCGCGCATGGCGCGCGGGACAGGATGGGCGCAGCGGAAACGGGGATGCATCACGGACGTTGAATCACAGGATCTGGCAGTGGGCTTGGTCGAGTGGTTTGGACGCAAGGTGCGGTTTCGAAAAGGACAGACACCACATCACGCGGCGCGCCTGAACCGGACCATAGGCCCAGTCGGCAGGAAGGTCACCTGCAAAGAGAGGGCGGGATGGGACAGCCGGGCAGTGGCGATGAGGCCTCAGCGCCGGCCGTTATAGTCCGGAATGGCTGGGCGATTGCCGAAGATCAGTTGCTGGGGGTTGCGCTCGAAGCTGCGCAGGGTGCGGTTGAGATCGTTCAGGGTCTTGCGGCCATCATTGGCCAGCGCCTCGATGTCGCGCAGGCCGGGGCCGGTGAAGCGGCTGATGCCGGTTGTGATCTCGGCGGTGCGCTTGTCGAGATTGTCGGCCAGCACGCGGATGGAACGGGCGGCGGCCCCGACATCGGCGAGTGCGCCCTGGCCCTCGCCACCGGCGGCGGAGCCGAGGAAGGCCTGCGCGCCCTTGAGCACGCCTTCGACCTGATCGGCGGCGCGGTTGAGCTTTTCGGTGATGCCGGCGACCGATTGCAGGGTCTTGGTGACATCGCCCGACCCGGTGCCGAGCGCAGCGGCAAAGCGGTCGACATTCTCCAGCGTGCGGTTGATGCGGTCGGTGTCAATCTGCCGGGTGATCGCGGAGAGGTCGCGCGTGAAGCTCTCAAGCTGCGTGGCCAGCGGCCCGATGCGTTCGGCGGCGGTGGCGATGCTGGCCAGCATCTTGTTGACGCCATCGGCATTGTCGCCGAGTGCCGCCGAGAACTTCTCGACATTGCGGATCGTGGTCGCAATCGACTTGTCGTTGTCATCGACGAAACGGCCGAGGCGCTCGAACAGGTCATCGGTCCGGCGCGCGACATTGCGCACGGTTTCCAGCAGGTCTTGCACCTCGGAGCGCTCGGCGATGATGGTCGGCAGCGGCTGGCCTTCCTTGGCCTGCAATTGGGCCGCATCGAACTTGCCGCCCAGAAGCTGGATCGCGACCACGCCGGCAAGCCCCTGCGATTCGATGCGGGCGCGGGTGTCGTCACGGATCGGTGTGCTGGCGGCCACATCGACCACCGCATAAATGAAGCGCGGATCGTCCGGGAAAAGCTGGATGTCCTTGACCTCGCCGACGCGCAGGCCGTTGAACAGCACGCTGGAGCCGCGCGTCAGGCCGGTCACCGAGCCGGAGAACACGATCCGCACCTCGCGCCGGTCACTGCTGCCGCCGAGACCGGAAAACCACGACACGAAGCCGAACGCAGCCCCGAGCACGGCGAGCGTGAACAGACCCACAAGGGCATAGTTGGCGCGGGTCTCCATGGGCTTTCCGGCTATCCTTTCAGGCGGGCGAGGGCGCGCTCGCCGCGAAAATACGATTTGACCCAAGGATGGGGGCTGGCCACCATTTCGGCCAGCGTGCCCACTGCCACAACCTTGCGATCGGCCAGGGCGGCGATCCGGTCACAGGCCGAAGCAAGGGAATCCAGATCATGGGTTACCATGAACACGGTCAACCCCAAAGTCTGCTGCAAGGTCCGGATCAGGCTGTCGAACTCCGCAGCCCCGATCGGATCGAGGCCCGATGTCGGCTCGTCGAGGAAGACGATCTCCGGGTCGAGCGCAAGGGCGCGGGCCAGTGCGGCACGCTTGATCATGCCGCCAGACAGCTCTGATGGATACTTTTCGCCCGCGTCGGATTTCAGCCCCACCATCTGGATCTTGAGCGCGGCCAGATCGCTCATCATCGCAGGCGAGAGATCGAGGTATTCGCGCATCGGCACCTGGATGTTCTGCGCCACGGTGAGCGAGGAGAACAGAGCGCCATGCTGGAACATCACGCCCCAGCGCTTTTCCAGCTTTCGGCGCTCGGCCTCCGGCATGGTGTCGAGGTCCTGCCCGAACACGCTGATGCGGCCGGCGCGCTTTTCGATCAGGCCGAGGATGGTGCGGGTGAGAACCGACTTGCCGGTGCCCGAGCCGCCGACGAAGCCGAGGATTTCACCGGGCATGACATCAAGCGACAGGCCATCGAGAATGATCTTCTCGCCGAAGCCGACGACCAGATCGCGCACTGCGATGATCGGGCCGGCGCTGGGGGGCGTGCGGTCCGGCATTGCTCAGAACCGGATCGAGGCGAAGAACATGGCGAACAGGCCGTCGACGACGATGACCATGAAGATCGCCTTGACCACGGAGGCCGTGACCTGCTGGCCGAGCGACTCGGCAGAGCCCTTGACCTCGAGCCCCTCGATGCAGGCGATGGCGCCGATGACGATGGCCATGAACGGGGCCTTGATCAGGCCGACCGAGAAATGCTTGTAGGTGATGACGCTTTGCAGACGCGACACGAAGGTTTCGGGCGCGATGCCGCCGTAGAGCCATGCCGTGAGGCCGGCCCCGAACAGCCCCGCCATCGAGCCGAGGAAGGTCAGGATCGGCATGGCGATGATCAGCGCCAGGATGCGCGGCACCACCAGCACATCGACCGGATTGAGCCCCATCACCCGGAGCGCGTCGATTTCCTCGCGCATTTTCATCGAGCCGATCTCGGCGGTGAAGGCCGAGCCCGATCGGCCCGCGATCATGATCGCGCAGAGCAGCAGCGCCAGTTCGCGCAAGGTGATGATGCCGACCAGATCGACCACGAAGGCGGTGGCCCCGAAGCGGCGCAACTGGAAGATGCCCTGCTGCGCCACGATGCAGCCGACAAGGAACGTGATCAGGATGATGATCGGCGCGCCACGAAAGGCGATCTGTTCGAGCTGGTTGATCAGTGATGCCCAGCGGAAGCGCTGCGGCCTGATCAGCGCCCGCCCGATGGCGACCACGACCTCCCCGATGAAGCTGACGCCACGCACCAGATCGTGCCAGGCAAGGACCACCGTGCGGCCGATATCGGCGAGCATGTCGATCAGCCGCGAGCGCGGCGGGCGGTCGACCACGGCTGTGCGGGTTCTGACCGCATCGAGCAAGGTGGCATGCTCACGCCGGGCGTGGGTGACCTCGACGCGCACACCCTCGCTGCCCAGTTCATGCGAAAGCTGGTCGATGACGCGGGCACCGAGCGTATCGAGGCGCTGGATCTCGCCGATGTCGAGCACGGCGCGCCGGACCTCGCCAAGGCTGATCGGCATCTGCTCGGCAAGCCGTTCGAGCCTGCGGCCATGATCGAGTGTCCACTCGCCGGCGAGCGCAATGACGGCACGCTCGCCGTCGCGGCGGATCTCGAAACCTGGCGAGGCGATGGTCTGTGGCATCGTCAGTCCTGCCGATGGCCCGGGGCGGGCAAGGCCGGCGCGGGCCTTGGTGAAGGTGCTCCGGGCGCGGGGCTACCGGTTCGCGCCCACGTTCCGAACAGGTAGCGCGCCATGGCCCGTGCTGTCGAGTGCGACGGGGGTTGTGCCCGCGCCGGCGGTCTGCATGGCAGTGATGCCAAGGGTGAGCGCCAGACGCCACGCCATGGCAAGGACCGCCAGCCCTGCCAGCGCCACCGGAGCCATGGCGACAAAGGCCATGGCACCCAGCCCTTCATAGGCGAAGCCGGACGCCAGCGTGGCGAGGCCCATGAGGCAGGCATTGGCCGCGCTGAGCCGGCCCTGGATGCGGGCCTGCCGGCCCTCGGGCGCCAGCATGCTAACAATGGCCATGATGCCGAGAAGCTGCGCGCCGAAGCTGAAGGCATGCAGCATCTGGAGGCCAAAGATCAGTGGCAGCGTATCGGCGAAGGGCAGCACCGCGAAGCGCAGGGCCGCCGCCAGCCCCGAGATGGCGAGGAAGCCCATGGCTGCACCGAGACTCGACGAGGCCCGCCGTCCCATGGCCCAGAAGATGACGATTTCGGCCACCACCGCCACCGACCAGAGCACACCGATGGTGCTGTCTCCGATGCCGATCGAGCGCCAGTGCAGCGTCGCGAAGCCGTAGAGCGTGGCGTGGCTGGCATTGATCAGCCCCGAGGCGATGATGGCGAGCCAGAGCAGGCGTGCGCGGGCGGAGACATCCTCCGGATCAAGATCCTGCACCGGCAGGGCGTGGCTGCCGCGATGCTCCGGCGCGGCGAACGCCACGAAGGCGGCCACGACGCAGCAGGCGGCAAGCGCCACCGGCACGATGCCGATGCCCAGCTTGGCCACCGCGAAACCCGACAGCGTGCTCATCACGAGGAAGGCGATCGAGCCCCACAGGCGCATGCGGGCAAAATCCAGCGATGGTCGGACCCTGACTTCCGCCATGGTGAGGTGGTCACCGAGCGGGATGACGCCCGAGTTGATCACGGCGATGACCGCCATGGCCGCGATGATGGCAGACGGGGTCGGCAGCAACGTCAGCGCGAGATAGCCGGCGGCTCCCAGCACATGCAGCAGCACGAGCACCCGGACCGCGCCGCGCTTGCCATCGCCAAGCCCGGCAACGGGCTGTGCGGTCAGCATCCGGATGATCATGCCCAGCGCCAGCGTCAGGCCAATCTGGCGGTCGCTCAGGCCCTGTGCCGAGAGCCAGGCCGGCATGAACGGCATGTAGATGCCGATGCCGGCGAAGTTGGCGGCCTGGAGCGCGCTGAGCCGCACATCGGAGCGGCCAAGCCAGGGCAGGCTGCCGTGGGCGGGCTGGCTGCTCATGGGCGCGGCTGCGCGCCGGAAGGGGCGGACATGATGGGGCTGCCGTAGCGTGAGGCAATGAGGAGGGTTTGTTTACCCGGCGATGGTATTAACCTGCACCAATCGGGGATGGTAGCCGCGATTCGCTGCCGGCTGCATGTGTTCTGGACATGGCATGAGATGACACACGATCCGCGCGCACTCCCGACACTGGCCGAATCCGACTACGAGGCCATCGAACTGGCCGTGATGGAAACGGCGCGCGGCCGCTGGTTCCTGCGTGAGTATGCGGCGCGCAACCGCCAGGCCGACACCACGATGCTGCTTCAGGCCATCAACCGGCTGGAGGGCGCTGTCAGCGGCGAACGGGCCATGGAGCAGATCGAGCGCATCCGCTTTGACTTGCTGGAAATGGCCAAGTCGATTGCCGGGCTCAAGATCGAACTCGACATGCATGACGAAGGCGGGGCCGAGCAGAGCCGGTTCGGCGATGCGACCAGTGCGCTCGATGCCATTGTCCGGACCACGGAACAGGCCACTTCGAACATTCTCGGGGCCACCGAACAGGTGCAGGAGATCGCCTGGAACCTGCGCGAGCAGCAATATGACGAAGCGACCTGCGACCGGATCGATACGCTGGCGACCGAAATCTACACCGCCTGCGGCTTTCAGGACCTGACAGCCCAGCGCACGCAGAAGGTGGTGCGCACGTTGCGGTTCCTCGAAGGCCGGATCAACGCGCTGGTCGATGCCTGGGTCGGCAAGGATGGCCGGCCGGGCGAGCCCGCCGCTGCCCAGCCGCCAGGCCGCGCAGCCGAGCCGATGCGGGCTGCAGACGGGCTGCCTGTGCCGGAATTGTCGCAGTCCGATGTCGATGTGGTGATCATCGAGGATGATTTTCCCGGAGCGGTGACAGATCAGGTCAGCGCGCCTGCGCCCCGAGCCCCGGCTCCTGGCGCGTTGCCGGCTTATGACGCCTCGCAGCTTGACGACGATGATGTGGCTTTCGAGATGGTCGATGTTGGCGGCGAGAGCTTCGCGCCGGCCATGGCCAAGGTCGCATCCGATCTGGCCGAGGACATGGCTGCCGAACAGGCTGCCTCCCGTCCGGTCCTCGGCCTTGCGTCCGGCCACGGGCCTGCGGCTGATCAGGCAGACAGGTTTGCCGGGTTGGCGGAAGGCACCGACCTGATGGCCAATGACGAGGAGCCGATGGTGATCGACGACGAGGATTGCCTCGAGGTCGATTTTGTCATCAACGATCAGGAAGACGATGTGGTGGCGGACATGACGGCCAAGCCGCTGCGCGCGCCCGCGCCCGAGATGGCGGGCGAATCGGTGTCGCTGGCCCAGATTGATGCCATGCCGACGACCGCCAAGGCCCTGATCTTCGGCTGAAGGGGGCAATCCACCGGGGTGGGCCTGCCGTTCCCCGTCGCCCTGGCCGCAAGGCCTGCGCCTGCATGGCAGCGGGGCCGCACATCCTGATCCTGGATTGCGGATAAACTGATGATTCGCAATAATTTAGCGCAGTGTCCGCGTGATATTCCGTTGCCAGCGGTTCCGGGCCTGTCCTAATCTGCGCGAATGGCCGCGACTGTCGATCCGCTGATCTACAAGGAAGTGCTGCTGGTGCTCGGCACGGCCGCACTGGTGGTGCCGGCGTTCCACCGGCTCAAGGTCAGCCCGATCTTCGGCTTCATGCTGATGGGCGCGCTGCTGGGGCCGGATGGTCTGGCGCGGCTGGCCGGTGCCGTGCCGTGGCTGGGCTATGTCACTGTCAGCGAACGCGAGCAGTTCGAGCATGTGGCGGAGCTTGGCGTCGTCTTCCTGCTGTTCATGATCGGGCTGGAACTGTCCTTCGAGCGGCTGCGCACCATGCGCCGGCTGGTCTTCGGCATGGGCAGCGTCAAGGTCGGGCTCGGCACTGTCGTGATTGGCGGCAGCCTGATTCTGTTCGGCCGCAGCCCGCAGGAAGCGCTCGTGGTCGGGGCCTGCCTGGCGCTGTCCTCGACGGCGCTGGTCGTGCAGGTGCTGGCCGAGCAGAAGCGGCTCGGCACCGCCACGGGCCGGGCCTCGTTCGCGACGCTGCTGCTGGAAGACATCGCCGTGGTGCCGCTGCTGGTTCTGGTCAGCGTGCTTGGCGCGTCCGGGGAGGGCGGGCTCGTGGCCGTTCTGAGCCTGGCCGGGCTGAAGGCGGCGATTGCCGTTGCCGTGATCGTGCTGGTGGGGCGCTATCTTTTGCGCCCCGTGTTCCGCCGGGTGGCGGCGACAGGCAGCCCCGAACTGTTCATGGCCGCCTGCCTTCTCGTGATCTTCGGCACCAGCCTGATCACCGCGGCTGCCGGGTTGTCGATGGCGCTGGGGGCCTTCCTTGCGGGGCTGATCCTGGCGGAAACCGAGTATCGCCGTCAGATCGAGGTCACGATCGAGCCGTTCAAGGGGCTGCTTCTCGGCGTGTTCTTCTTCGCCGTCGGCATGTCGCTGGATGTCGGCAAGATCCTGGCCCAGCCTTTGGCGATTGCCGCAGCCGTCCTGGCGCTGCTGGTGCTGAAGGGTCTGGTGACCTACCCGGTGATGCGTCTGTTCGGCATCAACCGGCCGGCGGCGCTGGAGAGCGCAGCCCTGCTGGCACCGGCTGGCGAGTTTGCTTTCGTGGTGCTTGGGCTGGCGATGAGCCTGTCGGTGATCGGAACCGATCTGGGCAGCTTTGCGCTCACGGTCGCCTCGCTGTCGCTGGTCATCCTGCCGCTGGTGGGTCTTGGCGGGCGGCGGCTGGCCAAGCGCGTCGAGGCGGCGAAGGTGCTGCCCGCCGAGGCGCTGGTCGAACCGGAGAGCGAGCCCACGGCCCGTGTGCTGATTGCCGGCTTCGGTCGTGTCGGCCAGCTCGTGGCCTCGATGCTCGACGAGAACAAGGTGCCCTACATCGCCGTCGATACCGATCCGGCTTCGGTCGCGGCAGGCCGGCAGGCGGGCCGGCCGGTCTATTACGGCGATGCCTCGCGGGCCGAGTTCCTGGCGCGCTGCGGGCTGAGCAAGGCGATTGCCGTTGTGGTGACGATGGATAGCCGCAATGCGGTCGAGGCCGTCTCGAAAACGGTCCGCAGCCTGCGCGGGGATGTCATTCTGGTGGCGCGTGCCAAGGACCGGGCGCATGCCCGGTTGCTTTACCAGCGCGGCGTGACCGAGGCGGTGCCGGAAGCCTTCGAGGCCAGCCTGCATCTGGCGGAGGCCACACTGATCGGTGCCGGTGTGCCGCTGGGTCTGGCCATTGCCTCGGTCCACGAGCGACGCGACCAGTTCAGGGCCGAGTTCCAGACCATCGACCGGGGCGATGCCCGCACCGGCGTTGCCCGGATC
Organism: Beijerinckiaceae bacterium; assembly: GCA_025459195.1. Taxonomy (GTDB): domain Bacteria; phylum Pseudomonadota; class Alphaproteobacteria; order Rhizobiales; family Beijerinckiaceae; genus Allobosea. The sequence goes on from JALORF010000087.1 coordinate 10,452, forward strand.
AGGGAACGGCAGAAGACCGGGCCGCGCTCCCAGCCTGCCCCGGCGAGCGCCAAGGTGGACGCGCCGCCTCGGCCGGCTCCGCCCGCCGAACCGTCCTAGGCCGGTGCCGGTGAGGGGTGACACGGCCCGTGTCCCACCCTAACCTCGCTTCATGTTCCTGAACCTGTTCACCGCGTTGCGGGACGCGAAACTGCCGGTGTCGCTGCGCGAGTTCCTCACCCTGCTGGAAGGGGTCGAGGCCGACATCGCCGGCATGCGCGTCGATGATTTCTATCATCTGGCGCGCACCTGCCTCGTCAAGGACGAGCGCCACCTGGACCGGTTCGATCAGGTCTTCGGGCAGGTTTTCAAGGGCATCGAAACCCTGTCGCAAGGGCTCGAACCAACCGCCATTCCGGAAGACTGGTTGCGCAAGCTGGCGGAAAAGCACCTGACCGAGGCTGAACGCGCCGAGATCGCGGCGCTGGGCTGGGACAAGCTGTTCGAGACGCTGAAACAGCGGCTGGCCGAACAGAAAGGACGCCACCAGGGCGGCTCGAAGTGGATTGGCACTGCCGGCACGTCGCCGTTCGGTGCCTATGGCGACAATCCTGAGGGCGTGCGGATCGGCCAGGAGGGCAACCGCAATTTCCGCGCGGTCAAGGTCTGGGACCAGCGCGTGTTCCGCGATTTCGACGACCGGCGCGAGCTTGGCGTGCGCAACATGCGGCTGGCCCTGCGCAAGCTCAGGCGCTTTGCCCGCACCGGCGCTGCGGATGAACTGGACCTCGATGGCACGATCAGGGCCACCGCCGATCATGGCTATCTCGATGTCAGGCTCAGGCCGGAACGGCGCAATGCTGTCAAGGTGCTGCTGTTTCTGGATGTCGGCGGATCGATGGACTGGCATATCGGCCAGGCCGAGGAACTGTTCTCGGCGGCACGGGCCGAATTCAAGCATTTCGAGCATTTCTACTTCCACAACTGCCCTTATGAGCGTGTCTGGCGCGAGAACCACCGTCGCCATGACCAGATGATCGCGACCTGGGATGTGCTGCGCACCTATCCCTCCGACTACCGCTGCGTGTTCGTGGGCGATGCGGCCATGAGCCCGCACGAGATCGTGCAGCCGGGCGGCTCGGTGGAGCACTGGAACGAGGAGGCCGGCCATGTCTGGATGGGCCGGCTGATCGAGCGCTTTCCCGCCTCGGTCTGGCTCAACCCCGTGCCTCTGACCCAATGGGGCTACACCCATTCGATCGGGCTGATCGGCAAGCTGATGGGCGGACGGATGTTCCCGCTGACGCTTGACGGGCTGGAGCGGGCGATCCGGGCGCTGGCGCGCTGAGGCGAGCCTTTCCGCGCCGTGCCGCGCTTTAGCCGGTGGCATCGGC
>JALORF010000007.1 GCA_025459195.1 Beijerinckiaceae bacterium
ATCTTGCCCTTGAGCAGCATGCTTTCCCCCTTCGCCATGACCTTGCGGCCCGGCATGTCTGCCCCGTTCGGGCCTTGGCGTGCTGCCTTGAAGCCCTGCAGCGGGGCCTCGCCGCGAAGCCCGGACCTTTGGCCCAGACCCTAGGGCGTGAAGGGCCGTTGCGGCAAGCGCGAGGGTGCGTGTGCGTTGCCAACCTTGCTTGTCTTGTTTGCAAATCTGGTTGCGTTTGGAGAGGCTTCCGGTCCACTCTTGACAATACCGGTCGGGGATCCCGGCTGATCCATCAAGGTGGGGAACACGCATGGCCTCTGTCACGATCCGAGACGTCAGGAAGTCATATGGCGCAACGCCGGTCATCCACGGCGTCAACATCGAGATTCAGGACGGGGAATTCGTCATTCTCGTCGGCCCCTCGGGCTGTGGAAAATCCACCCTGCTGCGCATGATCGCAGGGCTCGAGAACATCTCGGGCGGGGATGTCCTGATCGGGGACCGGGTCGTCAACAATGTTCCGCCCAAGGAGCGGGACATTGCCATGGTGTTCCAGAACTATGCGCTCTATCCGCACATGACCGTGGCCGACAACATGGCCTTCTCGATGAAGCTGCGCAACGCGCCGAAGGACGAGATCAAGACCCGTGTCGACAACGCCGCGCGTATCCTGTCGCTGGTGCCGCTGCTGGATCGCTATCCGCGCCAGCTCTCAGGCGGCCAGCGCCAGCGCGTGGCCATGGGGCGGGCCATCGTGCGCGACCCGCAGGTCTTCCTGTTCGACGAGCCCTTGTCCAACCTTGATGCCAAGCTCAGGGTGCAAATGCGCACGGAGATCAAGGAGCTTCACCAGCGGCTGAAGACCACCACGGTCTATGTCACCCATGATCAGATCGAAGCCATGACCATGGCCGACAAGATTGTGGTGATGCACGACGGAATCGTCGAGCAGATCGGCGCGCCGCTCGATTTGTATGACCGTCCGGCCAACCTGTTCGTCGCCGGCTTCATCGGCAGCCCGTCGATGAACTTCGTCAAGGGCCACATCGACGGCTCGGGTTTCAAGGCCGATGGCGGCTTCACGCTGCCGATCGCCGGTGCCCCGTCGGCCTCCAGCGGCATGCCGGTGGTCTATGGCCTGAGGCCCGAAGCGATCCGCCTGGACGGCGCGGGCATCGAGGCCCGGGTGCATGTGGTTGAACCGATGGGGTCGGAGACACAGGTCGTCGCCCATATCGGCGGACAGAGCTTCACCTGCGTGTTCCGCGAGCGCATCCAGGCCAAGCCCGGCGAGATCATCCGGGTCGCTCCCGATGCGGCGCTGACTCACCTGTTCGACCAGGGCAGCGGCAAGCGGATGGCGGCCTGAGGCCAGTAACCGGCCGGCTGTCTGCAAGCCGGCCAAAGAGTTGCGCGAAAGCGGCGAAAGGTGGTTGCCAAGCCGAAGATCAGCCGCTAGACACACCCCACTTCGGCGGCAAAGCCGCTTCGAAGAACGCGCCCGTAGCTCAGCTGGATAGAGCATCAGACTACGAATCTGAGGGTCAGAGGTTCGAATCCTTTCGGGCGCGCCATTTTTTCCACATCGTTCGATCAGATCACTGCTCTGGCCAAGCGCTTGGGGGCAGCATGATTCATGCCCGGTGCAGCGGCGCGCTGGTTCTGCGGGCTCGATCCAGTTGTGTTTTTGACGAAATCGTCAAGATGCGGATGACTGAACGATAACAAGACTTTAGGGCGCGCTCTTGGCGACAGGCCGTTGCCACCTTTTGGCGGCATGCTCTTGGTCAGGGTTGGTCGTGGCGTCTGTAGACGCCTGTGAAGCTGACATTGTTGCCACCGCAGCCGCCATTGTCTTCGACGACAAGGTAAGGGCCGAACAGGCGCAGCCTGGCGCGGCATTCGGAGCGGTCGTCGCCAAAGGGTGCTGTGCCGTCATGGCCTTCGCCGAGCGCGATCATGGCACCGGTTGGCAGCGCGACGATGCCGTCGAGTTCGCCGACATTGACGGCACCGCGCCTCGCGCGCTCGGGATCGTGCGCGCCATAGCTTGCCTGGCCAGAGATGGTCAGCTTGCCTGCCGCCTCCGGGCCGATCGTGATCCGGGCTTCGGCAGCCCGGAACCAGGTTCCGGTCCAGTCCGCAGGCTTTGGCGTTGCGGCCGGAACCGGCTCCAGTCCGGAGAGCGGCACAAAGCCGATGGTCTCGCGGAGGCGGTCATTCACGCGGCGCGCTGCCGGTGATCTGTAGGCCGCGCAGGCGAAATCTTCCATGGCCGGGCCGACCAGCAGCAGGTCCCCCGGCACGACGAAGGCCGCCATCTGGCACTGATCGACCTCGGCCGGGCAATACGGCATCCTGTTGGTGCGGTCATGGTAGAAGGGCAGGCGTTGGGCTTTCGAGGCCACGCGCATGAGCCGGATGTCCGGATTGTCGCGGCCGAAGGTCACGACGCCGTAGCAGGCCCGCAAGCCGGGCTGATCGCGCGCCATGGCCGGTTGTCCGGGTGGGCAGGACAGTGCCAGTGCGAGGGCCAGTGCCGTGGCCCCGAGCGGAGGCTGCAAACGCATCATGTCCGGCCCTTTTCCACAATGACAGCGGCTACATGCGGATGGCTGGTGCTGCCCATCGCACGGTCGAGGAAGTCGCGAAGGGCTTGCCCTATGGCCTCGTGCACGGACACGAAGCCAAGACCGCCGCGTTCGCGCTGGGCGACAAAGAACAGATCATGTTCGGCATCGCCGATGACGATGGCAATGTCGGGGTCTCCGCGAACACCCGGCAGATGCGGCTCGCACAGCACGAAGTCGTGGTCGAAGACCTCATAGGCAACCGGGTGCCCGTGCTGCCGCAGCAGCGCCTCGATCTTGAGCGCCGTCGCCGGCCTGTCAAGCTGCCGGGCGACCTTGATGCGCAGGCTGCTGTAGGTGCTGGTCCAGCGGTTGGTGAGAAGGAGCGGGGGCATGGCATGTCCTGGAAAAGGGATTTCATCTGGCGAACGGTTTCGGCAATCTCGAAAAGTGCGGCGTCAAGGTCAAAGCGCAGTTGGTTCCCTTGAATCGCATGGCTATAGGCTGCGGCCTGCTGTTGCCCGATCACGACCACGAGCGGAATCTGTCCATCCATGAACGGCGTCCGGTTCAAAAGACGAGATCGTCACCCCACGTGTGGTCGAGGTAACGGCAATCGATGACGGTGCCATAAACTTTAACAGGTCATGGAACTGAACCAGCGAGTGGCGAATGAGGCGTGCATCGTCCTGACCCTCCGAAACCGGCTTGTAGTGCCCCTAGAACCGGACAAGCCCTCCGGTGCGGTGAATGCGGGGCGAATGCCAGATCGTGGTCGCGACGCTGATCAGGCTGGTGCAGAGCGGAACCGGGCGAAGCCGGTTGTGGTCGAAACGTGTCATTGTCTTGCCATCGCGATCATGACACGGCGATAACCCTGTGCCGGTCCGCGCCGACGACATCAAACAGCGCCGCTGCACGCCCTGTCATGGCGGTGAGACGAAATCGGCGCGGTAGGTGACGATCCAGTGCGCCGGTCCAGCGGTGCGGCAAAGCGGCATGTCCCGGCGCTCGATCAGTTCGAATGTCCCGGCCTTGGTGAAGGCCCAGCGCTCGTGACGGCCGCAATCCTTGGTGGTGGCGCGAAAGCGGGTCGCCCGGATCACGCCGCCATTGGGCAGGACCTCGACATTGGCAAGAAGCGCGCGCTCGGGGAGCCGGTTGTCAGCGCTGCCGGGCCAGACGTGAAGGCTGGCACGGGCACTGGGGCCGGTGCGCAGATACCAGGCGCTGAGCCGGTTGTGGGCCTCGTCGGCACAGTCCATGCGCAGCAGGACCGATGGGCCCCGCAGGGCGTGCCCCTGCACAATGTCATCCGCGGGACGGGGTTTGCAGCCCGGCACGGATGGAAGGCTTGCCGGCGGAATGTCGCTGCCGAAACCCTCGCCGAAGGCCGCGCCCTCCACCGTCTCGACATCGGGCGGTGTGGGATGGAGATAGTCGGTCAGGTCGCCTTCCGGCTTCCGGATCAAGGCCCCTGGCGTGTCGCTCAGTTCCTGCCGGTCATCCATGTGGGCGAGCGCATCGTCCAGGCCCGCGGTGTTGACCCGCAGGTTCTGCTTGTCCCCGATGCTGATCGTGATCCGCGCGCTGCGTGTGCGCAGGGCATGGAGGATGCCTCTGGCGCGGCTGCTGCTGAACCGGAAGCCGCCATTGCCCTCGAACTCGGCCACATGGGTTTCCGGCCCCTTGGCGACTTCGGCGCCGGTTGGCGTCACGACGAGACGTGCCACGGCCTTTGACAGCCGGGTTCCCTCTGCGGCGGGTCCAGGATCGAAGATGCGGATTTCCGGCGTGGCATCGCGCAACGGGTGATGCCGGATCTGCAGTAACGGAATGCCCGGTTCCGCGACGGCCTTCGACGGCTCGGCAAAGACGATCGCCGTGCAGACATGGGCGTTGTCGCAGCCGACCACCCAGTTCTGGAATTGCCTCGTCTGGGCCATGACCGCAGAAGGCAGCGCTGATGCGAGGGTCAGTCCGAGGATGCCGACCATGCGGCGGATGGCTGGTCTGGTCATCATCTTTCCTCCCAGAAGCGTTGCAGATCGCCAGACATGACGCCAACAATGTCGGATGTGACGAAGCCGGTGCGGTGGTTTGTCAGGGAAGGCTCGGGGTTGATGATCAGGCTGCGGATCTGCTCGCCCCAGCCGTCGCGTCCTTCCGGCAGCACGGCGTCGGCGCTGCCGGAAACCCTCACGCCAACGAAAGACATGTGCCGCTGCGTGCGACCTGGCGGGAACCGGATCATGCGGTGGACCCCATTCTCGCGGGAGGCGAGCAGGCTCCGGTCGGCACCTTCGATCAACAGTTTGGCGCGTCCGGGCAGTCTCATGCCAACTCCCGATGCGGCATTGATCGACCGGAAAGTGAGGCAGCTCTCATAGGCCCAGAGCCGATACATGTTCAGCATGATGTCCACGAAGACATGGCTTTCATCGCCGCCGTGCAAGGCCACGATGTCGATGTAGCAGTCTTCTTCCTTGTCCTGATCGGGCTGGCTCATGGCCGGGGCTCCTTTCTGGCAACACGGAACCAGATGCGCGTGACATCCGCATGGAGAAGAAAGCCGACAAACCCGAGGGCGAACAGGACAGGCGCAACCAGTCCGGGGATCATGCCGAGGATGGTCAGCAAGGGCAGGCCGCCGGGCATGGTCAGCATAGGCACCAGCAGGGTGCTGCTGCTCGCCGCCAGCGCCCAGCCGATGGCGAGGATCGACACGACGACCGGACCCCAGGCCGCGCGACGGAAGAAGGCGATCAGGTAGGTGATCGACACCATGAACAGCAGGATCACCGGAATGACGATGAACGCCATGAAGGGCCGCGATGGCGGAAAGGCCGGAACCAGCGTGTTCAGGAAGAACCAGCCGATGTCGAGCATGACCTCAAGCCGCAGAGCGCCATTCTGATACAGGAAGATCAGGATCCCGACGGGCGGAAGGACGATCAGGGCTGCGGACATGGCCGCCATGGCCGAGAGGATCAGCCCGGGCCGGGGCGATGGCTGGCGGTCGTGTGTCACTTCAGGCGGGGCAAGGGTGTCCTGCACGGTCGCCATCTCAGCGATCCGCCGCAAAGAAGCGCAGTTCGATTGCGCGGCGCGCGGTCGTGTCCATCATGCACTGGGCACCGAGCCAGCGCGCCATCGAGCCGCCGGCATAGTGGACATGGAAATACGCGCATTTGCGGTCACGATAGGTGATCCAGGCACGCTGGACCTGCTGCATCGCGGCCCCTCCTGGCCCCTGCGGCCGGTCCCGATAGTGCCGGTTGAGAAGCACATCCCAGGCGCGAAACTCATCAAGATAGCAGCGCTCCATGCCGACCGTGGTCTGGTTCTCGCCGTGCTTCAGGCACGCAGCGCTGAACTGGCCGATGCACTGATAGCCGAGGGTCAGCAGGGGCTTCTTGTCGGCGAGGCAGGTTTCGATGCCCTCGACGAAGCCGACCCAGCCGGCCTCATCTTCGTCGCGCTGCTGGGCAGGGGCGGGGAGTGCAGCGGCGATGAGCGCGAACAGCGCCAGGATGGCAGCTTGGGCCTTCATGCGGATGATCCTCAACAGGGGGGGTGGAAAGGGGTTGCAGTCGCTGCGGCACCATCCGCAGCGGGGCTGATCAGCGGCCTTGTGTAGGTTCTTGGCCAGTATCCGGAGACGATGCCGGCGCAGCTCAGGGTCCTGCGCTCTTCGGCGAGTTCGAAGGTCTGTCCGGTCCAGCCCCACTGGCGCTGGATGGCGCAGGCTTCGCCCTTGTCCGGCATGGCCGGGGCGAGCCATTGCTCGCGCACGATACCTGTGGCGGGATCGAAGCGCGGCGTGGCCAGCATGCCCTCCTGACCGGTTGGCCGGACGGGCAAAAAGCCCGGGAAGGCAACTGGTGCGGCAGAGCCATCCGCGTTTTCGATGACGAAAAGGTCGCGTCGCAGCCCCGGCTTGGGATCGCATGGCGTGACCCAGAGTGTGCGGTCGGCGCGGTGCTGATCGCCCAGCAGCCGGTAGCCGACCGTTGCATCGAGACCCGGCGCTCCACAGGCCTCACGCCGGAGGCGCTGGGACGCCGCCGACGGCTGGCGGCCCGGAGCCAGCCTTGGCAGGGGGGCCGTGACAAGGGTCGGGATTGGCGGGCGAGCGGGCACCGCGCTGGCGGGGGCGCTTCCGGTCGCGCGCAGGGCTGTCACCGTTCCGGCGCGCAACTGCGCCTGATCGACCATCGCCAGCGCCTGATCGATGCCTGCAACGGAGAGCCGCTCGATCACCGTGCCGTCCCGCGCCATGACATGCAGCCGGGTGTTCTGGTCGAGCGCGGCGAGCAGTTGGCCGGTCTGCGCGGCCGGCACCTGCCAATGCTCGGCACTGCGGTGGCGCAGGACGACATCAGGTTGCGCCGCATGTGCGCCTTCAAGGCGCAGAAGCCTGCCGTCCTGTTGGGCCGCGTGGTTCTTCGGCCCACGGTGCGGCAAGGTGACGAAGATCTGTGCCTCGTCAGCCGGCCCGCCGCGCCGGTGGATGCAGATGCGCGACATGCCGAAGGGCGAGGGCTGGGCAACGCGGATCTGCGTCAGGTGTGAGGCGTTGACCAGCGAGCAGCTTGCCAGGTTGTCACATGCGACGACCCATTCGCCGACTTCCTGAAGGGATAGCGCGGCGGCAGGTGCTTTCGCGACCAGCACGATCAGGATGGCAAACGCGAGCCGCTTGCCGACCCGGCATGGTGGCCCGGCAGGCGCCGGGTCTGGCGAGCAGGTCAGCATGGCGATTTCCCGGGCCGTGCCAGACCAGTTTCATCGGCCCTGTGCAGCCGCAGCCAACGGGACGAGCGGGCACCAAAACAGTAGGGCATGTAGTCTTCTGTGAGCAGCTCGAAGCGCGCTCCCGTCCAGCCCCAGCGGCGGCGGATGCCGCAATCGCCGGCGCCAGCCCGCTTGCGGAAATCCTCGATGATGCCCTCGGCGGGGTGGATGGCCAGGTTGCTGATGTCAGGCCCCACGCCATCGTGGTCAACGACCGAGGGCAGATCGAGCGGTGTCGCCGTTCCGTCGGCCCCAACGGTCAAGGCGAGGGACATCATGTTGTAGAAGCCGTCATGCCGGCAGAACATCGACCAGAGCTGGAGATCAGCGCCGAGGCGAAAGGCCTGCGCCGGGCGCTCGCCCGGGAGCGCATTGCTGCAATGCTCGTGCAGCAATGGCCGGGCGGCGGCAACATCGCCCGGAGCCATGGGCTCGATGGGCCGCAGCCGGTGTGTCGGCCGGGGCTGCTCGGGCTTGCGGTAGCTGTCGGCAGCGTGCAGCGCCCGGGCCAGCCGCGTCAGTGAAACCCGCGCCATCACGGCACCGTCTTCGCGCTCGCGGATCAGGGCGGCATCGGCCTTCGCCATGGCCGCCAGCAATGGACTGAGCGCCGCGCCGCGCACGAGATAGCGATCAGTGCCATCGCCTTGCGCGACGGTGGCCGGCCCGGCCGGGCTTTCGGAGGCACCGCTGACGGGCTGGATGATGATGCTCTCGCCAAGGCTGCCCGAGCCGTCGTCGAGCCTGAGAGAAAGGAACGCGTCCTGCCCTTGAACCGGGCCTTGCCAGAGGCACAGATCCGGAATGCTCTCCTTGCCCAGGCTGGAGCCGGGGTGGGCGGCGATGTTCGACAGGCCGCATCCGCCGGTGTTGTCGCAGAAGATGATCCAGGGTTCGAGCGTCAGGAGGGGTGCCTGGGTGCCATTGCGCGCCGCTGCCGGGCCGGGTGCCAGCAGTGCGCAACCGAGCACGAGCAGGGCAGCAAGCGGCATGGCGGGCATCGCAGCGGGAACAGCCCTTGCACGGGCTCGCTTGCTGGGGCGCTTGCGGGTCATCGCGCCCTCACGGGCCGGCAACGCAGCAGGACATCGGACCAGGCGACATCGCCGCGCTTCGCCTTCATGTCGACCGCCAGCCTCGTGCCGCCTTCGCGCAGAGCGAGGGTCTGGGTCGCATCGAGGCGCACCGGCTTTTGCCCGATGCCGAAGGTCGTGCACCTGAGGTGGAGCGTCCAGTCAGGCCGACGCCCCTCGATGCGGGTGACCTCGCAGGCGAGGCCGGTGTCGTCATCACGGATGGCGGGATGCCGCACATACGCCGCACCGTAGAGGTGCAGCCTGCTGTCCGGATCCGTGCAGGGCATCCGCTCTCCGGCCCAGACGCCGCGATAGCTTCCACGCGCTCCCTTGATGCCGTCGGCGAGCAGCGCTGCCGGGTGAAGGCAGGCCAGCACGATGAGCGGCAGATATGCGCCTTTCATGGCGATGAACCGGCCAGGGCCAGCACCGCGCGCCGGGCAATTGTCAGCATTTTGCGACAAAGCCGCGAAAGCCCTTTGCCTGCCGATGTGTTGATGCCCATCCACGGAACCTCGCTTCCTGAATGGGTCTTGATCTCATCGCCGCTGCCGCACTGTGCGCCACCGCACAATGCGATGAGACAGGCCGCCCTAGCTGTTGGCTGACCCGCCCGCGCCGGCTGCTCGCAGCCGGTTCATCCAGACATGCTCTGCTGTTGTGGAGCGCCTATCCGAGGTGTCGCCGTGAACGCCAACGCCCGTCCTTTCGTGGCCATCGCCTTCTACATGCTGTCGCTGCTTGCGCTGATCGGCGCCTTCATCGCGTTCATGCGGATGGACGAGGATTCCTCGGAGTTCGAACGCTTCCGCAACCAGGGCGTCGTGTCCCGTGCGCTTGTGACGAACAAGAAGAACGATACGATCGAGCGCGATGCCCCTGGCGGTGGCCGCAGGGGCACATCCGGATCGCGCACGACCTCATCACCGATCTATGTGCTGAACGTGCGGTTCGATCCGGGTTCCACCATCCGCTATGCCGACCATGTCGCAAAGCCGAACGTGCCGGCCCTGCCCGCCGCGCCGCCACCTACAGGCAATTTCCGGGCGGATGGGCCATTCGTCGGGGTGATGTGGGTCTCCGAAGCTGCGTTCGCGCGCATTGCGGTCGGCGACACGCTGGTCGTCGTCAACACGCCGTTCAATCGCACGTCGCCGAAGCTGGTTGCGGATGTGCAGGCTTTCGATGCCTCCGGCTTTTATCCATGGATTGCCGGATTCCTGCTGCTCGGCCTTGTGCTGGGGCTGCTTGGCCGTCGTATCGGTCGGGGACGATAGCTCCAATCCGGGCAGTGGCCCCTGGCTTGCCCGCTCAGGGCGCGATGTAGGTCCTGACCCAGTTGAGCGGTTCGAGCCCGATGCAGGCCGGCATTTCGCGGCGTTCCAGCAGAAACCAGGCCTGACCATCCCAGCCCCAGGCGCGCTGGATGCCGCAATCCTCGCGCAGGGCCGGGCCACTGCGACCGCGCAGGATGCCGAAGTCGAAATCGAACACGCTGTCCTCGAAGCCGACCTCGCCGGCTTTCACATCGGGCTGGTCGCCATCAGGCAGTGTCAGCGGTGCAGGCAGGTCGGCAGCGCCGCGGTCCAGGAACCAGTGCCATGTTCTGGTGCCGGCCTTGCGGCAGGCGATGCCCCAGAGGGCCACATTGCCGGGCAGCAGGAACTGCCGGCGGTCGGCCACGGTCGCGCGGGCCGGGCACTGTCTGGTCAGCCGGTTGAAGGCAGGTCGATCCGGAGCCATGACCTCGGTGGCCGGAAAGGCGCGCTGTCGTTTGCCTTGGATGGCGGTTTCGCCGGGCACAGGCGGGTTGGCGGAGGCGAGCAACTGCCGCATCAGGTCGCCACGGGTCTGCGCAAGGTGCTTCCAGGCATCAAGGAACCTCGCGGTGTCGATTCTTGCGCCTGAGGCATCGCCCGCAGCGTTGGCGACGATGGCCCGGCCCTTGCCGAGAGCATCCAGCCACTGCGCGCCCTGCATGCCTGGCAGCACGAAGCGCCGTCCGTCGAGGATGATCTGGTCGGCTGCCTGATCGCCGGGTGCGCGCACGCCGTTGTTACACAGAAGGCAAGTGACGGTGATGGGCAGGCGGCCTGCAACAGCGCGTTGCACGCGCAGCATGGCGACCTCGAAGCCGCTGGCCGAGGCGGAGTCGACACCGATCCGCAGAGCGATCTGCGATGCGGGGCTGCCCTGCTGGTCGGGCAGGCCGATGGCGGTGCAGTCAGCCCTGTTGTCGCATCCGACGAGCCAATTTCCGAAGGTGCGGAGTTCGGCAAAGGCCGGGCTGGCCGACAGGACCGCCGCAACCGAGGCTGCGCCGGCGAAGGCCATGATGTTCAGGCGGCGACGGGGCATCAGGCTGATCCTTTCGGGGTTTTGCGATCGGCGGTCGACACGGATGCGGACCAGGCCTCGCGAGCGGGACTTGGCATCATGGCTCGCAAGGATAGGGGCCCTTCTTCGGGTCCAGGCATATCAGCGGCGGCTGCGGGTCATTGGCGCCCCGGCAGTAGCGGACTTCCTCGCGTTGCGCCGGGTTGCCCAGATATGGCTCGGTTTCGACAATCATCTCGAAGTCATTGGCCGCCAGCGTCAGCTTTTGCCGAACCTCGAACCGTTTCCCTTTCATCTCCGGTCTGTCCCAGGTCTGGCAGGACAACCGGAGCTTCCATACCGGTCTTTTGCCAGTGACGCTCAGGATCCGGCAATGCAGGCTGGGTTCTCTCGCATCACGCTCAGGCAGGTTCACGGTCTTGCGGTCGTAAACGAGCATGAAGATTTCCGACCAGCGGCAATGCGCGGCTCCGGCCCATGTGCCGCGAAAGTCCCCGCGGGTCGGAGGCGGCCCGTCGGCCGACAGGGGCGTGAGCAGGGCGAGGAACGCCATCGCGCTCAGGAGCAACAGGCGACCGGACGGGACGCCCTCAGAGGCGTGGTTCCGTGCCGTTTTGATCATGTCAAGCATGTCGGGATGTCCGCCATATCGGTGAAGGTGAAGATGTCATCGCCCCAATCATCCCCATCACCGAGGGATTTGCGCAGCCCTCGCAGCGTGGCGCGGAGCATGTCAGCGTAAAGCTCCGGAGCGGAACTGTTGCCGGGACCGAACACGATCACATCCGGGCCGACCACGGCCCCGAGCGTCGCCAGCGGCGGATCGGGCGCGAACCGCGATATCAGATGCCAGGCGAAGGGCTGGAGGATCAGGCTCGCGGCCTGGAGGTTCTTGCTGCGCAGGAAGAAGGTGCCGTCGCCCATGTGCAGATTGGTCGCGCTCAGATCCTGGATCGTGTCCTTGACCATGCGCAACTGGTTGGCTCGCGCCAGTTCGGGCAGCGCATCCGGTTCGAGGCCGCCAAGCGCTTGCCGATCCAGCACCGGAATGCGGCGGTCCGTGTGTTCGATGGCAAAGGTGATGTGGAGCGAGCGACCGAACGGAATGGCCAGCCCGGCTTCGACAAGGCTGCTGCCCGTCTTCCGGTCGGCACGCTCGATCCAGTCTGCGGGCCGCAAGACAGGCACGATCCTGCTGTGCGTCTCCTCGTTCGCCTGCACGGTTGTTGTGTCGGCCATGCTGTTCAGGGTCGCCAGCGCACCGCGCGCTTCCGCCACCAGTTTCTCGGGCCCGCCCATGATGTGCGGTGCCAGTGACTGGACGTTGATCAGCAACTGCGTGCCTGAGACATGCGTGAGGATGATGCTGGCGGGCGCAGCCAGCGCAATGCTGCGCACATCGGGGCCGGCGCTGTCGTGCAGGGCATTCAGCAGGGCTGATGTCAGGTCCATGGGCAGTTGTCTCGCGTGGTCGTTTGGTTGTCGGGCAGGCCGGCGTCCGGCTGCGGGCTGTGTCACGTCGCTTGCGGTCTCAGGTCCTGGTCCGGAAGGATCGCAGCGCGATGGTGCGGCGGGCTGTCTCCTCCATGAGGCAGATCAGGCTTTGCCAGCGACCCAGATCGCCGCCACCATGGTGGACATCGATGTAGTCGCAGGCTTGTTTGCGATAGGCGAGCCAGGCGCGCTGGACCTCGGCGAGACGCTGGCCCCGTGCATCCTTCGGCCGCTCATCGACATAGCGTTTCATGAGCGTGGCCCAGGCGGCCACCTCCGGCGCGTAGCATCGCTCGACATGGACGACGGGTTCGCGCTGGGCGATGTCGAGGCATGAGCGCGCGTGCCTGCCGATGCAGGCATGCCCTGTCGCGTGGCTTCTTTCCTCCGCGATGAGGCAGGCTTCGAGCGCGTCAGAAGTCGGGGGCCAGCCGATCTCGCTGCCGGGACCCGGCTGGGCGAGAGTGGCCGACACGGACCAGGCAAGGCCGAGCGCGATGAGCGCTGCTCTGGACAGGTGCCGGGTTGCATCGCTCACGACCATGGCCATCGCACCTAGGCTGGATCGAGCAGGATTTTTGTGTTGGGCAGCGCGGCCAGAAGCCGTGCGCGATCACCAACGGAAAGATCGTTGCCCATGAGATTGAGCGTCTCCAGCCAGGTCATCTCGAGAAGGTCGGGCGGCAGATTGGTGATGCCGATGCCGGCGAGACCCAGCACCTTGAGCCGGGTCAACTGCGCGATGCCCGCGGGGATCGCGAAGAACGGATACATGAGGTATTCGCCGTTGTGACAATAGCTGATGCTCAGTTCCTCGAGCGTCGTGGCCTTGTACAGTTGCCTTGGAAACACCTCGAGCCCGCAGGCATTGATGGTGATCCGCCTGATCGCGGGGGCTTCGGCGACACTCGGATCATCGAGACGGCGCAGTGTCCAGACCTCTTCGGCCACCAGCTCTTCCAGCCTTGTGAGGGATGCATAATCCCCGGCGATGGACCCGAAATTCGTGCCGCTGAGAAAGGCGGTGACGATGTTGCGCATCAGGAAGAACTCGGGCGGCAATTGATCACCGCTCCAGCCTTCCAGCGAGTATTCCTCGATCCGGTCCAGATAGAACTGGAGACCTGAATCCGCGAGCAGCCGGATGTCATGCCAACTGCTCGGGAAGGCGTCGAACAGGCTGCGCTCGCCTGTCAGTTGCGGCTCAAGTGCCGCCTGATGGCCGCGCAGGAAGGCGATGAAGTGCCGTTCGGCGTTGCGGCTGCCGGACTGCGCCTTGCGCGCAGTCCGGATCTCTGCAGCCAGCCTGTAGGCCTCCGCGATTTCCGGTGTCCGGCTCATGCTGTGCCGTCCTGCGCGCGCGAGGACGGGCTCACCGGCAGGAGCATTTCTTGCCAGGCTGCATGTTGTTGCTCTTCGCGAAATTCTCGGCATCGGAGCGATACTGGAACCGGCGGAACGTGCAGTAGCTGGTGCCGAAGGCGCCCTTGAGCTGTGCTTCATCGCGCATGTCGATGTCATATTGGCCGCTCTTGCAGATCACGGCATAGGCGCTGGCTGGTGATGAGGCCATGACGGCCATGATGGCGGCTGCGGCAAGGGTGGTCAGGCGAATTTTCGAAGCGTGCGACATGATCGTCTCCTCAAGCCGGATGGCCGGCGCGTTTCAGGCCAGGTCATTGCGTGCGGCGAGGGCGCACCGGTGATCCCGGATGGCCGGGGATGCCGGGTGCGCAACCTCTTCCGCAATCGGAACAGCCTTCCCGGGAACGATGGATGCTCCGGTGCTGGCGAGGGGGCTGTGCGGTAGCGCACATGCCGGGCGTGCTTCATCATGCTTGTGTCGGTGACCGGCCTGATTGGCCATGCGGAGCCATGCAGTGGCTCGGCGCGGGCCGGCAACGGTTTGAGGTTATCAGGAGTGTTCCGTGAGCGAATCGTTCCGCGCGCCTTGCCCGATCCGCCGCCCTTACACCGCGCTTTTCATGGCGATGCGCGACAGGCTCAACAGGCTCATCGATCAGATGGAAAGCGATCTGGGCCGTGACATGCCGCCTCCAGATCGGCAAATGGTGACTGACGAGTTCGAAGCCTATGAGCACGGCCTGATCATCGGCCGCATCGACTGGGATGCGGCCAGGCTCGTCCTCACCTGGGCCGTCAATGATGACGATCCGACATCGTCGGTGCATTCACCGGCCTATGTTCTCGACCTCTCGGAACTCAGGCAGGCCGCGCTCGACACGCCAACGCCTCATGAGTGCTTTGAGAGCCATGCGCTCTACCTGCTGTCGGAAGCGCAGCGTCATCTGGGCGATTTCTTCCGGGATGGGCCCACAGACGACATCCCCTACGATCGGCACACGGTCTTTGCGCAAGGCATGGCGGGCGCAACCAAGCCGATCTGGGTCCATTCCGTCATGTTTGCCTTTGATGATCAGCACTCATGACCAGCATTCATGGCCGAACCGGCGGTCAGGTGCCGGGATCGGTGCCGTGAACGGAGGCGTCAGGCTTCATGTCGGCCTTTGCCCGGCTGCACGGATGCGTGCCGGGACGACGGCAAGATCGTGCCGAACGCCTCGATCGACCGGGCTGTTGAAGAACGCATCGTCCGGTTCGTCATTGCGAGCGTAGCGAAGCAATCCAGCCTCTTTCTCGCTGGAACAGCGGCCATTGGCGCAGAGAATAGCCCTTCTGACGCGGCGCGTGCGGGATTGCTTCCTCGCTGCGTTCCTCGCAATGACGACCTGCGCCTTTCAACAGCCTGCTAATGGAAGTCGCGGCTCTTCGGCAGGATGCGGACATCTCGCGGGTGGCCCTGGCGTCTGGGGTTCGGGGCCGGTTGGCGTGAGCGCGGGGCGGGCGCGAGATGCAGCGGTGGCGGGATGATGGCGTGGCGGGAATCGCGCCCATTGCCATCGCTGCCGAGCGTCGCGCCCTCGTCGGCCGGTGCCAGCAGCGAGCGGGTGAGGGCGGGGCCTGTGCCGTGGCTGTCCCACATCAGGGCGAGTGCATCGGATCGGTCGATGATGTGGCTGGCCATGAGATGCACCACGCCTTCGGGGCTCCTCTGCACGCGGCCTTCCACCAGCATCAGCCGTGCGGCCATCACCGGGCGGCGCAGGGCCTCGAACTGCCGCGCCCAGAGCACGCAGTTGGTGATGCCGGTCTCGTCCTCCAGCGTGATGAAAAGCGCGTTGCCCTTGCCGGGCCGCTGGCGCACCAGCACCAGCCCGGCCATCTTCGTGAAGCGGCCATCGCGGCGCGCCGCTGTCTGGGCTGCGGTGCAGACCCCTTCGCGCTGGAAGTGCGGGCGCAGCAGTGCCATCGGGTGCGCCTTCAGCGACAGCCGCATGGTCTGGTAGTCGGTCGCGACATGCTCGCCCAGAGCCATGGCTGGCAGGCGGGCCTCCGCCTCATCGCCCAGCTCGCGCGTGGCGGAGGCGGCGAAAAGCGGCAACGGTTCCCCTCCCGGCAGGCGATGCACCTGCCAGAGCGCGGCACGGCGGTCGAGCCCGATCGAGCGGAAGCCGTCGGCATCGGCCAGCGCGCGCATCGGGCGGCCATGCAGGCCGGCACGGCTGGCAAGGTCCTCGATGCTTGCGAAGCCGCTCCCGCGCAGGGCTGTCAGGCGCACCGCCTCGGCCTCGTGGAGGCCATCCACCTGCCTCAGGCCCAGGCGCAGGGCGAGATGGCCGGCAGCATCGCGCTCCAGCGTGTTGTCCCAGAAGGAGTGGTTGATGTCGGCGGCGCGCACCTCCACCCCGTGCTCGCGGGCATCGCGCACGATCTGGGCGGGGGCGTAAAACCCCATCGGCTGGGAATTCAGCAAGGCGGCGGCGAAAACCGCAGGATGGTGGCATTTCAGCCAGGACGAGATGTAGACCAGCTTGGCGAAGCTCGCCGCATGGCTCTCGGGAAAGCCATAGGAGCCGAAGCCCCTGATCTGCTCGAAGCAGTTCTGCGCGAAATCGCGGGCATAGCCGCGCGCCACCATGCGCCCGACCAGCAGGCTCTCGAAACGGCCGATGGTGCCGACATTGCGGAACGTCGCCATGGCGCGGCGGAGCTGGTTGGCTTCCACATCCGTGAACTTCGCCGCGACCATGGCCAACTGCATGGCCTGCTCCTGGAACAGGGGCACGCCTTTGGTCTTGCCAAGCACGGTGTGAAGCTCATCGGCCGGGCCATGTTCGGGGGAGGGCGACGGGAAACTCACCGGCTCAAGCCCGGAGCGACGACGCAGGTAAGGATGCACCATGTTGCCCTGGATGGGGCCGGGCCGGACAATGGCGACCTGGATGACAAGGTCGTAGAATTCGCGCGGGCGAAGGCGTGGCAGCATGTTGATCTGGGCGCGGCTCTCCACCTGGAACACGCCGATGGAATCGCCCCGGCAGAGCATCTCGTAGGTCGCGGCATCGCCATGGGGCACGTCGGCGAGGCCGATCTCGATGCCGTCATGGTCTTTCAGCAGATCAAAGGCCTTGCGGATGCAGGTCAGCATGCCGAGCGCCAGCACATCGACCTTCATCAGCCCGAGCGCATCGATGTCATCCTTGTCCCATTCGATGAAGGTGCGGTCCGCCATCGCGGCATTGCCGACGGGGACCAGTTCGTCGAGCCGCTCGCGCGTGAGCACGAAGCCGCCGACATGCTGCGACAGGTGGCGGGGAAAGCCGATCAGCCGCCTGGCGAAGCCGACAGCCCGCGCAATGGCCGGGTTGTCCGGATCAAGGCCCGCCTGCTTCACCTGATTGCGGGTGATGTCCGAGCCCCAACTGCCCCACTGCGTGCCGGAGAGGGCGGCGGTCACATCCTCCGAAAGCCCCAGCACCTTGCCTGCCTCGCGGATGGCGCTTTTCGGGCGGTAGTGGATGACGGTGGCCGCCAGCCCGGCCCGCTCGCGGCCATAGCGCGCGTAGATGTGCTGGATGATCTCCTCGCGCCGTTCATGCTCGAAATCGACATCGATGTCGGGCGGCTCGCGCCGCTCCTCCGAGATGAAGCGGGCGAACAGCACATTGTGCTCGGCCGGATCGACGCAGGTGATGCCGAGCACGTAGCACACAGCCGAATTGGCGGCCGAGCCGCGCCCCTGGCACAGGATGCCCATGTCGTTGGCCACGCGCACGATGTCGTGGATGGTGAGGAAATAGCGGGCGTAGTCGAGCTTCCTGATCAGCGCCAGTTCGGCATGGAGCAGGCGCTCGACCTTGTCCGGAATGCCGGCAGGATAGCGCATCGCGGCATGCCGCCAGGTGAGTTCTTCCAGCCAGCCCTGCGCGTCGCGCCCTGGCGGGACAGGCTCGTCCGGATATTCGTAACGGAGCTGGCCCAGATCAAACCCGATGCGGGCCAGAAGATGCTGCGTCTCGGCAATGGCCGAAGGACAGTCGGCGAACAGCCGGAGCATCTCGGCCGGTGGCTTGAGGTGGCGCTCGGCATTCATCTCCAGCAGGCGTCCGGCATTCTCCAGCGTGCGGCCCTCGCGGATGCAGGTCAGCACATCCTGAAGGTCGCGCTGTGCCGGGGTGGCATAGAGCACATCGTTGCTGGCCAGCAACGGGATGCGCGCCGCCTTGCCGATGCCGGCCAGTTCCGCGAGTCTGCGCCGGTCATCGCCCCGGCGCGGCATGCTGGTGCCAAGCCAGAGTGCGCCCGGCGCCGCTGCGCCGAGACGATCGAGCAGCGCGGGAAGAGCCCGCCTGTCGCGGCCCGGCATCACGATGAGCAGCAGATCGCGGGCATCGGCCATGAGGTCAGCCAGCGCAAGCTCGCAGGCTCCCTTCCGCGCGCGGCGATTGCCCAGGGTGAGCAGCCGGCACAGCCGCCCCCAGCCGGCCCGGTTTTCCGGGTAGGCGATGATGTCCGGCGTGCCATCGGCAAAGGCGAGCCGTGCGCCGGTAACGAGCCGGAAAGCCTGCGCCCGGGCCTGGACCAGGGCTTGCAGGGCGGTGTCGTCAACCTCGTCCAGCGCGGCAGGGGCTGGCGGCAGGTCCTGGGTCTCGAAGCGCACCTCGCCGGGCCCGGAGCCCTCGCGCAGCTTGAGCGGCGGCAGTGCGCCGCCCTCACGCAACTCCCGCAAGGCCGCCCAGGCCCGCACCACGCCGGCAACCGTGTTGCGATCGGCAATGCCGAGGCCACGATGGCCCAGCAGCAGCGAGGTCAGGACCAGCCGGTCCGCCGGTGAGGCCCCGCGCAGGAACGAGAAGTTGCTGGCGCAGGCAAGCTCGGCATAACCGGCAGTGTGCTGGCCGCTCATGCGAACAGCCCATGCAGGAACCAGCGGGGACGGGCGAGCGAGTCCTCATACAGGCCTTCGCGGAAGACCCAGAAGCGATGGCCGTGCGCATTCTCGATGCGGTAATAATCCCGCGTCGCGGGCGCGGCGTTGCCGCAGCGCCACCACTCGGGCGCGATCCGTTCCGGCCCTTCGGCGCGCGCCACCTCATGCAGCACGCGCCGCCAGCGAAAGCGCAGGGGCGGGCCGTCCGGCACCTCGGCCAGCGCCTCGATCCATTGGGGTGGCTCGAACAGGGTGAGCGGCCTTGCCGGGGGCTGGCCAGGTTCGGGTTTGTCGGGCTCGCGCGGCGCAGAGAGCGCGACCGTTTTGCTGGACAGGAAGGGCACGCTGCCGCCTGCCCGCACCGGATCATGCGTGTCGCGCATCACGAAGCGTTGCACGCTCTCGCGGCCAAACCTGGCACTGAGCCGATCGACGAGGGAGGCGACATCACCCGCCTGTGTCTGACCTTCGGTGTTGCCATCCAGCGCTGCCTGGCGTTCGGCCATGGGCTCGCTGCGGATCACCACGAGGCGCACGGCATCGAAGCCGAACCCGGGATCGAGCGGATCGGACAGGGCTTCCAGCTTCAGCCGCACGAGGCGCATCAGGCCGGCAGCCTCGCGCAGGCCTTGCGCGGTCTCGATCGTGATGCGCCGCACGGCCCCGTCGGAGCGGAAGACGCTGACCTCGAAGGCGCGCCCGCCGGCACCGCGCCTCTCCAGCGCTGCCATGATGTCCTGTGCCAGCCGCTCCAGCACCGTGAGCAGGCTCTCCAGCAGCCCGAGCGGTGCGGCGAAGTGCTTTTCGGCCATGACCTCGGGCGCAGGCCGCAATGGCGTGATGCGGATGTCCTCCTGGCCCAGGATGCGCCGCAGGGCATCGGCAAGGCCGGCTCCGAACCGGGCTGTCAGCATGCCGGAGGGGCGGTCGGCAAGATCGCCAAGGGTCCGGAAACCGGCGCGGCCCAGTGCCAGCGTCGTGGTCGCATCCTGTTCGAGCGCCGTGAGCGGCAAGGTGCGTGCGGCCTGCTCCTCATCGCCCGCCGCCACGATGATGTTGCGGCGGTCGCGCGCCAGTGCCCAGGCGGCCTGCGGCGTTGCCGAAATCGCGGCGCAGGAGGCGAGCCCGAGCATGCCGAGCCTGCGGCGCACGCGCCAGACCATCTCCCGCTCCCCGCCGAACAGGTGCGCACAGCCGGTGACATCGAGGATCAGGCCATCGCGCGCATGCAGGGCAACAAGCGGCGTGAACAGGTCGCACAACTCGGCCAGATGCCGCATCAGGGCTGCATCCGCCTCCGGCTCGGCCTGTGCGGTCTCGATGTCTGGCCAGAGGGCGCGGGCCTCGGCAAGCGCCATGCCGGCGCGAAGACCGCCACGCGCGGCTGCCGGATCGAGGGCTGCGATGCGCAAGGCCCCCCGGTCCTGCTCCACCAGCACGAAAGGCCGATCATCCGGCCCGCCTGTGCGGGGGCGGTTCATGGCGCGCCGGGCCCGGTCGGTGGACAGGAATGGCAACCACAGCGCGAGATAGCGGCGCGGCAGGCTCGCCACCGGGTTGATGGGCGGGTGCGGTTTCTCCATGGCCGGGGAGGCGGCTTTCGAGGCGCTGGGCATCGCGGTTCCATTCCAGATGATGTTGCAGGCCGTCCTGCCCGTTGCGCGCGCGCAGCAGCACGAGATGAAAAGCCGGGTGGCCCGGTGCTTTCGCGGCCAGCGCACGCGATGGCGCGGCGCGTGCGAGCCAGCGGGTTTCTGCGGCGCTGGGCATGGGGGCAGCGGCGGCCCTCACCATGAAGACCGGCACGCCCGAGGCCCTGGCCGCGAGGGCGAGACGCCGGCTGGCGGTCAGGTCATAGGCCTTCGCCTCGCCCCTCAATTCGATAATCACGGCAGCCAGTGCCGCACAGCGTGCCCCTTCCAGCCCCGCCTGGAGGGCTGACGGCGCATCCCGCGCCCGCAGCAGCAGCAGCCTTGCAGGGTCGAAGCCCAGTTCCGCGAGCCCCGCCGGATGCGGCTCCCCCACCTCGCGGCCCAGCGCCTCGTGCCTGACCCAGAGCGTTGCCTGTTGCCCGGCCTGCACCCTGCCGTCCGTCCCGGTGCTTGCCTCGCCCAGCATCATGGCGAGGGCCGACAGGCTCGGGCTGTCAGCCTCCGTGCCGGCATAGACCTCGTGCAAGGCGCCGCGCGCCAGCGAGAAGGCGTGCGCAAGAGCCTGGGCACCAGGTGCCGGGTGGTCCGGTTCGCGCATGAGGGCAGACGGCATGGGTGAGGAAGGCATGGGTGAGGAAGGCATGGGATACGGCCAAAATGTTCATGATATGTTCCATATAACCAGAGGCAGGGATGGAGAGTCAAGAAAGCTGTGTGCCGGTTCCGGGAGGGTTTGCCGTTCTGCCACCATCCGCTCCAGCCGCTGGCCGGGGCAGGGCTACCGGGCCGGTGCGGTGGATTGGCGCACGACCAGTTCGATCGGCAGCGCGACCTGCTCGTGGCGTCGCTCGCCCTTGATCTCGGCCAGCAGGGTCGCCGCGCAGATCTGGCCGATCCGCGCTGTCGGGATCATCACCGTGGTCAGGGCAGGCGCGATGTGGGCCGACATGTCGATGTCGTCGATGCCGACCACCGACAGGGCCTCGGGAACGGCGATCCCGCGCGATTGGGCTTCCTGGATGCAGCCGATGGCGAACAGGTCGATGCCGCCGATGATGCCGCTGGGCGGCTCGCCGAGATCGAGCAGGCGAGCGCAGCCGGCCCGGCCGCCCGCCATGGTCAGGCCTTGTTCGCTGACCAGCGCACCGGGAAGATCGAGGCCGGCCTCGCTGAGGGCCTTGCGTGCGCCGGCGAGGCGGGCCTGCTGCCGGTCATTGAAGGGCAGGTGGCCGACCACGAGCCCGATGCGACGATGGCCGAGACCGATCAGGTGACGGGCGGCGAGGTGGCCGGCCAGTTCGTTGTCGACCGTCACCGCTGCGCACTCGGGCGTGCCGACCCAGCTCAGAACGACCGGCACGCCGGCTGAGCGCAGCAGCATCGCCGCATCCTGCGAGCGTTCTGCCCCGACCAGCATCAGCCCGTCGACGCCGCGGGTCAGCAGCGTGCGCACGGCCTCGGTCTCGGCGGCGGGGTTCATCTCGTGCGATGCCACCAGCAACTGGTAGCCCTCGCGCGCCAGAGCCGACTGCATGGCCTGGAGCGCCCGCGCGAAGATCGTGCTGTCCAGTGTCGGCACGATCGCGCCGATGGTCATGGTGCGCCCGGAGGCGAGGGCCCTTGCCATGCCATCCGGTCGATAACCGAGCTTGCGGGCGCTGTCATGCACGCGGGCCAGGGTTTCCGCTGTCAGCAGGTCCGGCTGCGCCATGGCGCGTGAGACCGTGGCCGGCGAAACGCCCGCATCGCGCGCCACATCCACCAGCCGGGCCTTCACTCTCTTGGACATGGGCGAGGTCTGCTTCGGAGAGGTCTGCTTCGGAGAGGTCTGCTTCGGAGAGGTCTGCTTCGACATGGGCAGAGTATGAAAATATTTTCATCGTCTGTCGAGAAAAAAGATCATGCTTTGAAGAACTTGGCGGGTGATCGTCGGCTTGACAGTGGTTTTGGAACCTGACAGGCTTCATGAAAGCGCTATCATTCAAGATGGCCGTCTCCAATCAGGGTGGACAACGTGATGATCGGGCGGCGTGGCTGGATCGGCCTCGGGACTGTGGCAGCGCTGATTGCGCTGTGGTTCCTGCTGACCACCATCACCGGGCTCGTCAGCGGTGCGCGCTTTCCCTCGCCGGCCGAATTCTGGCTGTCGCTCACCCAGATCTGGGGGCGCGGCTATGCCGGCGGCCAGCTCATGACCCATGCCCTGCACAGCCTCAAGCTGGTGGCGATGGGCTTTGCCGTGGCGATTGCCACAGGCATCCCGCTCGGCCTGTGGATGGGCTGGAACCGCAAGGCAGAGGCGGCGATCAATCCGGTTTTCCTCGTCATCCGTCCGATCCCCCCACTGGCGTGGATCCCGCTCGCCATCCTCTGGCTCGGTCTCGGCGATGGGGCGAAAATCCTGGTTATCTGGTTCTCCGCCTTTGTGCCATCGGTGATCAACACCTTCGCCGGCGTGCGCAACATCGACCGTCCGATGATCGAGGCCGCGCGGATGCTGGGCACGCCGCGCTGGCGCATGGTGCGCGAGGTGATCGCGCCGGCTGCCTCGCCGCTGATCTTCACGGGGCTGCGCCTGTCCTTGCAGGCAAGCTGGACCACGCTGGTCGCCGCCGAACTGGTAGGTGCGCTGGTCGGCGTCGGCTTCGTGCTCAACATGGCCCAGCAGGACCTTTATCCGGGCATGATCCTGGTCGGCATGGTCACGGTTGGCCTGCTCGGCTGGGCCACCACGGCGCTTCTCGCCATGGTCGAGCGGCGCGCCCTGGCCTGGAACATGGCAGCGCGGGATTGAGCCGATGACGAACACGCCGCTCTCCTTGCGCGAAACCGTGGCCTGGGGCCTGCTCGGAACTGTGCTTTTCCTTGGCCTGTGGAGCGGGCTGACGATGAGCGGGCTCGTGCCGCGCCAGTTCCTGCCGCCGCCACAAGAAGTGGCGAGCCGCTTCATCCAGCTTCTGACCTCGCCTTTCGCCGGCGCGACCTTGCCGCAGCATCTGGGCTCCAGCTTCATGCGCTACGCCTATGGCGTGTTGCTGGCGGCGGCCATCGGCGTGCCGCTGGGCCTGTTGATGGGATGGTTCCGGCTGCTCGATGACATCGTCACGCCGATCTTCGACGGCTTGCGCTTCATCGCGCCGATCGCCTGGGTGCCGTTTGCGGCGCTGTGGTTCGGCACGGGCATCGGCGGGCCGGTGATGATCATCTTTGCCGGCGCTTTTCCGCCCTGCCTGATCAATGCCTATCGGGGGGCGCGCTTCGTCGAGCCGCGTCTGATCGAGGCGGCCCGCATGCTGGGCACCGGCCATGTCCGGATGATCATCGAAATCCTGCTGCCGGCTGCGGTGCCATCCATCGTGGCGGGCCTGAGGGTGTCGGCGGGCCTGGGCTGGCAATCGCTGGTCGGCGCCGAACTGATCGTGGCGGCGGCAGGCGTCGGTTTCATGATGGTGCAGGCGCAAGGCAGCGTGCAGACCGCCACCGTGATGACCGGCATGATCGCCATCGGCATTGTCGGCATGATCATCGATGTCCTGCTCCGGCAGGGCGAGGCCTGGTTGCGCCGCCGGCGCGGGTTGGAGGCATAAGGGCAACATCATGGGCTCGATCCTGTTCCAGAATGTCGACAAGGTGTTCGGCCCGTCCAGTTCGGGCGTGAAGGCGCTCGACAACATCAATCTCGAGATCGCCGAAAAGGAATTCGTCGCCATTGTCGGGCCGTCCGGCTGCGGCAAGACCACTTGCCTGCGCATGGTAGCGGGCTTCGAAGCCCCGTCCGCCGGCGTGATCAGCGTCAGCGGCAAGCGCGTGACCGAGCCGGGGCCTGACCGCGCGGTGGTGTTCCAGCAGTTCGCGCTGTTCCCGTGGAAGACCGTGCGCGAGAACATCGAACTGGGCCTGCGCAACAAGAATCTGCCCTCCGGCGAGCGCAACACCCTCGTCGAGGCCGCGCTCAAGCTGATGAATCTCGAAACCCATGCCAATGCCTTTCCGCACCAGTTGTCGGGCGGGATGCAGCAGCGTGTCGCGATCGCCCGCGCCTATGTGCTCGACCCTGAAGTTCTGCTGATGGACGAGCCGTTCGGTGCGCTCGATGCCCAGACCCGTGTGGTCATGCAGGAAGAACTGGTCCGGCTGGCCAGGGTCAATCCGCGCACCGTGCTGTTCATCACGCATGCGGTGGAAGAGGCGGTCTATCTCGCCGACCGGGTCGCGATCATGACGCGCAGGCCAGGCCGCATCAAGGAAATCCTCGATGTCCGCTCGATCCGCCAGGCCGAGAACTGGGACCGCTTCCAGAAGATCGAGGATGTCATGGACCTCGAATCCTTCGTTCACCTGCGAACCCATATCTGGAAGTCGCTGCGCGAGGAAAAGGGCTCGCAGAGCATCTGACATGGCAACCCCCGCGCGCCTCACCCGTGACCTGACCGAGCCCGAGCCGATCCCCGAGGCGGGCATTGCCCGTGCGGTGGAGCTGATGCGTTCGGGCCGTCTGTTCCGTTATGGCGAGATGGGGGCGGACCAACTCGATGTCTCGCTGCTGGAACAGGAATTCGCCGCTTTCGTCGGGCGGCGCTATTGCGTGGCCGTCAATTCGGGTGGCGGGGCGCTGTTCATGGCGCTGAAAGTGGCCGGCGTCGAGCCGGGCGATCCGGTGCTGGTCAACGGCTTCACGCTGGCACCGGTGCCCGGTGCCATTGTCCATGCCGCAGCCCGGCCGGTGATCGTCGAGATCGGGCCTGATTATGTGATCGATGTCGTCGACCTTGCCGCCAAGGCCAGGGCCAGCGGCGCGCGGGTGCTGCTGCTGTCGCACATGCGTGGCCACCTCGCCGACATGGATGCCGTGGCGCGGGCCTGCGCCGAGCTTGGCCTTCTGCTGATCGAGGATTGCGCCCACGCCATGTGCGCCACCTGGAAGGGCCGGACCATCGGCACTTTCGGGCAGGCTGCGGCGTTCAGCGCCCAGACCTACAAGCATCTCAATGCGGGCGAGGGCGGCTTTCTGGTCCTCGATGATCCTGCCATGGCGGCGCGTGCCATCCTGCATTCGGGCTCCTACATGCTGCATGGCCAGCACCTCAGCAGCCCCGGAGCGGCGGCGCTGGCGGCTGCCAGCGGGAGTGCCGCGAATTTCAGCATGCGCATGTCCGCGCTGGCGGCCGCGATCCTGCGCCCGCAACTGGCTGAGTTGCCGCGCCGCGCCGCGCGCTGGAACGCGATCCATGACCGCATCGCTGCCGGGCTCGCGCGCTCGCAGCATGTGCGGGTGCCGCCGCGCGATGGTGGGCAGGTCTATTCGGCGACATCGGTCCAGTTCTCCGCCAAGGGTCTCGACCGGGCCGAGATGGAAGCCTTCCTGGCCGGGGCCAAGGCGCGCGGGCTGCCGATCAAATGGTTCGGTGCTGCCGAGCAGGCCGGGTTCACCAGTGCGCCACGTCACTGGACCTATGCCGGCGAGCAGGGTGCCCTTGCGGCCACCCACGCCGTTCTGGACACCCTGTGCGACATCCGCACCCCCGTTTCGCTGAGCGACGAAGAGTGCGACCTGATCGCCGCCATCGTTGTGGAGGCACTCGAAACCGTCATCTGCGCCCGCGCGGAGGCTGGTTCAACCGGGCGGGACAACCCGCTCAAGGCCGCATCGTGACAACCAAGGGAGAGAAACCATGAAGAAACTTCTTGCCGGACTGGCGCTGGGCGCCACACTGATTGCTGCGCATCCGGGCACAAGCCAGGCCCAGACACCGATCGGGGTCAGCTACCAGCCCTCGCTCTACTGGGCGCTGCCGTTCCATTATGCCAATGTCAAGGGCTGGTGGAAGGATGTCGGCCTCACCCCCAACTTCAGCACCTTCCCGGCAGGCGCGCCGCAGATCGCGGCAGCGCCCTCCAAGTCCTGGGATGTGGGCGGAACCGGCTCGGTGCCGGCGGTGCTCGGTGCCGTGCGCTTCAACATCGTCACCATCGGCATCACCAATGACGAGTCCAAGACCAATGCGATGATGGTGCGCGGCGACAAGTTCGACGCGATCAAGGCCAACCCGCAATCCCTCAAGGGCCAGCGGCTGCTGCTCACCACCAACTCGACCGTGGACTACGCCTCCCGCAAGTGCCTCGTGAAGATGGGTCTTGCCGCCAACGACATGCAGTTCGTCAACCTCGGCCAGGCGCAGATCATCACGGCGCTGACCTCGAACAATGGCGACATCGCCGGGGTCTGGGCTCCCAATACCTACACGCTCGAAGAGCGGGCGAACGCCAAGTATCTCTGCTCGGGTGCCGATGCCGATGCCATCGTGCCCGGTGCGCTGATCGTGCGCGGAGACTTTGCCAAGGAACGCCCCGACGACGTGGCCAAGTTCCTCGCCGTGTTCCTGCGCGGCTGGTCATGGGCCAAGGCCAACCCGGCCGAAGCCCGCACGCTGGCGCTCGATTTCTACAAGCAGGGCGGCCTTGAGGTCTCGCCGCGCGCCATGGATCAGGAATTTGCCCTGCGTCCGACCTTCGGGCTCGACGAGCAGATCAAGATCATGGCCCGCGCCGCCAGCGGCTCGACCGTGGATGGCTGGTTCAGCGAGATCGGCAAGTTCATCACCGATGTCGGCACCATCCCGGCCAACCCGGACCCGAAGAGCTACATCACCGACGAGTTCATGAAGCGCGTCGCGGCTGATCCGAAGCTGCGCGCCTTCGCCACCGAATTCGACAAGAAGTGACGCAGACCGCGCTGCGGGACGGCAAACCGCACCCGCAGCGCACCCATTCATTGCCCATGCCGAGGAGCCGATCATGGCCATCACCACCCTGAAAAAAGCCAGCAAGACACCGGAAACCGAAACGGACACCGCCCGCAAGGTTGTCACCGAGATGCTGGCGTCAATCGAGGCGAGGGGGGAGGCTGCGGTGCGGGACTATGCCCTGTCGCTCGACAAGTGGTCGGGCGAGATCGTGATGGACAAGGCGACCATCGCGGCGCGCATCGCCGACATTCCGCAGTCCGTGAAGGATGACATCGCGCTGGCGGCTTCGCAGGTGCGCCGCTTCGCCGAAGCGCAGCGCGCCTCGACGCAGGATTTCTCCATCGAGATCACGCCTGGCCTGCAGCTTGGGCAGAAGCTGGTGCCGATCAACACGGCGGGCTGCTATGTGCCGACCGGCCGCTATGCCCACATCGCCTCCGCCTACATGTCCGTCGCGACCGCCAAGGCGGCCGGCGTCAAGACCGTGGTGGCCTGCTCGGCCCCCTACAAGGGCCAGGGCATTCATCCGCATGTGCTCTACGCCATGACCGTGGCGGGTGCGGACATCATCATGTGCCTGGGCGGCGTGCAGGCCATTGCCGCCATGACCTTCGGGCTGTTCACCGGCAAGAAGGCCGACATCATCGTCGGGCCCGGCAACAAGTTCGTGGCTGAAGCCAAGCGCATGCTGTTCGGCAAGGTCGGCATCGATGTCTTTGCCGGCCCTTCGGAGGTTGCGGTCATCGCCGACGACAGCGCCGATGCGCTGATCGTTGCCACCGATCTGGTCGGGCAGGCCGAGCATGGCCACGAGAGCCCCGCCTGGCTGATCACCTCTTCGCGCCGGATCGCGGATGAGGTGGCGCGGCTGATGCCGGAACTGATCGCGACCCTGCCGCCCACCGCCCGCGATGCAGCCGGCGCGGCCTGGCGCGACTATGGCGAGATCATCCTGTGCGACACGCGCGAGGAGATGGTCGAGGTGTCGGACGCCTATGCCTGCGAGCATCTGGAAGTCCATTGTTCCGATCTTGGCTGGTGGCATGCCAACCTCACCAACTATGGTTCGCTGTTTCTGGGCGAGGAAACCAACGTGGCTTTCGGCGACAAGGTATCGGGCCCCAACCACATCCTGCCGACCAAGTTCGCGGCGCGCTATTCGGCTGGTCTGTCGGTGCACAAGTTCCTCAAGCCGCTGACCTGGCAGCGCATGGACCGCGAGGCCTGCAAGGCGCTTGCACCAGTCTCGGCCCGCATCTCGCGCATGGAAGGCATGGAAGGTCACGCGCGCACCAGCGATGTGCGCATGGCCAAGTATGCACCCGGCACGAATGTCGACCTTGGCGTGCCGGTGGAGGTCTGATGGTCTTCCGGCTTGGCCATCTGTTCGACCTGACGGGCCGGACGGCGCTCGTCACGGGCGGCAACAGCGGTATCGGACTGGCCATGGCCCGAGCCCTCGGCCTTGCCGGTGCCAGTGTCGTGCTGGCGGCGCGCCGCGAAGCGGAGACTGATGACGCCATCGTTGCGCTGGCCCGGGACGACGTCGCGGCGAAGGGCATCCTGGTTGATCTGGCAAGGGCGGACTGTGCCGGTGTGGTCGCCGCAGGGCTGGAACAGTTCGATCTTGACGTGGATATCCTCGTCAACGCCGCCGGCGTGAACCTGCGGCAGCCTTTCATGGAGGTCACGGCGGAGGCTTTCGACCTGCACATGGCGCTGCACCTGCGTGCGCCGTTCCTGCTGACACAGGCGCTGGCGCCCATGATGGCTGCGAAGAATTTCGGGCGCATCATCAACCTTGCTTCCCTGCAAAGCACACGCGCCTTTCCGAATTCTGCACCTTACGGGGCTGGCAAAGGCGGGATCGTGCAGTTGACCCGCGCCATCGCCGAGGAGTGGTCGCGGCATGGCGTCACCTGCAATGCCATCGCTCCCGGCTTTTTCCCGACACCGCTGACCGCGCCGGTGTTCGGCGATCCCGAGCGCGCGGCGCGCAATGCGGCGCAGACGGCGATCGGCCGCAATGGCGAACTGGAAGACCTGGCCGGTGCCACCGTCTTTCTGGCATCGCAGGCATCGGCCTACATCACCGGCCAGACGCTGGCCGTCGATGGCGGCTTCACGGCACGATGAAGGGGACAGGCTGATGAAAGCCCTCGTCTATCTCGGACCCAACCAGATGGTCCACCGCGACGAGCCGGAGCCCGTGCCGCTGGCGGACGAGGTTCTGGTCAGGGTCGAAGCCGTGGGCATCTGCGGCTCGGACATGCATGCCTATCACGGCTTCGACAGCCGCAGGCCGCCACCGCTGATCCTTGGCCATGAGGCCGCAGGGCGGATCGTTTCAGGCCCCCGTGCCGGCCAGCGCGTCACCATCAACCCGCTCGTGGTCGATCCCGCCTGCCCCTATGCCATCGAGGGGCGCTGGCATCTGTCCCCGACACGGCAGATCATCTCGATGCCGCCGCGGCCCGGTGCCTTTGCCGAATTCGTGCGTATCCCCGAGCGTAATGTGGTGGCGATTGCCGATGACATGCCGATCAGCACGGCGGCTCTGGCCGAGCCTGTCGCCGTGGCCTGGCATGCGGTCCGGATCGGCATGGAGCGCCTGCACCTGCCGCTCGCCTCGGCCAGGGTCGTGGTGCTGGGCGGCGGGGCCATCGGGCTCGCCTCCGGGCTCGTCGCCCGCCATTTCGGTGCCCATGATGTGCGCGTGGGCGAAACCAACGCGATGCGCCGCGCCACACTCAGCCAGCATGAGGGCTTCGAGGCCTATGATCCGCTGGTGCCGGGCGTGGTTGCCGACAGCAGCGTCGATCTGGTGATCGACGCGGTGGGTGCGGTCGCCACGCGCAGCGCTGCCTCGGCCATGGTGCGTCCTGGCGGGGTCATCGTGCATGTCGGCCTGCTGCCCGGGCAGGAGGGGCTCGATGTGCGCAAGATCACCCTTCAGGAGGTCACGGTGATGGGCTCCTACTGCTACACGCCCACCGATTTCGTCGACACCGTGAAGGCGCTGGCGGCGCGGCAACTGGGTGCGCTGGGCTGGTTCGAGGAACGCCCGCTGGCGGATGGACCCGCTGCCTTTGCGGCCATTGACGAGGGGCGCATCGCCGCTGCCAAGATCGTGCTGCGCTGCTGATTTCAGCCGGCCCCTAGCCCCTGCCCGACATGCCGCGCGACCTGCTCATGGGTGGCGAACCAGACGCCGCCGCTGCCGGCTGCCTTGTCCTTGATGTGGCGGATCACGTCCTCAAGGATGAAGATGCGCGAGCGGTAGGTGATGACATGCGGGTGCATGGTCAGCAGGAAGAGTCCTCCCTCCGCATGGGCCCGGTCGAACTCGCGGATGAAGATGTCGAGCACGGCGGGCGGCGGGGTGTAGGGCCTCAGCGCCTGAAACCGGTTCATGTTGAAATAGGGCGCATCGTCCCTGATCCATTCCACTGGCAACTCGACGATGCCGGTCGGCTCGCCGTTTTCCAGCAACTCGTAAGGATCGTCGTCCGCCATCAGGGAGCTATCGTAGATCAGGCCCATTTCCCGCTGGATTTTCAGGGTCGCGGGCGAGAAGTCCCACGATGGCGTGCGCATGCCGACGGGCCTTCTGCCGGTGATGGCCTCAAGGGCATCGGCGGCGCGGAAATGCAGGTCGCGCTCGACCGCTTCGGGCAGGACCGAGTTCAGCTCATGAATCCAGCCATGCAGGCCGATCTCGTGCCCTTCGGCGATGACGCGGCGCTGTTCGTCCGGGTAGAGCTTGGCGGCGACCGCCGGCACGAAGAACGAGGCGGGAATGGCCTCGCGCTTCAGGATGTCGAGAATGCGCGGGATGCCGACGCGCGTGCCATATTGACCCCAGGACATGCGCCCGATCGAGATGCCGCCATCACGCAACTCGTTGGTGTCATGGTCGCTGTCGAAGGACAGCGCGACGGCCGAGCGTGCGCCGCCGGGCCAGGTGGCCGGCTTCAGCGAGCGGCCGGCGCGGACCTGTCCGACACGGCGTTGCCATTCCTCGTCCGGCCATTCCCAGGGTTGCTGGTCCATGTCTCAGGCCTCGTCGGCAAGGGGAAAGTGGCAGGCCACGGCGTGGCCGGTCACGGCATCCGGGCGGCCCGCCAGTTCGGGGGCTTCCGAGCGGCAACGCGCTTCCGCGCGCGGGCAGCGCTGGTGGAAATGGCAGCCCGGCGGCGGTGACAGCGGGGAGGGCAGTTCGCCCTGGATCGGCTTGAAGGTCACCAGTTCGTCACGGCCCGTGACCAGCTTGGGCACGCTGTCGAGCAGGGCGCGGGTGTAGGGGTGGCGTGGTGTGGCGAAGATCTGCGCTGCCGGGCCGATCTCGACAATTCGCCCCAGATACATGATCGCCACGCGGTCGCAGAGATGGCGCACGACGCCGAGGTCATGGCTGATGAACAGCATGGTCAGGCCAAGCTCGCGCCGGAGCTTGAGGAACAGGTTGATGATCTGCGCCTGGATCGAAACATCCAGCGAAGCCACCGGCTCGTCGCAGACCAGCACATCGGGCTGCATGGCGAGGGCCCGGGCAATGGCGACACGCTGGCGCTGGCCGCCGGAGAACTGATGGGGAAAGCGTCCGGCGGCTTCGGCGGGCAGGCCGACCGCTGTCAGCCAGCGCGTCACATAATCCTGCGCATCAGCGCGCGTGACGAGGCCGTGGGCGAGGGGGCCTTCGCTGATGGTCTCACCGATGCGCACGCGTGGGTCGAGCGAAGCGAACGGGTCCTGGAACACCATCTGGATGCGGGTCGTTCGCTTGAGCGGCGTGCGACCATCGCCCATCACAGTGACGCCGGCAATGCTGGCCCGCCCTTCGCTTGGCGGATGGATGCCGGCGATGACCCGCCCCAGCGTGGACTTGCCACAACCTGACTCGCCGACAAGGCCAAGCACCTCGCCGGCCTCGATGCCGAACGAAACCCGGTCGACGGCATGCACCGTCCGCGTCTCCACCGGGCTGCCGAGCAGCGCCGCCAGCCTGTCACCAAGGCTGACCTGCGGCGTGAAGCGCTTGGACACCGCCTCAACCTCGACCAGCTTTGCGGGTTGGGTCGCCATCATGGAACGGTCTCCGCGGCCAGCGGGTGGTGGCACCTGACACGGCGGCCTGCCCCGGCGCTGAGGGCCGGCATGGTCGCGCACTGCGCATCGGCAAATCCGCAGCGGGGCTGGAAGGCACAGCCCTTCGGCAGGTCGATCAGCGAGGGCATGGTGCCGGGGATCTGCACGAGATCCTCCCCTGGGGGTGCCATGCCCGGCAAGGAGCCGAGCAGGCCGCGCGTG
This sequence comes from Beijerinckiaceae bacterium, assembly GCA_025459195.1. Classification (GTDB taxonomy): domain Bacteria; phylum Pseudomonadota; class Alphaproteobacteria; order Rhizobiales; family Beijerinckiaceae; genus Allobosea. Next base: position 32,266 of record JALORF010000007.1, read on the forward strand.
TAGGGATGGTGCGGCTGGCGCAGCACCTGAGCCATCGGTCCGGCCTCGATCAGCCGGCCCGCATACATGACGAGGATGCGCGAGGCGACGGAGGAGACGGTGGCGAGATCATGGCTGATCCAGATCATCGCCGTGCCCAGCCGCGCCGCCAGCGATTTCATCTCGGTCAGGATCTGGGCCTGGATCGAGACATCGAGCGCGGTGGTCGGCTCGTCGCAGATGATCAGCTTCGGGCGGTTGAGCAGGGCGATGGCGATGGCGACGCGCTGGCGCATGCCGCCGGAGAACTGATGGGGATAGGCCTCGATGCGCCGCGCAGCATCGGGGATGCCGACCGCACCCAGCACCTCGATGCAGCGCGCGCGCGCCGCCGCATCACCAAGGTTCTCATGGGCGGCGATGGCCAGCCGCATCTGGGTTTCGATGGTCAGCACAGGATTGAGCGTGGCCGACGGGTCCTGGAACACCATGGCGATCTCGCGCCCGCGCATCGAGCGCAGTTCGGCATGGGAGAGGCCGACCAGTTCGCGGCCATTGAGCTTCACCGAGCCCGAGACGATGCGGCCGGGCGGATCGATCAACCCGAGGATCGAGAAGCCGGTGACACTCTTGCCAGATCCTGACTCGCCCACGAGCCCGACGATCTCGCCTTCCGCCACCGTGAAGGAGACATCCTCGACCGCATTGAGCGAGCCCGCCCGCGTGGCGAAGCGCGTGGTCAGGCCGCTGACATCGAGCAGGACCGGGCTCATCGCTTCAGCCTCGGATTGAGCTGGTCGCGAACCTGGTCGCCGACCAGATTGATGGCAACGATCAGCACGATCAGCGCCACTCCCGGATAGATCGAGATCCAGTAGCGCCCGGAGAGCATGTACTGGAAGCCGTTGGCAATCAGCATGCCGAGCGATGGCTCGGTGACCGGCAGGCCAAGTCCGAGGAAAGACAAGGTCGCTTCCAGCGCGATCGAGTTGGCGACCTGCACGGTCGCGACCACGATCAGCGGCGGCAGGCAATTGGGCAGGATATGACGGAACACGACGCGCCGTGCCGCCAGCGGCGTGGAGAGCGCGGCATCGACATAATCCTTCGAGCGCTCCGCCGATGCAGCGCCGTGAGCGGTGCGGGCGAAATAGGCGTATTGTGCCGTCACCAGAGCCGCGATGAGCGGCCATTTGCCCTGTCCCAGCAAGGCCGCCAGCACCAGAGCCAGCAGGATCGCGGGAAAAGAAAGCTGGAGATCGATGATGCGCATGATCAGCGCCTCAATGCGGCCACCGAAGAAGGCAGCGAAAGCGCCCAGCGTCGCCCCAAGCGCAAAGGCGATGGCCCCGGCAATCAGGCCGATCTGGATCGAGATGCGCAGGCCATAGAGGATGGCCGAGAGCAGGTCGCGGCCCTGCGCATCCGTTCCAAGCCAGTGCGTGAAGCCCTTCGAGCCGACAAAGCCAGGTGGCCGGCGCGCATCCATCAGCACCAGATTGGCCAGATCATAAGGGTTCTGCGGCGAGATCAGCGGGGCTGCAATGGCCAGCGCGCTGATCGCGATGACCACGCCGAGCGCGATCACGGCCACCGTGTTGTTGCGGAACTCGCCCCAGAACCGGGCCAGTGGCGTTGCGGCTTCGGTCATGCCGCCCTCCGGGTCCGAAGGCGCGGATCAAGCGCGGCATAGGCCACGTCGACGCTCAGGTTGATCATGATGAAGAAGAACGCCACCAGCATCAGGTAGGCGACCATGACCGGCCGGTCGAGCGTCGAGATCGAATCGATGATCAGCTTGCCGACGCCGGGCCACGAGAAGATCGTTTCGGTGACGACGGCGAAGGCGAGGGTCGAGCCGAATTCGAGGCCGAACACCGTGACGATGGGAATGGCGATCAGGCGCAGCACATGGCGCAGGAGGATGGTGCCCTCGCTCAGGCCAGCAGCGCGCGCGAACTTCACGGTGTCGGTGAGCATCACCTCGCGGGTGCCGGCGCGGGCGAGCCTGACCATCAGGGCGAACTTGAACAGCGACAGGTTCAGCGCCGGCAAGAACAGGTGCGTCAACCCGTTCCAGGTCAGAAAGCTCCACTGGATGCCGAAAAGGGAGGCCGTATCGCCGCGATTGCCTGCCGGCAGCCAGCCCAGCGAGACCGCAAAGGTGAAGATCAGCACCAGCCCGATCCAGAAGGTCGGCACCGAAAAGCCCAGGATCGAGATCGCCATGATGGCTTTCGAAGCGGCGCTGTCGGGCCTGTAGCCGGCATACATGCCCAGTGGCACGCCCAGCGCGGTCGCGCCGATCACTGCGGCCAGCGTGAGTTCCAGCGTTGCTGGCAGCCGCGAGAAGATCAGGTCGAGCACCGGCATGTTATAGACGAAGGAGCGCCCGAAATCGCCGCGCACCAGCCGGCCGAGAAAATCGAGATATTGTTTCCACAAGGGCTGATCGAGCCCGTAGGCGCGGATCGTCTGTTCGCGGATGAGTTGTGTCGCATCGGGCGAGATCAGCACGTCGATCGGGTTGCCAACCGCATAGACGCCCGTGAACACCAGCGCCGAAATCACCAGCATGACCACGAAGGCCTGAAGCACGCGCTGGATGATGAAGCCTAGCATGGCATCATCCGCTTGCCGGGGCGGGTTGCAGCCCTGGCCGGGCTCATGCCCATCCCTCCGTGATCAGGGCACGGGTTTCCGTCACGGCGGTCTGCCAGATGGCCAGCATCTCCTCGTCGGCGCGCTGGTAAAGCCCGCCATAGTTGCCATCACCGAGCATGGCCTTCTTGGCACCGGGATCAAGCTGCTGGAAGCGACCCAGATCCAGCATCGGCTTCTGGGTGGCCGGCATGGCGATGTTGCCGAGTCGCGTCCACGGAAAGTTTTCCATCCACGAGGCATGGCTGGCGATGGGGTCGATGCGCTGGACATGGGCCATCGTGGCCGGCGCACTCCACCAGTTGTGCCATTTGACCTGAATGCCGCGGTTGCGGTCCAGCCATTCGAGCACGGCACCGTGGGCCGGTGAATTGCCGCCGTGGCCGTTGACGATGGTGATGCGATCAAAACCGGAGCGCACCATGCCATCGAGCACATCGCTGATCAGGGCGCACAGGGTCGACAGCCTCAGCGTGACCGTGCCCGGATAATCGACGAAGCTGGGGGTCAGCCCGTAGTTCAGGACCGGAAAGACGGGAATGCCGGTGCCGGCCACCGCATCGAGCGCCACCCGCTCGGCCAGGATCGCATCGACGCACAGGCTCAGGTGGGCATGCTGCTCGGTGGAGCCCACGGGCAGCACGGCGCGCCCATCTGCTTTCGCCCGGGCCTCGACCTGCATCCAGTTCATCTCGGCGATGCGCATGGTCTCAGTCTCCGTTGCGGGGTGTTTCGCTGTCGCCGTGGAACATGGCCAGCACGACCTTGGCCATCAGGGCGGACAGGGTCTCGCGCTCGACAAGACTGAGCGGTGCGAGCATTTCGGCTTCGAGCGCCACGAAGCGCGGCAAGGCTTCCTCGAAGATGGCGCGGCCTGCCGGCGTCAGCGACAGGAACTGCTGGCGGCGGTCGATCATGTCGGTGCGGCGCAGCACCAGCCCGATGCGGATCAGCCGGTTGACCGCTCGGCTCAGCGTGTTTTTCGGGAAGGCGGTCGACGAGGCGATCTCGCTGGCGGTGATGCCATCCTGCAAGGCAAGGCTGTAGATCACCACGAACTCGATGCGGGCGAGGCCGAAGCGCTCCGCCACCCAGCCATAGAGCGGCTGATTGTAGCGCAAGGCCAGATAGTTGAAGCGCGCGGCAAAGCCGCAAGGGTTCTTCCACAGCCGCGCATGGGTGAACGAATCCAGCCGCTGACGCGCCAGCATCTCCGCGCCGATCCCGGCTTCGGTCGCAGCGCCATGGCCAACGAGAACAGAGCCGGCATAGGCACGGCCGGGGAGGGCGTCAGGCTGTTCCATCACGAACCTTATGTGAGTTGGTGGCGAGTATATCGGCAAAAATTAGTTCCACAAGGAATTGACTGTCATGAAACTTGCGCCTTCAATGCGGCTTCGGGCCTGTGCCACGAGGGCTACGGGCTGCCTGGATCGGGAGGTTCCCATGCGCTTGTCTCACCCTTCGTCACGACGCTCCCTCATGCTCGCGCTGGCCTGCGCCACTGCGCTGTCGGCACCACTTGGCCTGACCTTCGCGTCCACCGCCTCCGCCCAGACGCTGACCATCGGCGTGCGTGGCGGCCCTGATTCCATCGATCCGCACTTCACCGCCAGTGGCACCCATGCCGAGGCGCTCAAGCATGTGTTCGACACGCTGACGTGGTCTGGCGACGGGCTCGAGATCGAGCCGCGCCTGGCCGAAAGCTGGAAGCCGATCAATGACACGACCTGGGAATTCAAGCTGCGCAAGGGCGTGAAGTTCCACGATGGCTCGGATTTCACCGCCGAGGACGTGAAGTTCTCGATCGAGCGGATCCCGACCGTCTCCGGCCCGAACCCGACCACGATCTATGTGCGGCGGGTCAAGGAGGTGAAGATCGTCGATCCGCACACCGTGCATATCGTCACGGACGGGCCGGCGCCGATCCTGCCGAACGATTTCATCCGCCTGTTCATCGTCTCGTCCAAGGCGGCAGCCGGGCTGACCAAGGAAACCGCCAACGAGGCCTTCAACACCGGCAAGGCCGCCATCGGCACCGGGCCATACAAGTATGTCTCATGGCAGCCCAAGGGCGATCTGGTGCTCGACCGGTTCGACGGATTCTGGGGGCCGAAAGAGCCCTGGGCACGGCATGTGCGCAAGGAAATCGCCAATGACGCGGCGCGCGTGGCCCAGCTCAAGGCCGGCCAGCTTGACCTGATCACCCGCGTTCCGGCCACCGACGTGGCTTCGCTCAAGCGCGATCCCAAGCTCAGTGTGCAGACCATCGACACGGTTTACGTCTTCAACGTCGAGCTCGACATGCGCGAGAAGGCGCTCAACACCACGGCCAAGGATGGCTCGGCGCTGCCGGCCAACCCGTTCCTCGATCTGCGCGTGCGCGAGGCCATCGATCTGGCCATCGACCGCAAGGCACTCGCCGAAGTGGCGATGGAAGGCCTCGGCGTGCCCGTGAACCAGATGGTGACGCCGTCGATCTTCGGCTTCAACAAGGCGCTCCCCCCACGCCGGCATGACCCTGCCGCAGCGCGAAAGCTCCTGGCGGATGCCGGCTATCCGAACGGCTTCAGGACGCAGTTCTCGTTCACGCAGGACAGGCTTCCGGGTGACCGGCAGGTCGGCACTGGCATCGCCCAGATGCTGGCGGGGATCGGCATCGACGTGCAGGCCAATGCGCAGCCGGCGGCGGTGTTCTTCCCGGCCCGCACGCGCGGTGAGTTCTCGTTCTCGATGTCCGGCTGGGGCACGCTCACCGGGGAAGCGCATTATACGCTGTCCTCGCTGGCCCATTCCAATGATCGGGACAAGCGCATGGGGGCCTTCAACGTGCTGGGCTACAAGAACCCGGTGATGGACAAGCTGCTCCAGGATGCTGCGGTCGAGATGGATGAGGCCAAGCGCCGCAAGCTGCTGGAAGATGCCAACGCGCTCGTCGAAAAGGACCGCCAGCGCCTGCCGATCGTGGCGGTGGGCTCGGCCTGGGCGATGCAGAAGGACAAGGTGACGATCAAGGCCCGCGTCGACGAGGATACGCTGGCCATGAACATCAAGCCGGCCCGCTGAGCGATGGGAACAGGGCCGGCTGGAACCGCGCTCGGACTTCACGGAGGCTGCGGAACACTGGACCGCAGCCTCATGTCCGAGGCCGAGTGGGCGGAGAGCCGGTCCCACATCGCCGAGGCGCTGAAGGCGGGCTGGGCCGTGCTCGCCGCTGGCGGGCCAGCGCTCGATGCCGTGCAGGCCACGGTTCTGGTGCTGGAGGACAGCCCGCATTTCAATGC
>JALORF010000228.1 GCA_025459195.1 Beijerinckiaceae bacterium
TAGTCGTCGATCTCCGGCAGGTCGGGATTGGCGAAGATGTTGGCGAGGATGCGCCACTTTCCACCAATCCGGGGTTCGATTTTGCCGTTGGCCTTGCGCTTCCAGCCACCCTTCCATTTGGTCTGGTTCTCCCAATCCTTGGGATAACCGATGCCGGGCTTGGTCTCGACGTTGTTGAACCAGGCGTATTCCATGCCTTCACGGTTGGTCCAGACGTTCTTGCAGGTCACCGAGCAGGTGTGACAGCCGATGCACTTGTCGAGGTTCAGAACCATCGCAATTTGAGCGCGGATTTTCATGTGGGTTGCTCCTGATCACTCGGCTGCGGTGAGCTTGGTTGCCTGGGCGGGATTGGCCGCGAGTTCAGGCCGGTTCAGCGGCCGTTCGAGCCAGTCCACGGTCTTCACCTTGCGGACCACCACGAACTCGTCGCGGTTGGTGCCGATGGTGCCGTAGTAGTTGAAATCGTAGGCCAACTGGACGTAGCCGCCGATCATGTGCGTGGGGTTCAGCACCGCGCGGGTGACCGAATTGTGGATGCCGCCGCGGTTGCCGGTCATCTCGGAGCCGGGCACGTTCACGATCTTCTCCTGCGCGTGATACATGAACAGCGTGCCGTTCTTCATGCGCTGGGAAACAACCGCGCGGGCGACCAGCGCGCCGTTCGCGTTGTAGGCTTCGACCCAGTCGTTATCGACGATGCCGGCCTCCTTCGCGTCATCTTCCGACAGCCAGACGATCGGCCCGCCGCGCGAGAGCGTGAGCATCAAGAGGTTGTCGGTGTAGGTGGAGTGGATGCCCCATTTCTGGTGCGGCGTGATGAAGTTCAGCACCACCTGCTTTTCGCCGTTGGGCTTGAGGTCGATCACCGGCTTGATGGTGCGCAGGTCGACCGGCGGGCGATAGACGCAGAGCGCCGCGCCGAAAGCCCGCATCCAGAGGTGATCCTGGTAGAGCTGCTGCCGGCCCGTCAGGGTCCGCCACGGGATCAGTTCGTGGACGTTGGTGTAGCCGGCATTGTAGCAGACCTTCTCGCTTTCCAGCCCCGACCAGGTCGGTGCCGAGATGATCTTGCGCGGCTGGCTCACCACGTCGCGGAAGCGGATCTTCTCGTCCTCCTTGGGCAAAGCCAGGTGGGCGTGCTCGCGGCCCGTGGTCTTGCCCAGTGCCTCCCAGGCCTTCACGGCGACCTCGCCATTGGTCTCGGGCGCCATCATCAGGATCATCTCGGTGGCGTCGATGTCGGTGACGATTTTGGCCAGACCCTTGTTGGCTCCCTCGGTGTGGACACCGTTGAGTTCCTTGAGGTGCTGGATTTCATGGCCCGTCTTCCAGGCCATGCCCTTGATGCCGTTGCCGATCGAATCCATCAGCGGGCCGATGGCGGTGAAGCGCTCGTAGATGTGGGGATAGTCACGTTCCACGACCGCGACCGTCGGCATGGTCTTGCCGGGGATGGGCTCGCATTCGCCCTTCTTCCAGTCGCGCGGATCGAAGGGCTGGGCGATCTCGTTGGGACTGTCGTGCTTGATCGGGTTCAGCACCACATCCTTCTCGACGCCGAGCACTTCCGGCGCGACCTTCGAGAAAGCCTTGGCGATGGCCTTGTAGATTTCCCAGTCGGACCGCGCCTCCCAGACCGGGTCCACCGCGTTGGTCAGCGGATGGATGAACGGATGCATGTCGGAGGTGTTGAGGTCGTTCTTCTCATACCAGGTGGCTGTGGGCAGCACGATGTCGGAGTAGACGCAGGTGGTCGACATGCGGAAGTCGAGCGTGACCAGGAGGTCGAGCTTTCCTTCCGGCGCATGCTCGTGCCAGACGGCCTCGTGCGGCTTGGCCTTGCCTTCCTGGCCCAGATCCTTGCCGAGCACGCCATGGGTGGTGCCGAGCAGGTGCTTGAGGAAGTACTCGTGCCCCTTGCCGGACGAGCCAAGCAGGTTCGAGCGCCAGACGAAGAGATTGCGCGGCCAGTTCTTCGGATTGTCCGGGTCTTCGCAGGACATCTTCAGCGAGCCGTCCTTGAGCGATTTCGCCACGTAGTCCTTGGCCTCCATGCCTGCGGCGGCGGCATCCCTGGCCACTTGCAGCGGGTTGGTCTCAAGCTGCGGTGCTGAGGGCAGCCAGCCCATGCGCTCTGAGCGGATGTTGTAGTCGATGATCGCGCCATCCCATGAGCCCTCGGCACCGGGGCCCTTGGGCGCGGTCGGTGAAACCAGATCGCCGACATTGATGGTCTCGTAGCGCCACTGGTCGGTGTGGGCATAGAAGGCCGAGGTCGAGTTCTGGTGGCGTGGCGGGCGGCCCCAGTCGAGGGCGAAGGCCAGCGGCGCCCAGCCGGCCTGCGGCCGGAGCTTTTCCTGGCCGACATAGTGCGCCCAGCCGCCGCCGGACTGGCCGATGCAGCCGCACATGATCAGCATGTTCATCACGCCGCGATAGTTCATGTCGGCATGGAACCAGTGGTTCATGGCAGCACCGATGATGATCATCGAGCGGCCATTGGTCTTCTCGGCGTTGGTCGCGAACTCGCGCGCCACCTGGATGATCTTGTCGGCGGAGACGCCGGTGATCTTCTCGGCCCACGCAGGTGTGTAGGGCACATCGTCTGCCAGGGAGCGTGCGATGTTCTCGCCGCCATGGCCGCAGTCGACACCGTAGTTGGCGAGGAACAGGTCATGCACCGAGGCCACCAGAGCTTCGCCATCGGCGAGCTTGAGCTTCTTCACCGGAATGCGGCGCTTGAGCACGCTGCCATGGTCGGTGTGGGTGAAGTGCGGCGTCGGAATGTTGCCGAAATAGGGGAAGGCAACGTCCGCCAGATCATCCTTGATGTCGGCGAGCGACAGACGCAGCTTGGTGTCCTTGCCGCCCGATTCCTGCTCTTCCAGGTTCCACTTGCCGCTTTCGCCCCAGCGAAAGCCGATCGTGCCCTTGGGGGCCACGATCTTGCCGGAGGTCTCGTCATAGGCGACGGTCTTCCATTCCGGGTTGTTGGCCTCGCCAAGCGTCTTGTCGAAATCGGATGCGCGCAGGAAGCGGCCGGGCACGAGGCTGTCGCCCTGCTTGTCGAGCCTGACCAGCATCGGCATGTCAGTGTACTGGCGCACATAGTCCTGGAAATACGGGACCTTCCGGTCGACGTGATATTCCTTCAGGAT
>JALORF010000229.1 GCA_025459195.1 Beijerinckiaceae bacterium
CCAACCCGCATGTGCTGATGCTCTCGCCGCCGCTCGACATGAAGGAAAAATGGTTCAGCCCCCATGTGGCCTACACGATGGCAAAGTATGGCATGAGCATGTGCGTGCTTGGCTTCGCCGGCGAATTCCGGCGCGATGGCATTGCCGTCAATGCCCTCTGGCCGCGCACCACGATAGCCACCAGCGCGATCAAATATGTGGTCGGCGACCAGCTCATGGCCATGAGCAGGACACCCGAGATCATGGCCGATGCAGCCCATGCCATCTTCTGCAAGAGCGCCCGCGCCTTCACCGGACAGTTCCTGATCGATGACAGCTTTCTCGCCAGCGAAGGCGTCACCGATTTCCTGCCCTACCGCGTGGACCCCTCGAAGCCATTGGCGCCGGACTTCTTCGTGCCCGACGAGATGGTGCCGCCCTTCGGGGTGAAGGGCGGCATCTGAGGATCGGGCTGGGCTTTCAGACCGGCAGATCAGAACGGCCTGCGGTTGCACTCACGCAGGGCGTGCCATTCGGCCTGGCTGCGTGCGTTCCGCAAGATGCCACCGTCGCAGTTCGGAAGCGGCGGCCGGGCGACGATCCGGACCGGGGCAGGCCGGCGGCAGTTTGCGGTAATGCAGTTCGGCTTGGCCGCGCCGGGCGGCACCATGATGGCATAGAGTTCGCTCGACCCCCCGTCTGATCCCGAGGGTGCGCCACCGGGTCCGGCACCGCCGCCACCACCACCACCGCCGCCCCCGCGTCCGCCGCCGGCCGCCGCCTGCGCGGCAGCGGGTTCGGCCAGCATCAGCGAGGTGCCGGCAAAGGTGCCGGTAGCCATCAGGGCGGCAACCACGAAAGCTGCCTTGGATGTCTTGAAGAACGTCATGGGAATCTCCTGTTGTGACGGATCAGCATGTCTGGTCCTGCCCATGGGTCGCAGGCGAGCGCGCTCCGGTTCAACGCAGGGATGTTTTTTTGCAGCATCGTTTGCGCGGGTGCAGCCGCGACGCGGCACGCTGAATCAAGGCCTCGCTTGACCTGCCCCCTGCCGGCAGGCCAAACACCGCGTGTTCACCCAAGGCGATTTTGCGATGACAGTCTCCGCCAGCCAGCCGCGCACCGCTTCTCTCGATCCCACCCGCTCGTTTCAGGGCCTTCTGCTGACTCTCCAGCAGTTTTGGGCCGACCGCGGCTGCGTCATTCTCCAGCCCTACGACATGGAGGTCGGTGCCGGCACGTTTCACCCCGCCACGACGCTGCGGGCGCTGGGTCCGAAACCATGGAAAGCCGCCTATGTGCAGCCCTCTCGCCGCCCGAAGGATGGCCGCTATGGCGAAAACCCCAACCGCCTTCAGCACTATTACCAGTTCCAGGTCATCCTGAAGCCGAGCCCGCCGGACCTGCAGCAACTCTATCTCGATAGCCTTGCCGCCATCGGCGTCGATCTCAATCTGCACGATGTGCGCTTCGTCGAGGATGACTGGGAGAGCCCCACGCTCGGGGCCTGGGGTCTTGGCTGGGAATGCTGGTGCGACGGCATGGAGGTCAGCCAGTTCACCTATTTCCAGCAGGTGGCGGGCGTCGAATGCGCGCCCGTGGCAGGCGAACTGACCTACGGGCTGGAACGTCTCGCCATGTATGTCCAGGGCGTCGAGAACGTCTATGATCTCAACTTCAACGGCCTCGAAGGGGCGGACAAGGTCACCTATGGTGATGTCTTCCTTCAGGCCGAGCAGGAATACTCGCGCCACAATTTCGAGCATGCCGACACCGAGATGCTGTTCCGGCAGTTCAAGGATGCCGAGGCCGCATGCCAGTCCTATCTGGCGGCCGGTGAGCCTGCACCGGGCTCGAACGACAACCACCACAAGCTGGCCCTGCCCGCCTATGACCAGTGCATCAAGGCCAGCCACGTCTTCAACCTGCTCGACGCGCGCGGCGTGATCTCTGTGACCGAGCGGCAGGGCTATATCCTGAGGGTGCGTGAACTGGCCAAGGCTTGCGGCGCGGCCTACCTCAAGACCCGCGATGGCGGCGCTGCATGACAGGCCGGATCGTCGCACAGGCCTCGATCCTGCTGACGCGCGATGTCGTCGCAGCGATGGGGCACTGGCGAGATGTCCTGGGCTTCTCGATCGACAACAGCTTTGGCGATCCGCCCAGCTTCGCCATCCTCAAGCGTGGCCCGGCCTTCGTCATGCTGGGGGCCAGCACAAGCCCCGTCATCCCGAGGCGGCAGGAGCGCGAAAGCCTGTTCGACGCCTATTTCTGGGTCGATGATGCAAGGGCGGAATGCGAGACCCTGCGGGCGCGCGGTGCCATCTTCGACTATGAGCCCTGCCTCCAGCCCTATGGCGTGCTGGAGTTCGGTGTCCTTGATCTCGATGACCATCTCATCGGCTTCGGGCAAGTGCTTGAACAGGGGTAGAGCACCCAACCATCGGTCATCGGCCTTGACCGTTGGCACGCGCGCTTGAGCGCCCGGGCTCATGCGGGGGATGTCATGATCTGTGATGGGTCACAGATCATGACCACTGGTATCACCCGGCCAGGCAAGGGCCGGCGGGCGGACCAGACCGATCCGGCAACAATGAACGATTGAGCCTTCACGGGCGCGCTGCGGCGATCCGACACGCTGCTGCCAAGCCCTGCCTCCAGATGCCCTGCGGAAGGTTGGCATGAACATGTCTGGACAAAAGCGCTACCACGACGCATTCGCGACGTTTGGCGCATTCAGAATAGAGTGATTTTCATATTGAGATGGCATCAATCAATATTCATAGCAACAACAAAAACAAATACATGTTCTATACGATGACAATGATTGATGTTAAATAAACAATATATGATGTTTAAATTTATATGCATGATTGTGCATCTCTGGATTTCCTTTTGTGAATCAGATCCAGATGGTTGCGCTCGCAACAATTGGCGATGCAGTCCGGCATCACGTTGCAGATGTCCAGTGATCGTGCATAACCGGTATCAAACCAGAAATTGATATTTGTCAGGAATTCCATCCATGCCTCCGATCAACGGCGATGAATTCAACAACACTCTCGTCGGCACAGAAGGCGCCGATGACATCTTCGGCTTCGGCGGCAATGATTCCCTCTCCGGTCTTGGTGGCGCTGACCGCATCGATGGCGGCACGGGTGCTGACA
>JALORF010000230.1 GCA_025459195.1 Beijerinckiaceae bacterium
CCGCCCGCTGGCCACGCGCAGGGCCGAACGAGGACAGGCACAGGTTGTAGGCATGCCAGTCCGTGATCTTCTCGCAATCGGCCAGCGTGCGCGCCTCGGCATGCTGCGGCCACGCCGCCATCAGCACGAGTGCGGCAAGGGTGGCGAGGGGGAATAGGGTCCGCATGGTGCAGGGCCTTGGCGAGCGAGATTCGGCATCAGCATCTAGCGTATCCGGGAAGCGCGCGGCAACCGGAACGCAGACATCACGGTGCCCGGAAGAACTCATGGAGCCGCAAACGCACACAATGGCATTCCTGTTCCGGATGCACTATGTTCAAGGACAAGTAGACGGAGGTTTTGCACGATGTCGATCAAAGGCCAACACGTCGTCCCTAATGGCAGTAAGTGGAGCGTGCGCAGAACCGGCGCAACGCGGGCATCCGGGACGTTCGCGACCCGGCAGGAAGCAATCAGCAAGGCCAAGGACCTCGCGCGCGCCCAGCGTACCGAACTCTACATTCACGGTGCAGATGGTCGCATCCGGGAGCGCGACTCCTATTCCGGCGAGGCAATGCAGCGGAAAGACTGACATTGCGCACGGCCAGATTCGAGACGTCGGTCTTCATCAACTGTCCGTTCGACAAGGAATTCGAACCCGTCCTTCAAGCCATCCTGTTTTGCGTGCTCAGGTTGTCCTTCCATCCCAGGCTGGCAACGGAAAGCAACAACTCTGCCGATAACCGCCTGTCGAAGATCATTGCGCTGATCGAGCAGAGCCAGTTCTCGATCCATGACCTGAGCCGCTGTCAGGCCCGGCGCAAGGGCGAGCATTTCAGATTGAACATGCCGCTGGAGCTGGGGATCGACTATGGTTGCAGGCGCTACATGAGCGCCGAACACCGCAAGAAGCGGTTTCTGGTTCTTGAAGAGCAACCCTACCGCTATCAGGCTGCCATTTCCGATCTTTCCGGTTGCGACATCAAGAGTCATGGCGGCAATTACGAGCGCGCCATGCGCGAAGTGCGCAACTGGCTGGTAAGCGAAGCCGGCGCGGAAAAGCTGGCTGCCTCCCGCATTCATGGCGATTATCAGGATTTCCAGGCTTGGTACTATGAGACGCGTCTTGCAGAAGGCTATTCCGAGGAAGACATCCGGAATTACCCCACATCCGAACTGCTTGACGCCATGAAGCTCTGGCTGGCATCCAAAGGCACGCTCTGACCCCTCACGACGAGCAGGAAACTTCCAGATCGCGCATGCTGTCATCGGGCGGGCCGGCGAAGCGCTGGTCGGGTTCGGCGTGCTCGGCGAAGGGCTGCGTCACCAGCCGGAAGATGCGGGCCAGCGTGGCGACATCGCCATCATCCTCGACGGCGCGGATCGCGGTCTCGGCCACCCAGTTGCGCAGCACGAATTTCGGGTTGACCGCGTTCATGGCCGCTGCCGTGGCGGCAAAACCGGGATCGAGCAGTGCGATCCGTGCCTGCCAGCGATCAAGCCAGGCGAAGGCCGCCGGACGGCTGGCCTCGGCGAACAGCCAGGCCCAGGCAGAGCGGCCGGCAAGGCTGTCCGTGGCGGACAGAAGCCGGAAACCCGACGTGTAGTCGGCCCTGCCGGCCTGCATTAGCGCCAGCAGGTCCGTCGCCAGATCATCATCCGCCTCGCTGCCGGCGGCAAGACCGAGTCTTGCCCGCATCAGGGAGCCATACCGGGCCATGAAGCGGGGCGCATAGGCAGCGAGGCTCTGGCTGGCCTCGGGCCAGGGCAGCACGGCTTCGAGCGCGACAGCCAGCGCCTTGAGGTTCCACAGGCCGATGGCGGGTTGCCGGTCATAGGCATAGCGGCCGCCATGGTCTGAGTGGTTGCAGACATGGCCGGGGTCGAACGCATCGAGAAAGCCGAACGGGCCGTAGTCGAGCGTGTCGCCGAGGATCGACATGTTGTCGGTGTTCATCACGCCATGGCAAAAGCCGAGCGCCTGCCAATGGGCCATCAGGTGGGCCGTGCGGGTGACGATCTCGTCGAACCACAGCGCGTGGCGGTCCGGGGCTTCGGCGATGGCCGGATGATACAGCCCGATCACGAAATCGGCCAGTTCGCGCACTTTGTCGGCTTTGCCGCCATGGTGAAAGTGCTCGAAATGGCCGAAGCGGATGTTGGAGCGCAGCAGGCGCGTCACCACAGCGCCGGGCTCGACGGCCTCGCGCAACACCCGGGCCCGCGTGCCGACCAGCGCAAGCGCACGGGTCGTGGGCACGCCGAGCGCCGCCATGGCCTCGCTGCACAGATATTCGCGGATCGAGGAGCGCAGCACGGCACGGCCATCGCCGAAGCGCGAATAGGGCGTGCGCCCTGCCCCCTTGAGCTGGATGTCCCAGAGCTCGCCCGCCGCATTGCGGACCTGCCCGATAGTCAGCGCCCGGCCATCGCCGAGTTGGCCGGCCCATTGCCCGAACTGGTGGCCGGAATAGACCATGGCCAGAGGCTGATAGCCCGGCAGGGGCTGCAGGCCGCTGAACACCCTGGCAAAGGCCGGATCACCGAACAAGGCCGGCGGCATGTCCAGCAGCGTCGCCGCAGCGGTGCTGGCATGGACCAGAACGGGATCCTTGGCCACGGCCTCGGGCTGCATCACCGTGTAGAAGCTGCCGTCGAGCCGGCGATAGGCCTCTTCCTGGTTGAGCCGGAAAGCCTCCCGGCTGTCCGGCCCGATGCCGGGCGCTGGTGGTGCAAGTGTCTCCATGTCGACCAATGTGGCGTGCGCCGCGCCGCATGCAAGGCTTCCCGTGCCGATTGCTGCGGGTGTGGCGCGGTGCCGCTGCGCCGGCTTTGCCACCACGAAAAAGAGCCCGCCGGGGGGCGGGCTCAGGTGGGGTCGGGAGGTCGGGCAGGGAAGGCAGGATCAGTAAACGACGCGGCAGACGCGGCGGTGGCCGACAACCTCGCCCCAGGCATTGACCCGCTGGACCAGCGAGCAGACCCGCTGGGGCTGCGGCTCGTCATAGTAGGCCGGGCCAGCAGCATAGGCCGGGCGGGAGGCGAGCGCGGCACCCAGAGCGATGCCGCCCAGCGCGCCGGCGGCGATGCCCCAGCCGTAATGATGCTTCTTCCAGGG
>JALORF010000088.1 GCA_025459195.1 Beijerinckiaceae bacterium
GACGCAACCTTATACGACAAAGATATATTACGAGCCACGAGTCCCGTATCCGCCGCGGCAATCGGTGACGAGTAAGCCTCTTCCAGCCAGAAAGGTTCATGCACACGCAAGAACCCACAGGATTCGCAACACTCAAACTTAGCTGAATACTTTTTCAGCACCTGAGCGCTGAACTTCATGTGCATCGAACCATTGCATATTGGACAGGTCATGGATCAGAAAATCTCGTCAACAGGCGTTGATGATGAGCGCGCAAGATGCCGCGATGCGAATTCTTACCGAACCCTGTTAGGCAACATCTTGAAGGCCAGCCTGTTTTGGCCAATCGGCTTAGCATTAGCAACTAGCGTTCCGTAGTTTGCGACGATTCGGGTTTCCCGAAGAGTTCGATACGTGTTGACCCGCACCCACCAGTTCACTGGGATCCGGCTCGACCGCAGTGACGGCCCAGCCCTCTCTGGCCAAGGCGTGTGACAGGATGCCGTTGCCGGCACCAAGATCGAGTGCGCGGCCCGCCTTTGGTGGCAGCAGCGCCCTGACCGCACCGAATTCTGCGCTCGCCTGATAGCGCAGGGCCGCCGCCACAGGCTCATCGAAGTAAGCCGCCCTTGCCAAAGCCGACATCGACGGCTCCGCCATGCACCAGCGGACGGCATCTTCCCACGTCATGGCGACGCCTGGACCAATGCGTCGACCACGCGGACACTCTCGCCGGTTGCAACGTTGACCAGCGGCAGATGTGCGATGTGCTGACCGGCCTCGGCATAGGTCTTGAGCGCAAGGCCGCCATCCTGCCGGCGCACTTCGCGCATGCGACAAGGCCAGTTCACTTTTTGCTGCAATCTGTCGGCAAGTTTGTCAGCATGCAGGCTGTCGACGAAGAACGCATTGGTACCAGCCCGGTTGGTGCCAGCGAAAACATAGCCCCTGCCCTCCAGCAGATGACGGAAAGCGCCCAGCGACGCACCCCAGTACATGCCGGACCAGTGTTGATCGAGGCGAGCAAAAGCGGGATCATAGGGGACGCTGACCGGGGCAGCGCCAAAGAAATCGTTGTATTCAACGACAATGATATCGCAGCGGGCCTCGATCGCCTCGAGAACCCAGTAGTCGACACCGTCGATATCGACCGAAAGGATGCCGATCCGCTCACCAAAGCCGTTGGCGTTCAGCAGCACTGCGATGTTCTCGCGCGTGATGAACGAAGCCAGCGCGACGAAGTCATGCTTGTAGGCGATCTGGTCTGCCTGGATGTCAGCGATGTTGGCCGCGCTGCCATCGATGACAAGGCCACGCCAACCTCGTGCATGCAGGAGATAGCGCGTATTGGACTCATGATAGTCCTCGACGCCAAACTCCACGAAACTGTGCTCCCCCGGGCCGATCACATCGACAAGCCACGACAGAATCCCGTCCTCGCCCCATTGCGAGAACACGCGGAACTCGGCTTCTGCCAACGAGCTTATGGTTGGCTTCGCCAGGATCTGCTCTGCCCTGATCTGGCCGAGAAGCACAGCCTGTGCTTCCACGCCCATCAACCGGCGCACATTGAACAACGTCTTCCGGACTTTGCGGCGGATAGCGATCATGGCGTGGAAGCCTTCACTGCAACCTCAAGGATGTGCCTGCCGTGCAGGAATGACGGCATCATCGGGAACGTCCCCGGTAATCACGGACTGCGCACCGATGATGGCCCGCTGGCCTATCGTGACACCTTTCAGGATCGATGCCCCGAAGCCGATCCAGACATCGTCCCCGATCACGATAGGCCGCGACCGAATGCCCGGATTTGTGTCAGGATGCCCACGGAGCATCATCTCCTGCGTGTGACGGAACCGCTGTTCATGGTCAAGCGAATGGCTGTTCGTGTCATGAATATGGACATTCATCGAGATCAGCACCCGATCACCAATCAGGATGCCTTCAGGATCGGATGACCAGATCGTCGAGCCTGCCCCGATATAGAACCAGTCTCCTGCCACGATGCGCCCGGCATGGCGAAACACCAGAACCTCGCCGTTGATCCGGCCGTTCAGCCCGACACGGATATTGTCCCTGCGCTTGCTGAGATTGCGGACGCGGCCTGCTTCAAGCAGGCGCGTGCCTGCGCCCAGAACAGCCCCACGGGAGCCATCAGCGGTCTTGACCAGACTGACAACGCGCGCCGTGACGCCCAGAACAACACTCGCTAGCCAACCGAACATGCGCTCCACCGGGCCAATGCTCAGCATCGCTTACTGCTTTTGCATCAAGGCTGCACGCCAAAAGCACGCCGATTGATCAGCGACATGCGCTTCAGCCGATTCTTGATCATGCCGCCGAGTTTGCCTGCAAGGCCGCCGCTTTGCCGCCAAAGATACTGTCTGGTCATACCGAGGGCCGCTGTATCAAGATTGGCAACCGGAAGAGTCAAACTGCGCTGCCCGCCGCTTGCTGGCACCGGAATTCCACTCCGCAAAACCCCCCTGCCATGTGACCCGCTGCCATCCATGCCTGTGTTGGCGACGAGCGATGTTGGCGGATAAATCACCAGTCCGTTGTGACTGAACACCGACAGATACCAGCGGATCGCCCACGAATCGCTCCTGCCGATGATCTGCCGCTCCATCATCTCGGAGTAGTCGTAGCACCCGTCCAGATCAAAGCGGCGTCGTTCGGCAGCATTGGCTCGGATCGCGGGCCACGCTGATGCGGCAGGGTCGAACTTCGCCCAGGCACGGTGCCATGTGCCCCAGCCCCAACTCGTGGAGACGGGCAGCACCACGGCCTCGCTGCGCTCCCGCAGTTCCGGCACATCGAACATGAAGCCCGAGACCTGCATGACCTGCTCATCGTCCTGGTAGTGGTCGAGTGCGCCGTTGATGAAGCTCAGGAACTGCGGCGCGAGCAAGAGATCATCCTCGATCACGATGACCCGCCCGAACCGTTCCGTGAGTTCGCTGACGCCGGCAATGACGGAGTTGGCAAGGCCGCGATTGCTGTCCTGGAACCGGTATTCGGCGCGCTCGCCCAGCATGGCACGGGCAACAGCACGGGTCTCGTCCACCGCCGCTGCCTGCTCCGGCGTTTTGGGGCCATCGCCGAACACGAAGATCGGTGACTGCTCAAAGCCCTCGCAGGCGATGAGAGTCTCCAGCATGCGCCTGAGATGGTCGGGTCTGCGATAGATGAAGATCGCGATCGGTGAAGTCATGGCGAAACGTCCGGGAGGGCGTGAGCGACGGCGGCAGCAGCAGCAAACTGCCCGGCAGCCATGCCGGGACGCGCAGCGCTGATGACGAAGCCGGAGGCGAACAGCCGCCAGCCGCAGGACTGGCACAGCGCTTCAAACAGCACCACCGCCAGATAGGCCGGCAGGAAGAAGGCGAAATAGTCGCTTGCCCGATAAAATGGCGTGACGCGGATGCTGCCAAAGCCGGACTGGCTGAACAGGCGCTCCATGGCACCGGGCGAGCAATGATCGAAAAAGGCCGGATAGCCCGTCACGGCCACCGCGTCCGGGCGCAGGATGGCAATCAGCTTCTTCTGCAAGGAAGGTCCGACCAGCCTCAAGGCGATGGCATAAGGATGCCACTTCGAGGGAACATAATGGTGCATCGTGCCGCCGGGTCGCAGCGCACCGAACATCGCGCGCGCGGCAGCCCTGTTGTCGGGCACATGCTCCAGCACGGTGATCGAGATGATCATGTCGGCCTCGACGGGCACAGCTTGCTCGATCGATTGCACGATGAACCGGTCATAGATCAGGTCGCAATCGGGCCTGTGTTCGATATCCAGCCCGACATAGGCAAAATCGGCGCTCTTCGCCAGCAACGGCCTGTCGATGCCACCCACTTCCAGCACGGTCGCAGGTTTCAGCGCAGCCCTGTCGGCGGCAATCGCGGCATGCAGCACCGCCGTGTAGTCCTCAGCGCCGAACAGGTGCGGTGCGCGCTGCTCCAGCCAGCGTGCAGCCGCCCGATTGGCCGCAACAAAGGATCGTAGCAAGCCCATCTCGCATCCTGGCCAATGTCCTGATCGCCGCCTTAGACCACAGCGACACGCTGTTGATCAACCCTGACGCAACCCGGCCGCCTCCCAGCCAAGGCTTCTGGACCGCCACTGCGGTTCCGTGTTACCTGCCCGGCCAGAGTGCTTGGTCCCTCGTGGAGCGCACGTCCTATTGGCGGGTCCTTGTGTTGATGACCAATCGCGCCCATCGCCATCATTGGCTGGTTCTTGCCGACACGGGGCTGTTCTACGTCGCGAGCGTGCTGGCCTACTACATCCGCACCCCTTACGCTGCGTTCGATCTCGCCGAGACGCTGACAAGCCCCTATGTCCTGACCGGCACCGCGTTCGTCTTTCTGGGCCTGCATGCGGCCGGAACCGGACGCGAGATCTGGAATCTCAGCACGGCGCGCGTCTTTGGCCGCATCCTGATGGTGGTCGCGCTGGCGATCTTCCTGTCGCTGGCCGTCATCTTCACGCTGACACGCCTCGAGGGCGTGCCGCGCAGCATTCCGCTCTTGCAACTGGTGTTCTGCGGGGTGTTGCTGATGCTGGCGCGTCTGGTCGCCCAGCAGCATGCCCGCATCAAGCGCACCGGTGGCTTCCAGCCGCTCTCGACCTCGGGCAACACGCGTCTCAAATCCCAGAGCGTGATCATCGTTGGCGTCAACAGCCTGACAGGCGTGATGCTGCGGCTAATCGAGGCGCATGCGCCTGAGCATCTGGACGTGGTCGGCTTCGTCACCATCTCGCGCAAGCAGCTTGGCCGCACAGCGTTCGGCCATCGCATCCTTGGGCATGTCAACTCCATCGCGGATATCTGCGCCGGCTTGCAGACCCACGGCGTCGATGTCCGGCAGGTGCTGCTCGCAGTGCCGCGCGCGGCGCTCCCCGCCGAGGGTTTGGCGCAGTTGAACAGCCTCGTCCAGTCCGGCGATCTGGCCTTTCTGGAACTGGCCGACCTGATGAGCTTTTCCAGCGACGCCGACATCGGTGACGAAGAAGGCATGGAGGCATCATCCGCGCCCGACCCTGGTGTCGATCCGGGCGCTGCCCAGGCCAGGCCGGCCGGCTTGCGGGTTGATGACCGTGACCTGGAAGCCATGGCGCGGCGCCCTTACTGGCTGATCAAGCGCGGACTCGACATGGCCCTGTCGGCGCTCGCCCTGATCCTTGTCTCACCGCTGCTGGTGCTGATCACGTTGCTGATCGCTGCAAGGATGGGCCGTCCGGTGCTGTTCTGGCAGCGTAGACCCGGCATGGGTGGCAAGCCTTTCCATGTGCTCAAGTTCCGCACGATGCGCGCCGAGGTCGATGCCAACGGCAATCGCCTCACCGATGCCGAGCGAACGGATGGGCTGGGGAACTGGCTCAGGCGCTCGCGGCTCGACGAATTGCCGCAACTGATCAACATCCTGCGTGGGGACATGTCGATCGTCGGGCCGCGCCCGCTGCTGCCGCGCGATCTGGCGGAAGGGCATACGTCACGCCTGGTAGTGCGGCCCGGATTGACCGGCTGGGCGCAGGTCGTCGGTGGACGCGCCATCTCCGCCGAGGACAAGGCCGCCCTCGACATCTGGTATGTCTACAGCGCCAGCATGGCTCTCGATCTGCGCATCATGCTCAAGACCATCCCCATGGTCCTGTTCGGCGAGAAGGTCGACCATGAGGCAGTGGCCTCCACACTCAACGACCTCAGGCGCATGTCCGGTAGCAATTCCTGAGGTGACCACGCGCTTCGACGGCACATGGCCCCGCCAGACGCGCGGCAGAGGCGTTCCGTTCAGACAGAAAGCCGGGCCGTTGCCTGATGCTGCACGAACCAGCGGAAGGCATCGGCCAGCCCTTCCTCTAGGCTGATGCGCGGCTCCCAACCCGTGGCTTTCAGCCGTGTCACATCCATCAGCTTGCGCGGCGTGCCGTCGGGCTTGCTAAGGTCATGCACGAGGTTGCCTTCGAAACCGGCGACGGAGGCCACCATCCGCGTCAGGTCGAGGATGCTGACATCCTCCCCGCAGCCAACATTGACATGGCCCGGCCCGGAATAGACCGCCATCAGATGCACCAGCGCATCGGCGGCATCATCAACGTGCAAAAACTCGCGCCGCGGTGTGCCTGTGCCCCAGACCGTGAGTGATGGCACCCCCGCCAGACGCGCCTCATGCGCCTTGCGGATCAGGGCCGGTATGACATGGCTCTTTTCCAGGTCGAAGTTGTCGCCTGGCCCATAAAGGTTGGTCGGCATGGCCGAAATGAAATCGGCCCCGTGCTGACGCCGGTAGGCCTCGCACATCTTCAGCCCGGCGATCTTGGCAATCGCGTACCACTGGTTGGTCGGCTCGAGCGGTCCCGTGAGCAGCGCGTCTTCCGGAATGGGCTGCGGCGCATGCTTGGGATAGATGCAGGATGAGCCGAGGAAGAGCAGTTTGCCGACCCCGCTGCGAAAGGCAGCATCGATGACATTCCCCTGGATGGCGAGATTGTCATGCAGGAAATCGGCTGGATAGGTGTCATTTGCCAGGATTCCGCCAACGCGGGCTGCGGCCAGAAACACGGCATCCGGCCTGTTTGCGGCAAACCAGCGGCGCACGCCGTCCTGATCACGCAGATCGGTCTGATCGCGCGAGACTGTCAGAACCTCGCAGTCCTCGCTGGCAAGCCGGCGCACCAGCGCCGAGCCGACCATGCCGCGGTGCCCTGCGACGAAGACACGTTTGCCGGCCAGACGATAGCTCATCTGATCCTCCGGACCGGGCTCTTGCCAAGGTTCGTCAAGGCAGGCACGCGGCGCGCCAAGTTACAGCCCGCCGCCGGGGCTCTGGTTGCTGCGCCTGACGCCGGCCTGATCCGCCACCACCATCTCGCGCACCAGTTCTGTGAACGGTGTGGAATGCACCCAGCCAAGCTGGTCGCGTGCCTTGCTCGGATCGCCGAGCAGAAGGTCGACCTCGGTGGGCCTGAAATGGCGCGGGTCGATGCGGACAAGGACGTCGCCGGTCCTGGCATCAACGCCCGTTTCATCGACCCCCTTGCCCTTCCACACCAGCGTGCGCCCGACATGGCCGAACGCCAGCTCGACGAACTCGCGCACAGCGTGGGTTTCGCCGGTTGCCAGCACATAGTCGTCGGGCAAATCCTGCTGCAGCATGCGCCACATGCCTTCGACATAATCGCGTGCATGGCCCCAATCGCGCTTGGCATCGAGGTTGCCCAGATACAGCGTCGATTGCAGGCCAGCCTCGATGCTCGCCACCGCGCGGGTGATCTTGCGGGTCACGAAGGTTTCGCCACGCAGCGGGCTCTCGTGGTTGAACAGGATCCCGTTCGAGGCGTGCATGCCGTAGGCCTCGCGGTAGTTCACCGTGATCCAGTAGGCATAGAGCTTGGCCGCCGCATAGGGCGAGCGCGGATAGAAAGGCGTCGTCTCGCGCTGCGGGGTCTCTTGAACCTTGCCATAGAGTTCGGATGTCGAGGCCTGATAGAACCGCGTGGTCTTGTCGAGACCCAGGATGCGGATGGCTTCCAGCAGACGCAAGGTGCCGAGTGCGTCGGAGTTGCCGGTGTATTCGGGCGTCTCGAAGCTGACCTGCACATGGCTCTGCGCGCCGAGATTGTAGACCTCGTCGGGCCGTGTCTCCTGCATGATGCGGATCAGGTTGGTGGCGTCGGTCAGATCGCCGTAGTGCAGGAAGAAGCGCGTCTCGTGTTCGCGTGGATCGACATAAAGATCATCGAGCCGTGCCGTGTTGAACGACGACGAGCGCCGCTTCACGCCATGCACGATGTAACCCTTTTCGAGCAGCAAACGCGCAAGATAGGCCCCGTCCTGGCCTGTGACGCCTGTGATCAACGCTACCTTGTCGGCCATGCCCGCCTTGCCCCATCCCATCTGGATAACGCCCAGCACCTAGCGCCAAGAGGCGGACAGCACAACGTTTTTCGGCACAGGCCCGCCCGCCTCGGCCGACGGGGCAACACAGGGAATGCGGCCAGACGACATGACCTGCCGTTGCCAAGACAAGGTTGTTTTGTCATGAAGACAACCTGCCGCTGCCCAAGGCCAGGCGCACCGGGCCCGGCAGCAAAGGAGGCCTTTCCGTGCCGGTGGAGTATGCGCCCAAAGGACTGATCGGCGTGTTCACGCCGCAGGCCAACACCACGGTCGAACCCGAAATGGCGATCCTGACCCCGCCAGGCCACGCCTTCATCAACGCCCGCATGACCAGTGGCCGGCCCACGATCAGCGAGCGACTGGTCGACTACATGGACCAGTTCCCGGACTTGCTGGCCCAGTTCGCCAATGCCCCGGTCGACGCCATCGCCATTGCCTGCACGGGGGCCTCCTACCTGATCGGCAAGGACCGAGAGGATGCGTTGTTGGCAGGCATCACGGCCCGCAGCGGCGTGCCGGCCCTGACGGGTGCCAGCGCGTCCGTCGATGCCCTGCACCTGCTGGGTGCGCGCCGCATTGCGCTTGTCTCGCCTTACAACTCGGCGCTTGACCGCGAAAGCGCAGGCTACTGGACCTCGCGCGGCTTTGAGGTGGTGTCGGAGATCAGCGCCTGGCGCGAAAGCAGTGCCTTCCACCCGATCTATTCGCTCTCCGCCGCCGCTGCTGACACGGCCCTGGCCGAACTCGAAGGCCATGATGTCGATGCCGTTCTGATGCTGGGCACCGGCATGCCGACCTTGCGGGCGATTGCGGGCCGCCCCCTTGTCGGTGCCGCGCCGGTGCTGTCCTGCATGCTCTGCGTCGCCTGGCGCTCCGTGTCCCTGATCGACCCTGCTCAGGCGACGCGCGAAGCCCTGATGGATTGGGTGCAAGCCCGGCACTGGCGCGCTGCACTGGACCGCATGATGCCGGTTTGACCGGACGCTTGTCTTGTTTATCATACAACCTGTCATTGCCGGATTCCACACCGGATGCTCAGGAAGATCAGGTCTTGCAAGCGCTCCCCAATCCCGCAGCGGCCAACAATGGCGGAGCCTATGGCGCGACTTACGGGCTGGTCACGCCAATGGGCAATCCATGCGCCGAGCCCGAACTGGCCATCCTGACCGGCGCTGCCATGCTCGCTGCCCGCGCCACCTCGCCGTCGCCCGACAGTCGCACGCGCCTGTCCGATTACATTGGCGCGATCGGGCCGGCGCTGGCCAGTTTCGACCAGACACCCCTGGCAGCCGCCGGCTTTGCCTGCACCTGCTATTACTTGCGCGGCCCCGAGGCAGAGGCCGCCGACATCGCTGCGCTTGAAGTGCGCTTCGGCTATCCCGTCATCACCTCCACCCTCGCGATCCGTGCCATGGCAACGGCACATGGCATCAGGCGGCTCGCCCTGATTGCGCCCTATCCGGCCTGGCTGTTCGCCGAGGCCAGGCGGTACTATGCGGCGGTCGGCCTCGACATCGTGGCTCAGGCCGGCCTGCCGCAAGATCTGGCCGATACGCGCGGCATCTATCGGCTGACCCCAGCCGATGTGGCGAGGATGGCAGCCGGGCTTGATGTGCGCGATGCCGAGGCTGTGCTGATCGGCGGCACAGGCATGCCGAGCCTGTCCTGCATCGCCGGCAACAGCACCGCCTTGCCGATGTTCTCATCAAACCTTGCCCTCGCTGCCGCCCTTCTCGGTAGCCACCTTGACGCGGCAGGCCGGCAGGCCATCTCGCAAGGGATGCTGGCCAAACAAGCACGCTGGCGCGACCGCCTCGCCCTGTGGGGGAAAGCAGGACCATGACAACACCCGCACAGCTCGCCGACGACGGCCTGGCTCCTGCCATTTCCCTTGCCGGCATCGAGAAATGGTATGGCACACGCGATGCGCCGGTCCATGCCCTCGCAGCCACCGATCTGGAGGTGGCCGAGCGCGAGTTCGTTGTGCTGCTGGGCCCAT
Organism: Beijerinckiaceae bacterium; assembly: GCA_025459195.1. Lineage (GTDB taxonomy): Bacteria > Pseudomonadota > Alphaproteobacteria > Rhizobiales > Beijerinckiaceae > Allobosea. The sequence goes on from JALORF010000088.1 coordinate 9,882, forward strand.
CGGGCTGCGGCAAGACCACGATGCTGCGCATGATCGGCGGACTGATCGCGCCCACCGGCGGCACGCTCACCGTCGAAGGTCAGCGCCTCTGGGATGGCGAGAACCGGCGCAGCGAGGCTGTGTCCGAACTGGGCATGGTCTTTCAGGATGCCAACCTGTTTCCCTGGCTGTCGATCGAGGACAACATTGCCCTGCCGCTCGAACTGAAGGGCATGGACAAGGCCCGACGGCGGGCGCGGGCGCACGAATTGTGCCAGCTTGTCGGCATCAAGGGCTTTGAAAAGCGCTGGCCGCGCGAACTGTCGGGCGGCATGCGCCAGCGCGCCGCCATTGCCCGGGCGCTGTCCTATGACCCCAAGATCCTGCTGATGGACGAGCCATTCGGCGCACTCGATGCCATGACGCGCGACGCCATGAACCTCGAGTTGCAGCGCATCTGGATGGACACCGGCAAGACCATCATCCTAGTCACGCACTCGATCTCGGAAGCCGTGTTTCTCGCCGACCGGATCGTGCTGCTTTCGCCGAGACCCGGCAAGATCGACACCATCGTCGAGGTTCCGATCCCGCGCCCGCGCCGCAGCGAGGTGCAGGCCTCGGAGACCTTCCAGTCCATCGCTCTGGCGCTGCGCCAGCGCCTCGCCGAAATCTCGTGAGGGCACGTCCATGACCGATGCAAGCATGACCAACGGCGGCCTGAACCCGAGGACCGCCCCGGTCGCGACCCCGCCGGCCAGCGTCCTCGCCCGCAAGCGCGGCCTGCGCGAAGGCCTGCTGCCCTGGGTCACCACGCCGCTGCTGCTGTTCGTGCTGGTCGGCGGCTGGCATCTTTACGTGCGCAACTCCGGCATCTCGCCCTTCATCCTGCCCGCGCCCGGCGACGTCTGGACCGAGTGGCGCTACCTGATGGTCAATCCGCGCGGCTGGAATCATACTTACTGGACGCTCTACGCCACGCTCGCCGGCTTCTTCTGGGCCATCGTCATCGGCGTCGGCCTTGGCGTGCTGATCGCCCGCATCCGCTGGCTCGAACTGACGCTGAACCCGTTCATTGTGGCAACGCAGGTCATCCCGAAAGTGGCGCTGGTGCCGCTGTTCGTGGTCTGGTTCGGCTTCGGCGTGACATCCAAGGTGATCGTCGCCGCTGTGCTCGCCTTCTTCCCGATCCTGACCAACACCGTGCTGGGCGTGAAATCCATCGACGAGGGCCACCGCGACGTGATGACCTCGCTCAATGCGACACGCTGGCAGATTTTCCGGCGGCTCGAACTGCCCTCCGCCCTGCCCTACATCATCACCGGGCTTGAGGTCGGCATCGTGCTGGCGATCATCGGCGCCATCGTCGGCGAGTATCTCGGTGGCAATCTCGGGCTCGGCCGCATGCTGATCGAACGCATGAACGCCTTCGAGATGGATGAGATGTTCGCCATCCTCATCCACATGTCGATGCTGGGCTTCCTGCTCTATTTCTCGATCGGGGTGCTGCGCCGCCTGCTGATCCCCTGGCACGGCAGCGTGCGGCACTGAGCCGGCGGCAGCCTCAGCCCCTCGATCATCGAGGATTTCATGAGGTGCGCCCGCATGCGCTCGCGGTCGGCGGTGATGGCCTGAAGACCCGCCAGATGCTCGCGGCGTTTCGCCGGGTCCTTCTCGCGCATCACGCTGCGGTTACGGTCGGCTTGCGCCAGGATTTGCTGGGCAGCAATCGGGCGG
>JALORF010000231.1 GCA_025459195.1 Beijerinckiaceae bacterium
CGAACCGGGCGCTGCGCCAGACCCTTGATGCGCGCCTGAACCGGGCGGCTGGCACGCGATGGGCTGCGCCGGGTCACTGGCCCGCCGGACGAGGCCTGGGCCGCATCGGCATCCGCGCCGGGCAGCACTGGCACCGGCCCGCCGGAGACAGGACGGGGCGGAGCCTGGAACGGGTTCTCCGGTGCAATGAAACGCGGGTCGAGCGTGATGTCACGTTCGCCGGATGGCCTTGAACCACGCAGGTCAAAGATCGGCAGCACATCGCTTTGCGGTGCGGATCGCTGCTGGCCCTGCTGCCCGCGCCCCGCCGCAGCGGGTGAGCCTGCGGGGGAACCTGACATCTGTGCAACAAGCGGCTGGGGCGCCAGCAGGGCCAGCAGCACCACAGCCATGCTGACGCCGCCGAGGCCGCGCCTGCCGCTGGCGCGTGCGGCGCACTGTTCAGGCACTGTCTGGCGTCCGCCCATCTCGTCCGTTCACGCGACATCCAAGGGGCTGGGCGCATTGCCCGGCCACCATGGTTAACAGAGATAAAAGGAGCTTGGTTAATGGACCGTAACCGCTGCCGGATGCCGCCGCGCTCAGGCCGGCTCGACCACGAGGGCGGAGCCGTCCAGGCCGACGATCCTGACCTGGCTGCCGGCAGCGGCATCCTTGCCCTGCGCCCGCCAGACCGTATCGCCCAGCCGGATGCGGCCTTCGCCATTCTCGATGGCCTGATCGAGCCGCACCGTCCGGCCGATCAGATCACGCGACAGGGCGTTGAGGTTCGTGGCGGCATCGGGCTCGGCACCCTTGCGCCGCATCACGGCGCGGCCGGCCAGCACGCTGCCGACGGCAAAGGCGCAGAACAGCATCGCTGCACTGGCCCAGCCGAGTCCCAGCGCGGCCACGGCCAGCCCTGTCGCCAGCGCGGCAAGCCCAAGCCAGATGAAGAACAGGCCCGGGGCCAGCAATTCGACCAGCATGAGCACGAGGCCCATGATGATCCAGACCCATGGCCCCAGCGCCGCCATGGCCGCGATCATGCGCCGCCCCCACCGCTGCGGCCCGTGTTCGGCCCGGTCGAGGATGGCACGATCGGCACGGTTGCACCGGGCCGGGAGCGTGTTGTCGGGTTCTTGCCATCGCCGTCATGGAACACGGCGCGGGTCAACTCGGAGATGCCACCGATCGTGCCCGCGAGCGACGCCATCTCGATCGGCAGGATCACCACCTTCTGGTTGGGTGCGGTAGCCAGTTCGCGGATCGCGCCGATGTATTTCTCGGCCACCAGGAAGTTGGCGGCGGCAAGATCGCCTTTCGTGATCGCCTCCGATACCATGCTGGTGGCCTTGGCCTCTGCCTCTGCCGAGCGCTCGCGCGCCTCCGCATCGCGGAACGCAGCTTCCTTGCGGCCCTCGGCAGCGAGGATCTGCGAGGCCTTCTCGCCCTCGGCGCGCAGGATGTCCGCCTGCCGCTTGCCCTCGGCCTCGAGGATGTTGGCGCGCTTCTCGCGTTCCGCCTTCATCTGCCGCGCCATGGCGTCGGCAAGGTCGGCCGGCGGCAGGATGTCCCTGATCTCGATGCGGTTGACCTTGATGCCCCATGGCGAGGCCGCAGCATCCAGCACCCGGAGCAGCCGCTCGTTGATCTCGTCGCGATGTGACAGGAGCTGGTCGAGATCCATCGATCCGACCACCGTGCGGATGTTGGTCATGGTCAGCGTGATCAGCGCCAGTTCCAGGTCGGCGACCTCATAGGAGGACTTGGCCGCATCAAGCACGTTGAAGAAGGCAGCAGCGTCGATCTTGACGCCGGCATTGTCCTTGGTGATCGCCTCCTGGCTCGGCACGTCGAGCACCTGCTCCATGACGTTGACCTTGTGGCCGATGCGCTCGACATACGGCACGATCAGCCCGAGCCCGGGGCCGAGCGTGCGCGAGTAGCGCCCGAAGCTCTCCACCGTGTAGTTGAAGCCTTGCGGCACGATCCGGACGCCGCGCGCGATGGTGAAGATCACCAGCGCCACGAACACCAGGATCGCGATCTCGAAACCCGAAAGCAGGACATTCATGCGCGGCACCAGACACAGCCGGCATGCGACGGGGCGTCGCGATGAGGGCCGGCCGACCTCAGGTTACATTGGACACCCGCCTTCCATTGCGCAAGGCCGGTGATGACAGCCCTTGCCGCAGAAGACTTAGCCAGGAAAGCCTAGATCCAGCCCTTGAGTTCGCGCTCGGCAATGGCCTGGATCACCTGCATGCCTTCGGCCGAGTCGTTCAGGCACGGAATGTAGGCGAACTGCTCGCCGCCATGCTCCATGAAGATCTCGCGGTTCTCGACATCGAGTTCTTCCAGCGTCTCGAGGCAATCGGCGGAGAAGCCCGGAGCGAGGATCGCCATGCGCTTGACGCCACGTTTGGCCAGTGCCTCCACCGTCTCGTCCGTGTAGGGCTTGAGCCATTCGTCCGGCCCGAAGCGCGACTGGAACGTCATCACCAGCCGTTCGGGCTTCCAGCCGAGCTCTTCGAGCAGGAGCCGCCAGGTCTTGTGGCAATGGCAGTAATACGGGTCGCCCTTGAGCAGGTAGTCCTTGAGCGAGCCATGGAACGAGCACAGCACAACCTCCGGCTCGAAGTCGAGGCTTGCCAGCCGGGTCCTGATCGAGGTGGCCAGCGCGCGGATATAGACCGGATCGTCGTGATAAGGCGGCGAAACGCGCACGGCCGGCTGCCAGCGCATCTCCATCAGCGCCTTGAAAGCCTGATCGCAGGCAGTGGCCGATGTTGGCGCCGCATATTGCGGATACAACGGCACCAGCAGGATGCGGTCGCAGCCCTGATCGAGCAGGGCCTGCAGGCGACCCTTCACATCGGGAAAACCGTAGCGCATGCCCCAGTCGACCACGACCTTGTCACCCAGAAGGGCGGTCATGCGGGCCTGCAATTGCTCGGCCTGGCTGCGGGTGATGGTCTTGAGGGGGCCTTCGTTGCGTTCCTTGTTCCAGATCGAGTCGTAGTCCTTGCCCTTCTTGCCGGGCCGGATTGTCAGGATGATCA
>JALORF010000232.1 GCA_025459195.1 Beijerinckiaceae bacterium
TGCGACACCCACTCCTCGCGCTCGATGCGGCCGGGGAAGGCCAGATAGGAGCCAGCCCACAACACATTGTCCCGCGTCCACTGGGCAATCTGGTCGAAGTGCCAGATGCCGAGACCGTGCAGACGCCCTTCGTTCTGCTTGCCGATGCCGCGGATCAGCTTGAGATCGTCAGGCTTGCCACCGCGCGGAGCCGCCAGGCTCGGCGGCCGCTTGCCGGCGATCAGATCCTCACCCTCGACCTTCGGCATGGCCGCAGCCGCCGGGACCGGCGCGGGAGCAGGCGTGGCCGCCATCACCGCCGCCTGAGGCTGCGGGGCAGCGGGGGGCGCACCGGTCAGATCCTTGTGCCAATCGCGCACGCCGCCAGCCATCACGCCAGCGCCGATGCCGGGACCGGCCTCGCCAAGGTTCTTGTGCCACTCACGCACACCGCCGGTCTGCTCCGGTCCGCCAAAGGCCTGCCGGAACAGGCAGCCGAGGCAGCAGCCGGCCAGGAACATGGCGAACATCAGCAGCGCCGTCTCGATCCACAGGGCGGGCACGCCGTTGACGAAGCGGAACACGGTCAGCAGCAACAGCACGAGCGCCACCAGCAGCCCAAGCGGCAACCAGCCCCAGCGGAGCTTTTCGTCGCGACAGGTCAGCCAACCCGTGATGAGGCCGATGATCAACGCGGCCAGCAGATACCAGCCAAATTGGGAGATCAGGTAATACATGATCGTGCCCCCTCGCTCACGGATTGACGATGGTGAACTGCACGCGGCGGTTCTGCTCGCGGGCAGCGGCTGTCCCATGCGGGACCAGCGGCTTGTCCGCGCCGAAACCGACCGGCGTGAAGCGATTTTCCGCGACGCCGCGTGCTGCAAGCGCCCCGATCACGGCCCGTGCCCGGCGCTCGGACAGGGCCTTGTTCGGATAGCCGCGACGCTCGCCATCGAGGTTGGTGTGGCCCTCGACTGCGATGCGCGCCGTGGGGCAGGCCTGCAACACGCGGGCAACCTCATCGACCACCGCCTTGGTGCCCGGGTCGGTGGCGAGTTCATCCCGGCTCTGCTGGAACAGGATGGCTCTGCCCTTGGTGGCATTGTCCAGTTCAAGCTGGCAGTTGGTGCAGCCCGTCTGGCGGATGCTGACCTCGCCGCGACCGGCAAAACCGGCCGGCAGACCGACGCGTGAGCCGGTCTCGACCTCCTGCTTGATGACATCACGGCAGGTCATCCCCTGCAGCGACACCGTCTGGTCATCGACGCGGACCGTGCCGAGATCGAGCCTGAGCAGGTTCGACAGGGCGGCACGGGTCGCACCGGCGAAATTGGCCGGAGCGCCACCCACGATCTGCAGTTCATCGCGGATCTTGCCCCGGAAGCCCGCGGCTTCCGCTGCCGTCACCAGGTCGGTGCGGGCGGCCTGATCCGGCACATAGCCCGTGAAGGCGATGCCCGACTTGTCGGCCTGTGCCTCCATGGCATAGGGCCGGACCACGACGCCGGCCTGTGCCAGGCGGGCGGCACCGGGCAAGGTGCCCGCCATGGCCTGATCGACCATGCGCTTGGCATCGGGGGTGCCGGCAATGCCGGTCAGCGTCAGCGCCGGGCCTGCCAGAGCGGCCTGCCCGGTGGCCAGCCGGCCTAGTTGCTGGAGCGCAAAGGATGCGGCATCCGCCTGATCCGGCGGGGTCGCCACCACGGCCTGCAGGCGCATGTTGTCGATCACCGCGCCCGTGGTGGCGGCGCGCGCCGCTGCGACGATGGCGCTGCGCACCTGATCGGACGGCACAAGCCCGGCCAGCGTGATGCCGTTGTTGTCCTTGACGGCGCTCCAGGCCAACGGCACGGGCGGCGGGGCTGGTGGCGCGGCCACGACCGGAACCGGCGGCGGCGGTGGTGGTGGCGGAGCCGGGGCCACGACATCGGCGCGGGCAAGGCGCAGGCCCGCCGGCAGGGCCGCTGCGAGCGCTGCATCGACAGCCGTCTTGACGGCGGCACTCGGCGCATCGCCGGTGACGACCAGAGCCGGGCCGTTCAGCGAAGCCTGCCCGGTGCCAAGCGCGGCCAACTGGCCGAGCGCGAAATTGGTGGCCGCCGCATAATCAGGCGGAGTGGCGATGTTGCCCTGCACCACCAGATTGTCGGTGACAGTTCCGGTTGTCGCGATCACGGCAGAAGCCGCCACGGCTGCCTTGGCCGCTGCCGAAGGTGCCATGCCCGAGAGCACGATGCCGGTGGGGTTCTTCACAGCCGACCAGCTCAGCGCCACGGGTGGTGGCGGCGGAGGTGGTGCGGCCACGACGGGAGCAGGTGGCGGCGGTGGCGGGGCCGGGCATTCGATCGCGGCGTTGCCGAGCGAGAAGCCCTGCGCCAACTGGCCAGCCACGCCGCGGCGCAGCGCATCGCAAGCCTCGAAGCTGGCCGGACCACGACCAACGACGTTGTAGATCGTGTTCGAGATCGAGGCCGTGCCTTCGACCATGCGCGCAAGCTGGCTCATGCCGGCATTGACCATGGCCATCAGCGTGGCAGGCGCGCCGAGGGCGGGCTTCATCGCATCGGTGACGGCAGCACCGGGGGCTGCGGCGCGCACGGCAGTGTTGATCTCGGCGCGCACGGAATCCGACGGATAGAACCCGGACAGGGTGATCGCGCCGGAAGCGGCCTTGGCCGCCGACCACAGGTAGGGCGAAACGGTGGGTGGCGTGATGGCGCAAGCCGCCCGCGTGAAGCCCTGGGGCGGATTGGCGAGGCGCGCGATGGTGGCGAGATAGCCATCGGATGTGGCGGCTGCCCCCTCCATGCAGACGGCAGAGTCGGTCAGTGACGCCTTGCCGGCGGTGAGGCTGCCCAGTTCGGCCAAGCCTGCGGCGGCGGCGGCGGCAAAGCCGGCGGGGGCACCAAAGGCGATGCGCTGCTGGTCATTGACCTCCGCATTCGGGAAAGCCTGCGCCGCAGCAGCGGCATTGGCGGCCTTGGCGGTGTTGTCGGGCACAAAGCCGGTCAGCGTGACGCGGTTGCCGGTGCGTTCGGCTGCCCAGGTGTAGGGACG
>JALORF010000233.1 GCA_025459195.1 Beijerinckiaceae bacterium
TCCCGGGTCGAATCGCGGCTACTGGGCGCGCAGGGCCCAGAGGTTGCCGAGGCGGGTCAGCGTCGGATCGCCGGACACCGACTTGAACGCCTTGACCGCTTCAGCCTTGTTGCCAGACCGCAGCTGCGTGATGCCGAGCAGCAGCTGGGCTTCGGCCGGATTCTTCAGGCCACCCTTCCCGATGCCACGCTGGATCGCAGCGAGCGCCTGCGGCAGCTGACCGTAGCTGAGGTAAGCGAGGCCGATGCGGACATCGGCTTCGCCGGTCTTCATGGCCGCGGCGGCCTTGTCATCCTTGGCCAGCGTGGCCTTGTCCGCCGTGGCCTGCTGCTTCGCAGACGCCAGCAGGCGCTGGTTCCGCTCGACATCGCGTGCCTCGGTGAACACCTTGGCCGCAAACGCCTTCTCGAGCACCGCCTGGGCCTCACCCGGAACGCCCTGCTCGATCGCGAGCTGCGCCATCTCGGTGTAGTCCTCCGAACGACGCATCGCGTTCACCTCGGTGGCGAGGCGGAACACGTTCAGCATGATGGCGTCCGACCCGCCCGCGCGGAACATCGACCGCATCAGGTTCTGCCAGTACTCATCCTTCGGATAGCGCGCCACGAGACCCTCGAGGGCTTCTGTGGTGCAGTTGGAATCGTCCAGCTTGATGCAGGAGCTCAGCAGCAGCTGCAGCGCGCCTTCCTTCGGCGCCTGACCCCGCTTTTCCTGGCCCTGGACCCAGTCACCGATGAAGCTGCGGGCCTGCTTGTAGTCGCCCTGGATGTAGTACGCCTGCCCGACCAGAGTGTAGATGTCGCCATCGGCGAAGCCACCCTTGATCGCGCGGTTGCCGAACTCGATGGCCTTGCCGTAGTTCTTGATCTGGTAGTTGACCTGCGACAGCGCGCGCACGCGCGACGGCACCTGATCCTGGGCCAGGAAGCCGGACTCGAGGCCCGACTCGAGGGCCCGGGCGGCGGCGCTGTAATCGTTAGTGCGGATCGCGCAAAAACCGATCATTTCCGAGATCGCGAAGCTGTCATAGGGCGTCTTGCCGGCAGCCGCATCCGCCTCGCGCGCCTTGGCCAGACACTGGGCCCACTGGTTCTTCTTGGTGGCTTCCTGCGCGGCCGCCAGCGTCTTGGCAACTGCCTTGCTGACGCTCTGCTTGGCCTGTGCCTGGGCGGCATCGCCCGCAACGCCCGCCACGATACCCGCCACGATGGCGGCCACTGCCCATGTCTTCATGCTGGCTATCCTTTTGACTCTGCTCGAACAACAGACAGGGACGCCGCCATGGTTCTGCAAGCGGCCCTTGCTGGATTTGGAGTGGGCCGCAGGGGCGGGAGTTCCCAGCCCCTGCCCCGTGCTCTAGTCCGCGACGCCTACTCCCGGAACTCCGAGACGTTGACGAAGCCGATCTTCTGCATGCGGTTGCGCTGCGCCGAGGCGAGGACCACGGCAACCGTGCCGTAGCGCGCGCGCTTGTCGGCGCGCAGGTGCAGCTCCGGCTGCGGATCCTTCTGCGACTCCTGCCGGAAATATCCTTCCAGCGAGTCCAGCGCGATGGGCGTGCCGTTCCAGACCACGGTGCCGTCGAAATCGATCTCGATGTCGATGACCTCCGGCCGCACCGGCGGCGGCGGCGCGTCCGTGGGCCGCGGCATGTCGAGCTTGACCGCGTGCGTCATCACAGGAATCGTGATGATGAACATGATCAGCAACACCAGCATGACGTCGATCAAGGGCGTCGTGTTGATGTCGCACATCGCGCCATCGTCACCCGAATCACTGCCTACGCTCATAGACATGGGAAAAGTCCTCTCGTCCTGGTCTCAGCGCGAACCGCGGATACCGCGATCCGGCTCGGTGATGAAGCCGACCTTGATGATGCCGCCGCGCTGCACGGTGTAGATCACCTTGCCGATCGCCTCGAAGCGGGCCTGCGCATCGCCGCGGATGTGGATCTCGGGCTGCGGCTGCTTGACCGCCTCGACCTTGATCATCTCAAGCAGCGCCTGGGTGTCGGGAACCGCGCTGTTGTTCCAGTAGATCGTGCCGTTCGCATCGACCGCGATGGTGATGTTTTCCGGCTTGGTCTGGGTCGCGATGTTCGCCGCCTTCGGCAACTCGACCTTGACCGTCTTGGTGATCACGGGAATCGTGATCAGGAAGATGATGAGGAGCACCAGCATCACGTCGACGAGCGGCGTCGTGTTGATGTCTGACTTTTCTACCTGTTCTTCGCCATCCGGCGACCCGACGCTCATGGACATGTCTGAGCCTTCCTGAACTTGCTACCGATGTGACAGCGACGCCATGCGCCGCCTCCAACCGATCGGAACCGGGCCGGGGCCTGGGCCCCGACCCGGTGCGTCGATTACTTCTTCGCGGCCGGAGCGGCAGCCGGGGCAGCCGGGGCCGGGGTCGCCACGCGTGCACCGCTGACCAGCAGGGCATGCAGGTCGCCGGTGAAGTTGCGCAGGCTCTCCTGCAGCGCCTTGTTGCGGCGGATGAGCCAGTTGTAGCCCATGACCGCCGGGACAGCGACCGCGAGGCCGATGGCCGTCATGATCAGCGCCTCGCCGACGGGGCCGGCGACGCGATCGATCGACGCCTGACCGGACACGCCAATGGCGACGAGCGCGTGGTAGATGCCCCACACGGTGCCGAACAGACCGACGAACGGTGCCGTCGAGCCGACCGTGGCCAGGAACGCCAGACCGGAGGTCAGGTTCATGTTCAGGCCGTCCGCCGAACGCTGCAGGGACATGGTGATCCACTCGTGCAGGTCGATGCGGTCGGTCAGGCGACCGTCATGGTGCGACGCGGCACGCATGCCGTCCTCGGCGATCATGCGGAACGGATCGTTCTTGGGCAGACGATCCACGGCTTCCTTGATCGAGCTCGCAGTCCAGAACTTCTGTTCTGCCTGCTTGGCAGACTGGGCCAGTTTCCGCTGATCCCACACCTTCAGGAAGATGATGTACCAGGAGAACAGCGACATGAGCACGAGGATGATCAGCGTGCCCTTGGCCACGAAGTCGCCCTGC
>JALORF010000089.1 GCA_025459195.1 Beijerinckiaceae bacterium
TGCCACAGAACATCTGAAAGCAGCGTGAACACGGCCACCAGGCCTGCGACATCAAGCGTGCGTTAACCGCTCGCTAACCGAACATCGGCCCACTGGCGGATGATCGATTTCAGACCATATGCGGCTTCAGGCTCCCGCGTTGCCTGCCGCTGCCCGGAGATTGTGATGACAGTCGCTTTCCATGCCCGTGAGCCCTTGCCATCGTGCCTGTCAGGTGACCGGCAGCCCTTGCGACACGCTGTCTTGCCGCTTGCCTCGGGCTGGTTGCGGCGCGCCGCTGCGGCGCTGGTGCTGGTGCCGATCCTCGGCCTTGGTGCGGTGACGATGGTTGCCCAGCCAGCGCTCGCGCAAGCGCAGCCGGCCCGCGCCGACAGCGAGCAAGGCGCGGCATTCCAGCGCTTCGTGCAAGGATTGTGGCCTATGGCACAGGCGCGCGGTGTATCGCGCGCCACATTCGATGCCGCCTTTCGGGGGGTCACGCCCGATGCTTCCATTATTGCGCTGACCCGCAAACAATCGGAATTTGTGGCGCCGATCTGGACCTATCTGACCAATGCAGTGGGCGGCTCGCGCATCCCGCGCGGACAGGCCGCGATGCAGACCCATGCTGCTGCGCTGGCCAGCATCGAACAGACCTATGGCGTTCCGAAGGAGATCGTGGTCGGCATCTGGGGCATGGAGACCGGCTATGGCTCGTTCAAGGGCGACAAGGATGTGATCCGCTCGCTCGCGACCCTGGCCTCTGCCCGCTATCGCGGCGACTTCTTCCGCGACGAACTTCTGGTGGCGCTGGAGATGCTCCAGAAGGGATTGGCCGAGCGTGCCGAGATGCGCGGCTCGTGGGCTGGCGCGATGGGCCACACCCAGTTCATGCCATCGAGCTACATGAAGCACGCGGTCGGCTTTCGCGGCGGGCATGCCGATGTCTGGGACACGCCGGCCGATGCGCTGGCGTCGACCGCGAACTACCTGCGTTCGTTCGGCTGGACACCGGGTTTGCCGTGGGGCTTCGAGGTGACGCTGCCGGAGGGCTACAGCTATGCGCTGCTGCGCGGCTCGTTTGCCAGTTTTGCGCAAGCCGGTGTGACGCGCGCCAACGGCTCGCGCCTGCCGTCTGCCGGCGAAGCAAGGCTGTTCTTTCCCGCAGGGCATACCGGGCCGGTCTTCCTGCTGACCTCGAACTTCGATGTCATCAAGACCTACAATTCATCCGACGCCTATGCTTTGGGTGTCGGCCATCTCGGGGACCGGATCGCGGGGCGCGCAGCTATCCAGGGCGATTGGCCGGTCTCGCAGCCGAGGCTCGGCAAGGCGCAGGTGCAGGATCTCCAACGCCGCCTGAAGCGCCTGGGGCTCTATGCCGGCGATGGCGATGGCCGCGTCGGCTCCGGCACGCGCGAGGCTGTGCGCCAGTACCAGCAACGCCACCGCCTGATTCCCGATGGCTATCCGACACCACAACTGCTGGCACGGCTGCAAGCCGGAAGCTGACGCGGCTGCCGGAACCGTGCTAGTCTGACGTCAGGTCGTTGCAGGGTTCGTCAGCAGGGTTCGCATCGTGATCATCTGGTTCCGTTCCGCACTGCCCGTGGCCTGCGCTGCCCTCCTCCTGCTGGCAACGGCCGGGCCGTCGGTGAATGCGCAGAGCGAGAATTCGGGCCTTTACGCCATCATCAATGCCATGCCCGCGCAGAGGTCGGGGCCGCGTATCCTCAGCGTTCCGCGCGAGCGGGCGCGGGCTCCGGTTCGCCGGGCTCTTGAACCAGGCATGGTGCCGCTGGCCGCATCGCCGGTGGAAGCCTTGCCGAAGGTCGACCCGACAACATTTGTCGTGGTCCTTGGCGACACGCTCGGGGAATTGCTGGCCGGTGGGTTGGACGAGGCGCTGGGGGACGTGCCGACCGCCGCCGTGATCCGCAAGACCAGAGCCGATTCAGGGTTGGTCCGCAGCGACTTCCACGACTGGCCGAAAGTGGTCAGGGAGATTCTCGCCAGTGATCAGAGGATCACGGTCGGTGTCATGCTGCTTGGGGCCAATGACCGGCAGGCGATCAGGGAAGGGGACATCACGCACGAGCCGCTGAGCGAGCGCTGGCGCGAGCTTTACCGCGACCGGGTCGATGCTGTCGTGCAGGCCTTCGCCGAACGGCGCGTGCCGTTGATCTGGGTGGGCGCGCCGCCGATGCAGAATGGCCGGCTGTCCACCGATCTGGTCACGCTGAACGAGATCTACCGGCAGCGCAGCGAGCGGGCCGGCGCAGTTTATGTCGATCTGTGGCAGGGCTTTGTCGATGCCGAAAACCGCTACAGTGCCAGCGGGCCGGACCTGTCGGGACAGATTGCCCGGTTGCGCACCAGCGATGGTGTGCACTTCACGCGCGCAGGGGCACGCAAGGCAGCCCATTTCGCGGATGTGGCGCTGCGCCGGCTCCTGCCGGATGTGTCCGGCGGACCTGTCCTGGCGTCGCCCTTTCCCGGCCCCTCTCCGCAGGGCGTGCCTTTGCAGCCCGGCATCGAGGCCGCTCCCCTCCCTCCGGAACTCCAGCCAGGTGGCATCGAGCGGATGATCGACCAGATCGCACGTCTCAGCAACGGGCTCGAACCGATCCGGCTGCCCGAGATCAAGGTCAAGCCTGTGGCAGGGCCTGTCCTGCCCTTGACCGGGCCGGCCGTGGCCCAGGGCGGCACGCTGGTGTCCACGCTCGGCGCGGCACGCGGCACAGGCCCGGATGCGAGCGTGCTCAACAGGGTGTTCGAAGATGGCAAGGCACCGGCGCCCGCTGCCGGCCGCGCCGATGATTTCCGCTGGCCGAAGGCGCCCTGACGCAATCCTGGCCGTCGCTTGCAGCCGCCCGTGTGATCAGCGCGGCAGTGTGGTCGCGCCCATCAGGCTCTCGTCGATGGCGCGGGCGGCCTGCCGACCCTCGCGGATCGCCCACACCACAAGGGACTGGCCCCGGCGCATGTCACCTGCGACGAAGACCTTGTCGCGCGAGGTGCGGTAGTTCATGTCGTCGGCCACGACATTGCGGCGCTTGTCCGTCCGAACGCCCGCTTCCGTGATCATGCCATCGAGGACCGATCCGGAGAAGCCGATGGCGAGGAAGACCAGATCGGCCTTGATCACGAATTCGGTTCCGGGAATCGGCTGCCGCTTCTCGTCGACGCGGGCGCAGACCACACCCGTGGCCTTGCCGTTCTTGCCTTCGATGCGAAGCGTGGCCGCCTGGAACTCGCGCTCGGCCCCTTCGGCCTGGCTCGACGAAGTGCGCATCTTGGTCGGCCAGTAGGGCCAGACCATCAGCTTGTCCTCGATCTGCGGTGGCTTGGGGCGGATGTCGAGCTGGGTGACCTGCAAGGCACCCTGCCGGAAAGAGGTGCCGATGCAGTCCGAGGCTGTGTCGCCGCCGCCGATGACCACAACATGCTTGCCGCTGGCCAGGATCGGGGTCTCGGCGGAGAGGTCCTCGCGGTTCACCCGGCGGTTTGACTGGGTCAGGAAGGGCATGGCAAAGTGAACACCGGCGAGGTCTGAACCCGGCAGTTCGGGATCACGCGGCCATTCGGCGCCGCCGGCCATCAGCACGGCATCAAAATCGCGCACCAGATCGGCAAACGGCATGGTGACGCCGACATTGACGCCATAATGGAAGGTCACGCCTTCCGCCGTCATCTGCTCGGTGCGACGGTCGATATGGTGCTTCTCCATCTTGAAATCGGGGATGCCGTAGCGCAGCAGGCCGCCGGCCTTCGGCTCGCGCTCGAACACGTGGACATCGTGCCCGACGCGGGCAAGCTGCTGGGCCGCCGCCATGCCGGCAGGACCCGAGCCGACGATCGCGACACGCTTGCCGGTGCGGCTGGCCGGAACCTGCGGCGTGATCCAGCCGTTCTCCCAGGCCTTGTCGGCGATGGCCTGCTCGATGGTCTTGATGGTGACCGGAGCATTCTCGAGGTTGAGCGTGCAGGCTTCCTCGCACGGGGCAGGGCAAATGCGGCCGGTGAACTCGGGGAAATTGTTGGTGGAGTGCAGATCGCGTGCGGCCTCTTCCCAGCGCCCGGAATAGACCAGATCGTTCCAGTCCGGGATCTGGTTCATCACCGGGCAGCCGGTGGGGCCGTGGCAATAGGGGATGCCGCAATCCATGCAGCGGGCGGCCTGCTTCTGCAGGTCCTTGTCCTCCAGGGGAAGCGTGAACTCGCGGAAATGCCGCACGCGGTCGCCAGCGAGCTGATACTTCTGCTCCTGCCGGTCGAATTCGAGGAAACCTGTAACCTTGCCCATGCCGTGCCCCTGCTATTCCGCCGCCTGCATCGTCCGCGCGGCTTCCATTTCCTTCAGCGCGCGCTTGTATTCGACCGGCATGACCTTGACGAACTTCGCCCGGTGGATCGGCCAGTTGTCGATGATCTGGCGGGCCCGTTCCGAACCTGTGTAGTCAAGGTGGTTCTGGATGAGCTGGAGCAGCCGCTCCTCGTCGTGCTTGGACATGTCGGTGTGCACGTCGACCCGACCCTTGTGCTCGAGATCGCCGCCATGGTGGTGCAGCCGGTCCATCAACTCTTCCTCTTCCGGAACCGGTTCGAGGTCGACCATGGACAGGTTGCAGCGCTGGCGGAAATCGCCTGCCTCGTCGAGGACGTAGGCCACGCCGCCGGACATGCCGGCCGCGAAGTTGCGGCCTGTCTGGCCAAGCACGACAACCACACCGCCAGTCATGTATTCGCAGCCATGGTCACCTGTGCCTTCCACCACGGCAATCGCGCCGGAATTGCGCACGGCAAAGCGTTCGCCGGCCACGCCGCGGAAGTAGCACTCGCCCGAGATCGCGCCATAGAGCACGGTGTTGCCGACGATGATCGAGTCTTCGGGGACCGCGCGCGACCGTGAATCCGGCTTGATGATCAGCTTGCCGCCCGACAGGCCCTTGCCGACATAGTCGTTGGCCTGGCCGGTCAGTTCCAGCGTGACGCCTGCCGCGACCCATGAGCCGAAGGACTGGCCCGCCGTGCCGCTGAGCTTGACGGTGATGGTGTCGTCGGCAAGGCCATCATGGCCATAAAGCTCCGCGACCCGGCCTGACAGCATGGCACCGGTGGTGCGATCGGTGTTGTTGATGGTGGCCTCGATCACCACGGGCATCTGGGTGTTGATGGCCTGCTCGGCCTCGGCAATCAGCCTGCGATCAAGCACGGTCTCGATGGGATGGACCTGGCGGTCGACATGGCTGATGGCCACGTCAGGGCCCATGTCCGGCTTGTGGAAGATGCGGCTGAAATCCAGCCCCTTGGCCTTCCAGTGGCTGATGGCCGGGTTCTTGTCGAGCAGGTCGGAACGACCCACGAGTTCGTCGAAGCGGGTCATGCCCAGTTCGGCCATCATCTCGCGGACTTCCTCGGCCACGAAGAAGAAGTAGTTGATGACGTGCTCGGGCAGGCCCTTGAAGCGCTTGCGCAGGACCGGGTCCTGCGTCGCGACGCCGACAGGGCAGGTGTTGAGATGGCACTTGCGCATCATGATGCAGCCGGCGGCAATCAGCGGCGCGGTCGAGAAGCCGAACTCGTCGGCCCCCAGCAGGGCCCCAATGACCACATCGCGGCCGGTCTTGAGCCCGCCATCGACCTGCAGCGCAATGCGGCCGCGCAGCTTGTTGAGGACCAGGGTCTGGTGGGTCTCGGCAAGGCCCATTTCCCACGGGCTGCCGGCATGCTTCAGCGAAGTCAGCGGGGAAGCACCGGTGCCGCCTTCGAAGCCCGAGATGGTGATGTGGTCGGCACGCGCCTTGGCAACGCCGGCAGCGACCGTGCCGACACCGACCTCAGAGACGAGCTTGACCGAGACATCGGCCTTCGGATTGACGTTCTTGAGATCGAAGATCAACTGGGCGAGATCTTCGATCGAATAGATGTCGTGGTGCGGCGGCGGCGAAATCAGCCCGACACCTGGTGTCGAATGGCGCACCTTGGCGATCTTGGCATCGACCTTGTGGCCGGGAAGCTGGCCGCCTTCGCCCGGCTTGGCGCCCTGCGCGATCTTGATCTGCATCACGTCGGCATTGACGAGATATTCGGTGGTCACACCAAAACGGCCCGAGGCGACCTGCTTGATGGCGCTGCGCTTGGACTTGCCGTTGGGCAGCACGCGGAAGCGCTCGGCTTCCTCGCCGCCTTCGCCGGTGTTGGACTTGGCACCGATGGCGTTCATGGCCAGGGCCAGTGTCTCGTGGGCTTCCTTCGAGATCGAGCCGTAGGACATGGCGCCCGTGGCGAAGCGCTTCACGATGTCCTTGGCCGGTTCGACATCGGCCAGATCGACGGGGCTCGCACCCCGCTCGGTGGCCGTCCTGATGTGGAACAGGCCGCGAATGGTGGTCAGCCGCTCGTTCTGCTCGTTCACCATCCGGGCAAACTCGCGATACTTGTCCTCGGCATTCATGCGCACGGCATGCTGGAGCGTGGCGACGTTGTCGGGTGTCCAGGCATGATCCTCGCCGCGCAGGCGATAGGCATACTCACCCCCGACATCGAGCGCATGCAGCAGCACCGGCGAGGCACCGAAGGCGTCGGCATGCCGGCGCGCGGTTTCCTCGGCGATCTCGGGCAGGCCGACGCCCTCGATAGTCGACGAGGTGCCGAAGAAGTAGCGCCCGATCAGTTCGCTTGAGAGGCCGACCGCATCGAAGATCTGCGCGCCGCAATAGGACTGGTAGGTCGAGATGCCCATCTTCGACATGACCTTGAGCACGCCCTTGCCGATCGACTTGATGAAGCGCTTGACCACTTCATGCTCGTCGACCTCAGGCGGGAACTCGCCGCGGGCATGGGCATCCTCGAGCGTTTCGAAGGCCAGGTAGGGGTTGATGGCCTCGGCCCCGTAGCCGGCGAGGCAGCAGAAGTGATGGATCTCGCGCGGCTCGCCTGACTCGATGACCAGACCCACCGAGGTGCGCAGCCCCTTGCGGATCAGGTGGTGATGCACCGCTGCGGTGGCCAGTAGGGCGGGGATCGGGATACGGTCCGGACCGACCATGCGGTCCGAGAGCACGATGATGTTGTAACCGCCATGGACTGCCGCCTCGGAGCGCTCGCACAGGCGCTCCAGCGCTCCTTCGAGGCCGGCCGCGCCTTCGCGCGCCGGATAGGTCGTGTCGAGGGTCTTGGTGTCGAAGCGGTCTTCATAGTGGCCGATGCAGCGGATCTTCTCGAGATCCTCATTGGTCAGGATCGGCTGGCGCACCTCAAGACGCTTGCGCTTGGAGGCACCGGTCAGGTCGAGGATGTTCGGGCGCGGGCCGATGAATGACAGCAGGCTCATCACCAGTTCCTCGCGGATCGGGTCGATCGGCGGATTGGTGACCTGCGCAAAGTTCTGCTTGAAGTAGGTGTAGAGCAGCTTGGACTTGGACGACAGGGCCGAGATCGGCGTGTCGGTTCCCATCGATCCCACGGCTTCCTGGCCGGTGACAGCCATCGGTGCCATCAGCAGCTTGAGGTCTTCCTGCGTGTAGCCAAAGGCCTGTTGCTTGTCGAGCAAGGCAACATCGGTGCGCGAGGCGCGGGGCTCGACCGGAGGCAGGTCCTCGATCACGATCTGGGTGCGCCTGATCCATTCCTTGTAAGGGTTGGCGCTGGCCAGCGAGGCCTTCATCTCGTCATCGGAGATGATGCGGCCCTGTTCGAGGTCGATCAGCAGCATCTTGCCGGGCTGGAGCCGCCACTTGCGGACAATGCTCTCTTCCTTGATCGGCAGAACGCCCATCTCGGAGGCCAGCACCACGAGGCCGTCATCGGTTTCGAGGAAACGGGCCGGGCGCAGGCCGTTGCGGTCGAGGGTCGCGCCGATCTGGCGGCCATCCGTGAAGGCAATCGCGGCAGGTCCGTCCCATGGCTCCATCAGGGCGGCGTGATATTCGTAGAAGGCGCGCCGCTCCTCGCTCATCAGGGGATTGCCGGCCCAGGCTTCCGGCACCAGCATCATCATCGCATGGGCAAGGCTGTAGCCGCCGCGGCAGAGAAACTCGAGTGCGTTGTCGAAGCAGGCCGTGTCCGACTGGCCTTCATAGGAGATGGGCCAGAGTTTCGAGATGTCATTGCCGAACAGAGGCGAATCGACCGTCGCCTGCCGCGCCGCCATCCAGTTGACGTTGCCGCGCAGGGTGTTGATCTCGCCGTTGTGCGCCACCATCCGGTAAGGGTGGGCCAGCCGCCAGGACGGGAAGGTGTTGGTGGCAAAGCGCTGGTGGACCAGCGCCAGTGCCGATTCGAAGCGCTCGTCCTGAAGGTCGCGGTAGTAGCTGCCAAGCTGGTTCACCAGCACCATGCCCTTGTAGACAATGGTCCGGCAGGACAGCGAAACCGGATAATACTGCGCGGTCGCCCGGTCCTGACGCTTGTAGATCTTGTTGGACACCGACTTGCGCAGCACGAACAGGCGGCGCTCGAATTCATCGGTATCGGCGATGCCCTCGCCGCGCCCGATGATGAGCTGCATCTGGACCGGCTCCGTGGCCAGAACCGCCTCACCAAGGTCCGAATTGTCGACCGGCACATGACGCCAGCCAAGAAAAACCTGGCCTTCCTCGGTCACGGTCTGGGCAATGACGCTTTCGCACAGCGCGCGGATCTCCGGATCACGCGGCATGAAGAAATGGCCGATGGCATAATGGCCCGGCTCCGGCAGGGCGATGCCCAGCTTGGCGCATTCCTCGCTGAAGAAGCGGTGCGGGATCTGGACCAGGATGCCACAACCGTCGCCCAGCTTCGGGTCAGCACCGACAGCGCCGCGATGGTCGAGGTTGTGCAGGATCTGCAACCCCTGCTGCACGATGGCGTGGGACTTGCGGTTCTTCATGTCGGCAATGAAGCCGACGCCGCAGGCATCCTTCTCGTTGGAGGGATCGTAGAGCCCCTGACGCGCCGGCATGTCGGGATTGGTCAGCACAAACCGGGCCTGATCAGCCACCTGTCTGGTTTCGAACCCGCTCATCGCAAACCCCTCCACCGCTCGCGTCCCGGCACGGACGCGCGTGTTGCCCATCGCACAGATTGACCTGCCGGTTGAGTCCTTTTGCCGACTCTCGGGCAGTTATTTCAAGGAAGAAGCGGGGTGCTTTCGCCGGCGCCTCGCGTCTTCCGCGGGCGCTGTCCTGGCCCGCTGTCAGGCCGGCTTGCGCCCGGTCAGGCCGACCGTTTTGCGGTCAGCGCGTTTGAGAGCCCTGGTGGCGGTGATGCTGGCGCTCAGCGACATGTCATCTCTCGGGCGGTTGCAGACCAAGGCGCTGCGGATCGGGGGAGCCGGAGCGCGATTACGACAGTAATACTGTCCTAATCTGAGGCGAACATGACAGATTGTCCGAGCCGGCGCAAGGGGCAGTTTTGCGGCAAAAGGCAGCAAAAAGTCTGCCTCCCCATCGATTCAGATCATAAAAGAACCCGGCATGCGACTCTGGCAGTCCGGTCGTGACTTGCAAGTCGTTTTTGCAGACCGCTTTCGCACGTTGCTCTGGCATCGCCCGGGAAGGGTTGGCCGGCCTCCGGCAGGGACAAGGCATCGCGGCCGTGCTTGTGAGGGCGGGCGAAGCCGGGCTATGAGCGGGTTGGCGGGCATGACCCGGCCTCGCAGGAATGACGGCACCCGATGATCTTCAATTTCGCCAGTGACAATGCCGTGGGAGCCAGCGCCTTGGTGATGGCCGCGCTCGCCGAGGCGAATGCCGGGCCTGCACTCGCCTATGGCCAGGATCCATGGACCGCTCGCGTCGAGGCCGCGATGTCCGAGCTGTTCGAGCGCGAAGTGGCGGTTGCGCTGCTGGCGACGGGCACGGCGGCCAATGCGCTCGCACTCGCCTGCATCACCCAGCCCTGGGGTGCGGTGCTGACCCACGAGGAAAGCCATATCGCCGATGATGAATGCGGTGCGCCGGAATTCTTCACGAATGGGGCCAAGCTGGTCGGACTTGCAGGGGTCGGCTCGAAGCTGACGCCAGAGGTCGTCACGGCGCAACTGGCGCGCATGCCCCATGGCGCCGTCAAGCAGGTCCAGCCGCAATGCCTGTCGATCACCCAGGCGACGGAAAGCGGGCTGGTTTACCGGCCGGCCGAGATTGCGGCGCTGGCCGCAGCGATCCGGCCACGCGGGCTGGCGCTGCACATGGATGGCGCGCGCTTTGCCAATGCGGTCGTTGCGCTGGGGTGTTCGCCGGCGGACATCACCTGGAAAGCGGGTGTTGACGTGCTGAGCTTCGGAGCGACCAAGAACGGGGCCTGGGCCGCCGAGGCCGTGGTGTTTTTCGATCCGGCCAAGGCCGAGCAGATGCCCTGGCGGCGCAAGCGGTCCGGCCATACCGTCTCGAAGGGGCGTTTTGTTGCGGCGCAGTTCGAGGCCCTGCTGCGCAATGGCCATTGGCTGGACCTTGCCCGGCAGGCGAACCGGCTGGCCGCGCGCCTTGCCGGCGGGCTGGGCGCGATCTCTGGCATTCGTCTGGGCTGGGCGTGCGAAGCCAACGCCGTGTTCGGCATCATGCCGCAGGCGATGGCAGCATCGTTGCGCGCCGATGGAGCCCTGTTCTACGACTGGAGTGCGCGCTCGTTGCCGGCGGGTGAAGCGCTGCGCCCAGGCGAGGGCATCTACCGCTTCGTCTGCTCCCATGCCACCACCGAGCAGGAGGTCGACGGGCTGCTTGCGGCGGCGCGGAACCTGGCAGTTGCCGGCTGACTGGCATGCCCCGCTGTAGGCCTGCCCGCCCTGACAGCGCCGCAAACATGGTTAATCACAAGTTCATGGTCCGCCGTTCAGGGTGAGGACCGGGTGCGGCGCGCGTTGTCGCACCATGCTGGCTTGTGGCCTTGTTCTGGCCGAGAGGAGTGTGGATCGCATGGCACGCAGGATGGTGAGGCCGGGCCTCGCGGTTGTCGCCGTGTCTCTGTCACTGGCGGCGTGCCTTGTCATCGTGCCGTCAGCACCGGCCCTGGCGCAAGTCCCGTTCATCCTCAGACCACCAGGCCTTCTGCTGCCCGGATTCCTGCCGCCCGGACCTGTCTTGGCCTATGGCTCGCCGTTTGCGATGCCACGCCACCATGCGCCGCTGCCGCCTGCGGAGATCGTCGCGATTCTGCTTGAGGAATATCAGTTCCGACGTGTTGGCAGACCTCAATTCGCCGGCGGTGTCTATCTGGTGGAAGGGGTCGACGATGCCGGGGCTGTGGTGAGGGCGCATGTCCATGCCCATAGCGGGCGGCTGCTTCAGGTCGA
>JALORF010000008.1 GCA_025459195.1 Beijerinckiaceae bacterium
TGAACATCCGCTCTCTCCAGGTGCGCGCGGTGGATGTGCCGCTCGATCCACCGGTCAAGGCTTCCGCCGGAGCCGTGACCAGCGCGCCGCTCGTGCTCATCGACCTTCTCACGGAAGAAGGCATAACCGGCCGCGCCTATATCTTCACTTACACGAGACTGGCGCTCGGACCGACTGCCGCGCTGCTGGTCAGCCTCGAGCCGCTCCTGAAGGGCCAGCGGCTCCATCCAACGGCGCTGTCCGACATGCTGCATGCCCGCTTCCGACTTTTGGGCACGGAGGGGCTTCTGGGGATGGCACTCGCCGGGATCGACATGGCGGCCTGGGACGCTCTGGCGCGGGCGCAGGATATGCCGCTATGCGCGCTCCTCGGTGCCGATCCGCAGCAAGGCACGCCTGCCTATGCTTCCTTGCGCGGGTGGGAGGCGGCGGAGGTGGCCGCCGAGGCAGAGGCTGCCATGCGCCTCGGCTTTCGCGCTGTGAAGCTCAAGTTCGGGCACAAGACGCTGGCAGCCGAGCGCGCGGTGTTCGATGCGGTGCGCAAGGCGGTGGAGAACGACGTCGCCATCTTCGTTGATCCGAACCAGGCGTTCACCGTGCCTGAAGCCATCGCCCGCGCCCAAGCCTATGCCGACTGGGGCGTGGCCTGGCTGGAGGAACCGATCCGTGCCGATGATCTGGAAGGCCATGCAGCCATCCGCCGTGCCGTGCCGGGACTCGCGGTCCAGCGCGGCGAGAATGACTGGGGCCCGAACGGGCTGGCGCGGTCGATTTCAGCGGGGGCTTCAGGCCTCCTGATGCCCGACGCCATGAAGATCGGCGGTGTGACAGGCTGGATGCGGGCTTCAGCCCTGGCGCAGGCGGCCGGCATTCCGGTCAGCAGTCATCTGTTCATTGAAGCCAGCGCGCACCTGCTCGCCGCAACACCGCAACGCCACTATCTCGAATGGCTGGACATTGCTGCGATCGTGTTGGCTGACGGGGCCCCAAGTCTCGTTGATGGTCTGGCGAAGCCATCGGCAGCACCGGGGATCGGTCTTGCCTGGAACGAGCAGGCCGTGACGCGATATGCGGCCTGATCAGTCCTTGCGCCCCTCATCCTGGCCGATCGTATCGATCTTCGCCTGCAAGGTCACCTTGTCGAGTTCGTGAACCGGCAGTGACGCGAAGATCGAGATGCGGTTGTTGAGCATCCGGTAGGCATCAGCGAAGGCGAGGGCGCGTTGCGCTTCGTCGCCAACTGCCTTCACCGGGTCCGGCACTGGCCAGTGCGCGCTCAGCGGCTGTCCTGGCCAGGAGGGGCACTGTTCCTTTGCCGTCACGTCGCAAACCGTGAAGACGAAATCGAGATCGGGAGCCCCCTTTGCAGCGAACTCTTCCCAGCTCTTGGAGCGAAGGCCGGAAACATCGAAATTGAGCCGCGTCAGCAGGTTGAGCGCCATGGGCTCCACCGTTCCGCTCGGATGCCGGCCAGCGCTGAAGCCTCGGAAGGTGCCGGCGCCGATACGGTTGATGATGGCTTCCGCCATGATCGAACGGGCAGAATTGGCAACGCACAGGAACAGAACATTGTAAGGGCGATGGTCGAGCATCTGACATGACCTCATTTCGTCGATGCCGGTCGACGTAGAGCGCTTCCGTGACAGACCGGTGACAGCCACGATCAGTTGGCAGGCGAGGTCTTTGCCGTGGGCAGGGCCTGGGTGGCCAGCCAGCAGGTTGCCAGCATGAGCCCCGAGCCGATCAGGCAGGCGCTGATGCCGCCCCACTGAAACAGCAGGCCCGACAGCAGCGTGCCGGCAAACCGACCGGCGGCGTTTGCGGCGTAGTAGAAGCCGACATCCTCTGCCGCCTTCTCGGAGCCCGCATAGGCCAGGATCAGATAGGAATGAACCGACGAGTTGACCGCAAACATCACGCCAAACAGGCAAAGGCCGGCCACCAGAACAAGGTCCGGCCGGGGCGGGCCAAGCCCAAGCACGCCCGCCAGCGCGAACGGCACCAGCATCAACATGAGTGACCACAGCCGTGCCGCCGGCACCTCGGCCGAAAGCCCGTCGACGCTGCGCCGGATGACGGCAGGTGCTGCCGCCTGCACCAGTCCATAACCGATGGTCCAGATGGCCAGGAAGGCACCCACCATGGGGAATGTCCAGCCGCCCGCATAGAGAAAGACCGGCACGCCAACCACGAACCAGACATCACGTGCGCCGAACAGGCCGATGCGCGCCAGCGCCAGAAGATTGACGCCGCGGCTTTTGCCGAACAGTTCCCTTGCGCTTCTGCTTGGCCTGGATTTGCCCTTGAGGGCCGGCAGCGACAGCACCACGCCGCACAGCACCAGCGCAAGAACGCCCGCCATCAGCCAGAGCGCGGGGGAAAACCCGAACGCTTCCAGCAGCACCCCGCCCAGAAAGAAGCCAAGGCCCTTCATGGCGTTCTTGGAGCCGGTGAACCAGGCAACCCAGCGGAAAAGCCGGCCTTCACCGCTTCCTTTGGCTTCCGCTTCGGTCAGCTTGATCGCGGATTTGGACGCGGTTTTGGTCAGGTCCTTGGCAACGCCGCAGATGCCTTGCGCCAGAACAACCCAGGTGACGAGAAAAGCTGCTTCCCAGCCAGGATTCATCGCCGACAGGATGAGAAAGCCGATGATCTGGGTGCTCAGGCCCACGATCAGCATGCGCTTGATGCCATGCCTGGCGGCCAGCCAGCCACCCACCATGTTGGCGAGAATGCCCGCCGCTTCATACAGCAGGAACAGGAAGGCGAGCGTGAAAGGCGAGTAGCCGAGCTTGAAGAAGGTGAACAGCACGAGCATGCGCAGGGCACCATCTGTCAGCGTGAAGCCCCAGTAAGCCGCCGTGACGATGCCATAGTTGCGCAAGCCGGCGCTTGATGCGGGTGGCGGTGATGCGCTCCCGGCCTGGGCCATGCTCAAAGGCCTCTGGTCTCAAGGTGACAGGCTAGATCGACCATGCGGCAGGCATAACCCATCTCGTTGTCATACCAGGCATAGACCTTGAGCAGCGTGCCATCGGTGACCAGCGTGGACAACCCGTCGATGATGGCCGAGCGGGTATCGCCCTGAAAGTCGACGGATACCAGTGGACGGGGTTCGTAACCCAGGATGCCGGCGAGCGGGCCGGCAGCCGCCTC
Source organism: Beijerinckiaceae bacterium (assembly GCA_025459195.1). Lineage (GTDB taxonomy): Bacteria > Pseudomonadota > Alphaproteobacteria > Rhizobiales > Beijerinckiaceae > Allobosea. The sequence goes on from JALORF010000008.1 coordinate 3,157, forward strand.
GGCGAACAGGCCGTTCACGTCCTCCGCCGTCACCGGGCGGCGCATCTCGAACACGCAATCTGTCAGCGAGGCGTTGAGAACCGGCGCCCGCACGGCATGGCCATCGAGCTTGCCCTTGAGTTCGGGGTAGATCAGGCCGATGGCGGTGGCGCTGCCAGTCGTGGTCGGCTGCAAGGACAGCATCGCCGAGCGCGCACGGCGCAGATCCTTGTGGGGCGCATCGACCACGACGTTGGTGTTGGTCGGGTCATGGATCGTGGTGATCTGCCCGTGCCGGATGCCGACCGCCTCGTGCAGGACCTTGACCACCGGGGCCAGGCAATTGGTGGTGCAGGATGCGGCGGTGACGATGTCGTGCTTTGCCGGCTCGTAAAGCTGTTCATTCACGCCGACCACGATGTTCAACACGTCATCGACCTTGACCGGAGCCGCCACGATGACGCGTTTCGCGCCACGCGCCAGATGGCCCTCGATGGTGGCGCGGTTCAGGAACTTGCCGGTGCATTCCAGCACCAGATCGACGCCGAGATCGCCCCAGGGGATGTCGGCAGAGGCCTTGTGCTCGGAAAATCCGAGCCGCCTGCCATTGATGACGATGGCGTCGGCACCATCAGCCATGATCTGGCCGCGCCAGCGGCCCTGCATCGAATCGAACTCAAGCAGATGGGCCGTCGCCGCCGCGCCGCCCTTGATCTCGTTCACATGCACCACCTCGAGCCGGTTGCCGGCGCGCGGATCGTCATCGGGCCGCTTCGCCGCGCCAAACGCAGCCCTCAGCGCCAGCCGCCCGATCCGGCCCATGCCGTTGATGCCAACTCTCATGACAATAGCTCCGCAGTGATCGCTGCCTATAGGCTCCCTAACATGACAGATCGATGACACGGCGTGCGTCTTCAGCCGCCACGCGGCACCGGCCCGTTAGCGTTACCGAACGGCTTTGTTGGCATCGGCCAAGTCCCCGTGCGATCACGCGAGCGAAAGGCCGCAGGATCGGCCAGGGGCGTTGGCCAGTCGACAGGGCCAGGGGACGGCATGGGAGCCATCGAGACAGATCGCATCTCCGGACAGGGCGACGCGCTGACCACGATCGGCGGCTTGCCCATCACCGCGCTGGACATGCAGGCATCGGCCCGTTGCCTGATCGAGGCGGCCTTGCGCCTGCGCGGTCACGGGCAGCGACCCTTCTACGCCACATCAGCCAATGGCCAGGTGATCGCGCTGGCACGAAACGATGCCGCATTCCGTCGGCTGATGCTCGATGCCGACCAGATCCATGCCGACGGCATGCCGATGGTGCTGCTGTCCTCCCTTGTCTCGCAGGTGCCTTTGCCTGAGCGCGTTGCCACCACCGACCTTGTCCATGTGGTTGCCGCGATGGCCCAGACGAGCGGCGTCAGCTTCTACTTTCTGGGCGGCACGCCCGAGGTCAACCGGGCTGCCGTCGAGCGCATGCAGGCCAGCTATCCTCACCTCGTGTTCGCGGGCGCGCACTCCGGCTATTACGACGCCGCGCAGGAGCCCGACATTGTGGCCGAGATCGCCCGGCTCAAGCCGGACATTCTCTGGGTCGGCCTTGGCGTTCCGCTCGAACAGCAATTCGTTGCCCGCAACATCGACCGGCTCAGGGGCGTCGGCGTGATCAAGACCTCCGGTGGCCTGTTCGATTTCCTGGCTGGCCGCAACTCCCGCGCACCCCGCCTGCTTCAGGCGGTCGGGCTGGAGTGGGCTTACCGCACCATGCTTGAGCCGCGCCGGCTTCTGGGGCGCTATCTCCGGACGAACCTCATCGCGGTGTGGCAGATCGTGATGCACTCCAAGTGATGCCAGTGGTGATGATCTGTGCCCCATCACAGATCATGGCATCCCTCAGATAAGCGCGTGCGCGCCTGCGCGCTGGCCAATCCTCATCCGTTGCGGCCGGAGCGCCGCAATGAGAGCGATTGCGGCGAGGTCGTCTGCGAGAGGCGATCAGGGACAGATCGTTTCCTGGACCGTTCGCCAGATTGCTCCGACCTCGGCTTCGACATCCATGCGTCCGGGCGGTGACGCCACCGCCTCCAGAACCGCATCGGCAACGGTGTCGACATCCGCTCCCGTGGGCACGAGGCGGATGGCCTGCCCCCCGATCAGCGCCCGATACAGGCCGTGGTGAGCCAGGGCATCTTCGGCGACAGGTGCATTGACGACCACGGGTCGGCCGAATAGCGCTGCGGCCAGCACGCTGGCCCGCCGGGATGTCAGACCTTCGGGAAAAAGATAGCAGAACACGTCGACCGGTTCGAACAGGCCGAACAGTTCCCGATCATCGCCCACATAGCCTGTCACCAGAACACGGTCCGTCAGTCCCGACCGCTCCACATGCCGCTGGAAGTCCTGTTCGACATCATCCAGGCCCTTGATGAAGGAGCCGATGAAGACGACAAACACGTCATGGCCGCGGGCAATGAGCGTGCGGGCGACATCCAGCACCGCGGTGGATTGCTTCTTCGGATAGATCGAGCCGAATTGGCCGAGGATGATGCGCCCGCCGGCCCGCTCAGCGACCAGCCTGGCGCTCATGGCCGTGGCTTGCAGTTCCGGTGGCGGCAGCAGATTGGGCGGGACAGGCACCACCTGCCTGTCTGGAGTAGCCGACAGTGACAGCGGGCTCCTCCCGAACTCGGCGGCGATTTCTGGTGCCGAGAAGACCAGCCTGGTGGCCAATGCCACGACCGGGGCCAGCACGATCCGCCGCTTCCAGTCGAGGGCCTGCCATTCGTGCAGCACGACGATCACGTCCTTGCGCCGCCGCCGCGCCGCCAAGGCTAGCCGTGAGGGCCAGACCAGCTTCGTCTTCCAGGCCACGATCGGAAAATTGAGCACCACACCGTCGACGTCGCCGAGATGACGCGACAGGCCCGCTCCATCCTTGCCGAGGACCGAGGTCGTGCAGCGCGCGCCGAGGCGCAGCGCAAGCTGTCTGGCAAACTCCTCGACCCCGCAGGTTGCGGACGCGTCCGACAGGCAGATGAGATAGCGCTTGCTCATGGTCGCGGCGCGGTTCCAGTTCACGGAAGGATGCAACGCCAAGTTAGGATTGGCGCGTTAACGAATCAGCCTGCGAACGATGATGGTGCGCCCTTGAAGCGGCGGCAGCGTCACCTGCGGGGAAGCAAAAAATGACCGGTGAGCCTTGCCTCGAGAGGGCCCGGTCTGGCCCGTAATGGCACGGTTCTGCGCGGCATGGTTCGTGCTGAGAGGCATGGAACGGATTCAGGAAAATGGCGGACGCAATGCAGGGCTCGGCTTTGTCACAGGATTACTCTCCAGCGCAGGCACAACCGCTGCAGACCGAACGGGTCTTGCCTCAGAAATCTGGTCCATTGGCTGTCATCAAGGACCGCCTTCGTGGCTTGACCCATCTGAGGCTGGCAAAGCGGATCGTCCGCAGCGCGCTCGCGGAACCGCGCGTCGAGGGATTTGCCGCGCGTGACATCGGCCAGAAGCAACTGATTGCTACCTGGAAGGACTTGCACACCCGGGGCCTGGTGCTGGATTGGCCTGATGTGGGCTTCCAGAACCACTCGGAATTCGAGGAAGACGGCCACCTTCTCTACATCTTTTCGCTCGCAGGCACCACGAACCGCACCCTGGTCGAGATCAGCGCGCAGGATGCGCGGGTCTGCATGGGAACCAATCTCGTGCTCCACCACCGCTGGCGCGGCTTCTTCTTCGATGGCGACCCGGTGTTTGTCGATGAGGGACGCCGCTTCTTTGCGGCGCATCCAGCCACGCAGGCCGATCCTCCCGTGTTCGAGAGCCGTTGGTTCGACAAAGACAACATCAACGAGCATCTGCGCAAACTGGACGTGCCGCCGGAGATCGATCTGCTGTCACTCGACATTGATGGTGTCGACCTGCATCTGTGGCAGGCGCTCACGGTGACGCGGCCACGGGTGCTGGTTGCGGAGTTCAACAACGCCGTGCCGAGTGATCGTGCCATAACGGTACCGTATCGTGCCGATTTCGACTATCGCAAGCTGCCACCCGAGCATCATCTGTTCCGCTCCGCCAGCCTTGCAGCCTATGTGGCGGCATCGCGCGCGAAAGGATATCGCCTGGTTGCCGTCAACTCGTTGGGCTTCAACGCGATCTTCCTGCGCGACGACGTCGGTGTCGGCATCTTCCCGGAGATTCCGGCGAGCGTGATCGATGCCAATCCGAGCGCCCAGCGCATGCGGGCCGTCCACTGGCCAGTTCTGGAGACCCTTCCCTGGGTCGAGGTAGGTTGATGTCGTGCTTGTGGAAGCGACATGATGCGAGTGAGAGCCCGTAACGCCTAATGCCGCTCAGCCCGCCGACTTGTAGGGTTTGGGCAGCAGGCCGAGACTGGCCATGATCCTGCCGACCGGCATCAGCACCGGGTGGCTTGCCAGAAGCGGCGAGCCGGTGCGCACCAGAACGCCAAGCCCGCGCGCAAGGCCGAACACAAGGCTGGCCACATTCTTCAGCAGCATCGCCGCAAGCGGCTTGTGCGTCCGGTCAACCAGATAGTTGATGCTGCCGGTTCTCAGCGAACGCTTCGTCAGGAAAGCTGCCGTGGTCCGCTCGGGAGCGACGAATTCATGGGCGACAGCCTCGGCGCACCACCATGTGGTGCGGCCCGCCAGACGGCAGCGCGTGAAGAACTCCATGTCGCCGCCGCCGAGGAAATTGAATGCCACATCGAAGGGCGGCGAAGGCATGCTTTCGAAGACCCGGCGCTGGATCAGGCAATTGCCTGAGCCATGAAGCTGGTCGATCGCCCGCGTCTCGCCATCGATCGAGGCGAACAGCGGATGCTGCCTCACGTTCTGGCCCGGCTCAACCTCGAAGAGGCGCAGCACAGGCCCGCCGACCAGGTCGGCATCCGTCTTGCGGCACAGGCCGATCATGGCTTGCAGCCAGCCGGGCAAGGCGATTTCATCATCGTCGATCATCAGGATGAAACGGGCATCCGGATAGATTTCGAGCGCCGTGCCAAAGGCCCGGTTGATGGCGTGGCAATTGCCCTGCCGTTGCTCGACGAGCACCGTGTGCGGCAGACCGCTTCTGCCCAGAAGATCGGTTGCCAGCACAGCGCCGACGGGATTGCCGCCATCATTGTCCACCACGACAACCGCAAAGCGGGCGTCGCAGTGCTGGTCGATGACGGAGACCAAGGTCCGGCGCAGCCAGTCCGGACGCCGGAATGTCGGGATGCAGACGACCGCATCGATGGAAGCGGGAACCGGTTGCTGCCCAGCCATGGTCGGCACTCAAGCCGCTCCTGCCGCGCGATCAGGCAAGGGGCCGATCCCGGCTGGCTGATCCGCCTGCCCGGTCCTCTTCAACGCGCCATGGGCCAGCATGCGCAAACCGAACACGGCGATCAGCATCGTGAACCAGACAGGGCCACGATTGTCGAAGAACGGACTTTCGAGGCAGGACAGGAACAGCAGGAACATCCAGCACCGCACGAACAGGCGCGTCAGTTCGGGGTTGAGACCCCGCCTGAACGCCAGTCCCGCATGGTGACAGGGGAGCAGCACCAGCCAGATGAGCATGAGCACGAGCAGCGGATAGCCGCCGCTGATGACCTGATCGAGATAGCCATTGTGGGCATTGGCCGCAGTCACGGCCCAGCTTGTGGTGGCCGCCTCGCCATAGACCAGCGTCTCCATCTGCCAGAACGCCTGGAAGCCGTGCCCGACCAGAGGCTCCTTGGCGACCGCATCCAGCGCCAGTTTCCAGATCGAGGCGCGGTCCGTGAAGGTGGGATCGACACCGAGCGAAACAAGCAGGTCCTGCATCTCTCGCGACACCGAAGCTGACAGGAGCACAAAGTTCACCAGTGTCAGACAGCCGACCAGAAACACGACCCTCAGCGCTCCGATCCGCTCGAACAGCCAGCTTGCCAGGATGATCGCCGGCAGCATTGCGGTTGCTGTCTTGCCGCCTGAGTTGAGCAGGAAAACCACTGCGCCAGCCACAATCACCGCGCCGACCCAGCGTGACCACGTCCTGATCACGAAGATGCCGAAGAACACGGCAAGCACCATCGCGGCGGCGGCGACGTTCTTGTGCCCGAAATGGCCGCGCCAATCCCCCGCAAGCTGAAACTCCAGAAGATCGCCGCCCTGATGGATGGCGCGCTGCGGGATGATCATGACACCGGCCAGCGCCAGCAGGACAGCGACAAGGACGCAGGTGCCGACCAGCCTGCCGAACTGGTCGCTGTCGCGGGGCAGGAGCAGCACCGTGCTGGCGCACAGGCAGACCAGCATGGCGTAGACGATCCGGCGCAAGGCCGTTTCCGGAAAATCGGAAAAGGCCGCCGTCACCAGAAGCCAGCAGAAGATCACCGCGAGCATCCCGTAGGAGCGCAGGACAAGCCCCCTCGCAGGATGGTTGACAAGGACCAGCAGCACCAGTGACGACAACGCCACCACGATGAGCTGGTTGATCAGGTTCGAGGAATTGCCATAGGCCGTCAGCAGCCCCGGCGTATTGGCATCGGGGAAGGGCGTGAGCCCGATCCAGAAAAAACAGAACAGCACAACCAGCAGCAGCGCCGGGAACCAGCCGCCGTCAGCGCCGTGTGCAGGGTCTGTCGCCAGCACGATGCTGCCTCTCGTGGTTCATGTTGCCCGGCCGGTTTGCAGCGGCTTGCCCCGCCGGGGCCAAGCTGCATCAGACGGCAAGCACGGCCCTGTTCCATCAGAAGGCCTAGCCGTTAAGTATGCCATAACAAGTGCCGGCTTTTTGCGGGATCGGCGGCGTCCGTTGTGCTATTTCCAGACCTATCACGTCATGGCCTTCCGTTACGGCGGAGCCGCCAGATGGGCCAAGGTTCCACAGGCCGGAACCTTGCGGGCCAGGAGGGAGTGCGGCGTTGCACAGGAGGCAGTTCGTCCTTGGCGCTCTGGGCGCCGGTGCCAGCGCCGGGTCGGCCCTCGCTTTTCCGCGCGCCGGCTCGCGGGCCTGCAGCACGGCCGCGATCCCCTTCGGCGCGGCGATCAGGGTTGATCTCCTGCGCGACGATCCGGACTATCGCCGGGCCGTTCTGGCGCATTGCCAGTTGCTGGTGGGCGAAGGCGGGCTCAAATGGTTCGATCTCAGGCCCGCTGCCGACAGGTTTGTCTTTGACCATCCCGACCGCCTGATCGCCTTTGCCGAGGCCAATGGCCTCAAGATGCGTGGGCATACGCTTGCCTGGTATGCCGGCATGCCGAAATGGACCGAGACAATCACGACCCGGCAAGAAGCGGAGCGCGCGCTTTACGAGCACATCGACACCGTGGTGGGCCGCTACAAGGGGCGCATTCCAAGCTGGGATGTCGTCAACGAGGCGATCAGCGACAATCCAGCCATCCAGAAGCCGATGCGCCCATCGCTCTGGCAGGACCTCATCGGCACGCGGCATGTCGAACTGGCCCTGCGCCGCACGGCAGCCGTCGATCCGAAGGTGCAACTGGTCCTGAACGATTTCGGTTTCGAGAACCCGACCCTTCAATGCCGGGCAAAGCGGGCCGCGTTCCTCAGACTGGTCAAGGACCTCAAGGACCGGGACGCGCCGCTGCATGCTATCGGCCTGCAAGGCCATCTGCCGGGCGAGCAGGAAATCGACCGGGAGGGCCTGTCACGCTTCGTGGCCGAACTGCATGGCATGGGGCTCGCGATCCTGGTGACGGAACTCGACGTCATCGATGACAAGCTGCCGGCTGACACGGTGATCCGCGACGAAATCGTGGCGTCACGGGCGCGCTCGTTCCTGCAGGCGATTGGCGATGTCTGCCGCCCCGAAGCGGTTCTGACATGGGGCTTGTCCGACCGGCACACCTGGGTTCCGATCTGGTTCAGCCGCAAGGACAAGATGCCGAACAGGCCGCTGCCGCTTGATGCGAACTATCAGCCCAAGCCGTTCATGCAGGTGATCAAGGATTTCACGCGGGCGACCTCCTGACCGGTGCATCGGGCAACGCTACCGCTCCCTGACATGCATGTCCCAGCAGGCTGACAACGCGATCCGGCGCCGGCCTTCCAGTGCCTTGGCATAGTGGGCGGCAAGCAGCGCGCGCGCCGGAGTGGGCGGGCATTTCGGCGACACGATGGCGTCAATGGCGGCAAGCTGGGCGAGCGTCCTTTCCGTCAGCGGCGGCAGGTTCCGGCCCGGCGTGATGCCGATGGGAACATGGCGCGGCGGGCTGCGATCGAGGAGCGCGTTGAACGGATCGACGAAATCAAGCGTGAAGACGCCGTTCAAGCGGCGTGCCTCGCGGGTCTCCCATGCGTTGAGGGCCAGCAAGCCCTGCCGGACCTCAAGCAGCCAGGTCGCCTGGTTGTCGATCTCGGCATGGAGGATGGAGGACGGCTCCTGACCGCGGCTGGCCATGGCCCGGAAAACCCCCGGATGGTCGGCATAGACTTCGAGCATCACGGCGGCGCGCTCGGCCAGCCCGCGCCGGAGACTGACCCGGGCCAAAGGTCCGACCTCGGCAGCCGGCAGCGCGACCGCGTCGCCCCTCGTGCCGGCCAGGGCGCGTGCGCCCCGTTCGAGACAGAACAGCACGCTGGGCAAGGCAACCGCCAGGGCCAGAACCAGCACAGCGGGCCTCGCGGGATCATCCGCCACGCGCCATGCCAGCAGCACGAGCAGCAGCACGGGCCAAAGGGCGATGAATTCGAGCGAACCGGTGTTCTGGGTCTCGAACAGGGCCAGGGCCAGAAGCGTGACCGCCAGCCAGCCGCCAGGGCCTGCGACAAGGCTCCGAATGCGCTGCAAAGCGGGGCCCTCGCCGGAACGCCAACCGGCCCATGCCAGCAGGACGATGAGCGCGGAAGCGGGAAGCACGACATCGAAATTCGCCGATGCCACCGTCAGCAGGCGCGGCAGCAGCGTGCCGGTGTTGAGGCGAAGCAGCGTGAACATGTCGGCCACATAGGCGCGCACCAGACCGGTCTGCCAATCGAGCAACGCCAGGGCCAGAATGCAGGCCAGGGCGGCGATCGCCGCATCCCGCACCCTCAGGCGTCCGGCCAGGCAGGCATGACCGACGAGGATCGCGCCGGCCACGGCGCCGGTGATCTTGGTCAGAAACAGCGCCAGCATGATCACGGCCACGAGCACGGTTTGGGCCAGCGAGCGCTCGACGAACAGCAAACTTGCCACAAGCCAGTAGAGCAGCAGGGCCGCATGGCGATTGTAGGCCCCGAAACCATCGAGGCCGGGGGCCGGGTAGAACACGGACAGATTGATCGGCAAGGCCGAAAAGATCAGGAACGGAATCACCAGCGCCAGCGCATGCCGTCTTGCTGCGGGCTGGACCAGCACCAGAACCGCCACAGGCAGAAGGACCGGCATGATGGCCCAGTTGACGATGAGCATCGGCTGGGCCAGCGGGAACAGGCCGTGCAGCCAGGCCCCGAGATAATAGCCCAGAGGCCCGACGGGAGCGAAAAAATCGATGGCCGGCACCTGGCCCGTACGCATGCGCTGGAACGCATCGAGATAGACCGCGACATCCCAGTAAAAGGACCCGAGCGGGAGGCGAAGCGGCAGCGACAGGGCCAGACCAGCGCCCGCCGTGAACAGGGCAACCAGCAGCAGACAGACCGGCAGCGCCTGTGCGCCTCGCAAGCGGGGGCCCTGCCCACGCGGTGGCGGCAAGGCCCGTGAAGAAGGCGCGCTTGGCTGTGTCATCATTCCACCGGGCCGATCTGCCGGGCTGGTTCCATCAACGACCGTATCGCGCTGTCAGTCATGTTCGGCCACCTGGCAACGAGCCTTGTTGTTGTGACGCTTGCGCACGCCATGTCAACGATGCGCGGCCAGGTGCCGTTGTCGTGGCTGTCAATCTTGCGCCGACAGACGCTGCTTGAGCCAGGTATCGACCCTTGCGCCATAGTCCCCGATCTCGCCAGCCGTGCGCGGATCGTGCGCCATGGCGGCCATGGCGCGGGCTGCTCGCGGCCCGACGCGGCCAGTCAGCGCGAGTGGCTCCTGGAGCCGGATGAGCCAGCTTGCGCTGGCCATGAGGCCGCAATCGGCCAGGCCAGGCACAGCACCAGTGGCGAAAGGGCCATCAGGATCAAGACCCTGTTCGAGCAGGGCAAGGCTCTGCTTGATCGCGGCATCGGCCTCGGCAACAGCGGCTGGCTGACGGCCCGCCGGAGCAATCTGGGCAAACAGCTTTCGCAGGTTTGCTTCCAGACGCAGATCGACCCAGCGCGACAACATCCTGTCCTGCGCCCGTTGGCGCAGGTCTGCCGGGCGCAGCGGCCGCCCGATCCCCAGATCATCGAGATGCTCGATGATGGCATCGCTCTCGGCCAGCCAGAACGCGCCGTCGACCAGCGTCGGGATCGTGCCGGCCGGGTTGATCAGCGCGAATTCGGCCGAACGGTAGCTGCCGCCAGGCGGCGGCTGCAGGGCGATGGTGGCTGCCTTGAGCCTGAGCGCGAGGCGGAGTTTGAAACTGTAAAGCGAGATCGGCAACTCGACGATATGCATGGGTGGGTCCGGATGTTGCGAAGAACGATGTGAAGGACGATGACGCTGCCGGGCCGTTCGACTTGCAAAGCAACCCGATCTAAGCTGGTGACACGGAACCTGACACGAAACCCGCCCTGATTGCGAGCCAGCATGCGCCTCGAACTGATGACGTCGCCCGCCGTCGCCGACTATCTGACGCGGAGCAAAGGGATCATCATCCCGGTCGGTGCCACCGAACAGCACGGACCCGATGCGCTGATCGGCACCGACCATCTGTGTGCCGAGGTGATTGCCCGGCGCTGCGGGGAGGCCAACGGCATCATCGTGGCCCCGACCGTGGCCTATGGCATGTCGCAATTCCACCTGGGCTTTGCGGGCACATTGTCACTCCGGCCCTCGACGCTGAGCGCCCTGATGCACGATCTCGTCAATTCTCTCGCCGCGACGGGCTTTACCCGCATCTATCTGCTGAATGGCCATGGCGGCAATGTCGCGCCGCTGCGCAGCGCCGTGCAGGAATTCTACGCCGCGCGTTCGCTGGCTGGTGTGCGCGAGCCGTCACAGGTTCATTGCCGGATCCTGAGCTGGTGGGAGTTGCCGAAGGTCAATGCGCTGCGCCAACGCCTTTATGGGGCGCAGGAGGGCTATCACGCCACCCCGTCGGAAGTGGCGATCACACTGGCTGCGCATCCCGACGCGATCGCGCCATTCGAGCGACCGGCCCCGCCGGCCCCTGGCAAGGACGTGATCCTGCATGCCGGCGACAACTACTACGATGCCGCCGATTTCCGGCAGCGCTTCCAAGATGGGCGGGTGATGTCCCATTCGGCACTGGCCCGGCGTGAGGATGGCGAGGAGCTGATCCGGCTTGCCATCGACGATCTGGCGCAGGATTTCCGCGCCTTTTGCGCGGCGCAGTGACCCGCTTCACGGGTTGGGGCGGTGCGCCTTGCGGCGGCAGAGATCAATGCCCGCGCTCGCCCGCACCCATGCGCTTTTCCAGCCGGCGCACCAGCCAGGAGACGATCAGGATCAGCGCCAGATATTCCAGCACCAGCACTGTATAGATTTCCAGCGGGCGATACTCGACCAGCGTCAGTTCGTTGGCGCGGCGGGTCAGTTCCTGATAGCCGATGACCGAAATCAGCGACGACATCTTCAGGACATAGACGAACTGGTTGCCCAGTGCCGGCAGGATGCGACGGATCGCCTGCGGCAGGACAACAAAGCGCATCACCTGCCACGGCGTCAGCCCGATGCTCTTGCCAGCCTCCCACTGACCCGCCGGCACGGACTGGATGCCGGCCCGGAAAATCTCGGCCTCGAAGGCTGAATCGGACAGGGCGAGGGAGAGCACGCCTGCCGCGAAAACACCGAACTGGATGCCTGCCACCACCGGCAGCCCATAGTAAACCCAGAGCAGCAGCACCAGCAGCGGAATCGAGCGGAAGGTCTCGACATAGACCCGGTTGAACCCGCGCAGGGAGCGGCGCTTCGATAACGCACACATCCCGACCACAAGTCCCACGGCCACGGCGGCCACGATGGCCACCACGGAAATCAGCAGCGTGGCCCAGACCCCGGCCGTGAGGAAGGCGAGATTGTTCCAGCCCCGCTGATCGAAGGGCAGGACGACATGCCAGCCCCACGTGTAGCTGTTGCCGGACCCGGCACAGCCGGCGAGCAGGAGTGCGGCGGCGAGAACCCCCGCCGCCGTTGCATGTCGGAGACTGAATGGATTCACGTCGCGATCACGCTGACGGCAGCCATTTGCGCTCCAGCCCGTCAAAGAAGCCTTCGATCCGCCTGAGCGTGACCCAGGTGTTGACGTAGTTCAGCCAGGTCACGTCATCTTGCGGCAGCACGTAGGCGAAGGGGCGCTTGTTGCGCATCTGTGCGCCTGGAACCGGCATGGCAAGCTGATCGAAGCGCTTGATCAGGGTCGAGGCCTCGACATTGCTGGTGATGGTGACATCGGCGCGGCCGGCGAGCACCTCCTGGAAGCCGGTGGCGGGCGTTTGCACGGCGGTGATCGTCGCAAGGGGGAAATGGGCCTTCGCCTGATCGTGGAACACCGTGCCCATGCTGACCGCCACACGCACGCCGGCGGCGTTGATCGCTTCCCAGCTTGCGAAACGGGCCGCGTTCGCCTTGCTCGACACCGGCACCGTGCCGGCCTCGAGATAGGGCACGCTGAAAGCCGCCGTACGGGCACGGCCCATGGCAACCGACGCGCCGGAGAAGATGTCGTAGCGGTTGGCGGCGATGCCGGCGACAAGCGTGGCCCATTCGGTCGGGACCCACTCGATCCGCACGCCGAGATCGGCAGCAAACTGGGTCATCGCCTCGATATCGAACCCGACATACTCGTTCGAGCCGGGATTGCGGAACGACATCGGGTTGAAGTCACCCGTGGTGCCGACGCGGAGCACGCCCCGCCTGAGCACCTCCGACAGCCGGTTGTTGCCGGCAGGCAGCGCCGCCGGGGCAGGCGCCTGCGCCTGCGCCACACGCGTGCCGGCCAGCATCGCGCCGGCCAGGACAAGGGACTTCGCCACGTCACGTCTTTTCATTGTCACCACCTCTGGTTGTTGGTCATCGGACGTCTGATGCAAGGCCGGGGCCGGCCCTTCTCCTGCGCGTCTGGCCTGGCCTCGGCGAAGGGTCTCACCGCAGCGTCGGCCAAGGCAGGCATCGCTGTCAAATCGGATCTGTCGGAGGGCACCGGCATCACCGCCTCTCCGCCTGCACCGAAAGGAAGCGCAGGCGCCGGGTCAGCACTTTCTGGACGCCATAGCGCAATTCCGCATCAAGGCAGATGGAATCGCCCTCTTTCAGATGGACCTCCTGCCGTCCATAGCGATACAGCGCTTCGCCTTCGAGCACATAGATGAAAACGCAGCCATGGCCCGTGTAGGTGGGTGGCGCGACCTCATCGTGCCGCTCAAGCGTGACCATGACCGCCTCGAACTGCATGTCGTGACGCCGGTGAAAGCCGAGTGCCGCGAAGTCGTGGACGTGGTCCCCCATCATCCGGCGCGATTTCAGCCCTTCGCCCTGGCGGACATGGGTGAAATCCGAGACGGCCGACCCGGTATCGCGGAACAACGCCGCGATTGGCGTCTCGAGTGCCGCCGCCAGCATCTCCAGCATGCTGAGCGATGGCGAGACCTGCCCGCTTTCGATGCGCGAGATCATCGCGGACGACACGCCGGCCCGCGCCGCCAGATCGCGGGCCGTGATCCGCTTCAGATCGCGCAGTTCCCTGATCACCCGCCCTACGGCGGCATTGACATTGCCGGGCGACGCGGCACGCCACGGCTCGTCAGCGTTGGCGTTCACGGGGCGTCCTCCAGCCCGATGCGGGGATCGGGGGCCGCAAACAGCGCAGCGACATCCGGGCTGGCATCGAGAATGCTGCGCGCGCCGGGCACGGCATCGACGATGATACGGCCCCTGTCGAAGATGACCGAGCCATCGACCGTGATCGTGGGGTCCACCACGTTCCAGCAGATTTCGCCGGGCGCATAGGCGCCGCAGGTGTGGAAGTGCAGCAGCCGGGGATTGCCGAAGGCCGAGCCGCTCCAGCGCCCGTAGGCTTCGTGGGCCGACCCTGCGAAGGCGCAGCCCGGGTGGATGCCGGCATGCCACGAGTGCACGACACCGCCATCGATGCCGAACAGGCCCGCCACATGGGCATAGTGGGCCTCGGCGCGCGCAACCTCGCCGGCCTCGCCGGCCCAGCCGAGCAACCGCCCGCCGCTGATCCGCGCTGACAGGGGGCTCGCCAATGGCAAGCCATAAGGCTCGTAGTAGCGGGAGCCTGTTCCCACCAGCAGGCGCGCCACCGCCACCTGGCCCTCGAAGCCCTGCGCATCGAGCGGCGCAAAGACCGACATCGGAAAGCGCTTGACGCTGACATCGGCTGGCCCTGCCTTGCCTGCTTGTCGAGGCGCACGGCCCCTGATGTCGGTGCCGAGCGGGCAAGTGGCGCGGATCTCGCCGGCATCGGCGAACAGGGCATCGAAGCAGGTCTTGAGCGCGACGAAGGCCGCATAATCGGCGCGCCCGAACGCGGATGCCAATGTCTGCCGGTCCAGCACATAGGACACCACGGGCCGGCTGCCGGGCGGCATGGTCCGGAACCGCAACTGGTCACCGGCGCGGGCCAGGAACAGGGCATGGTCATGTCCGGCAACGGCGGCGGCCTGCGCAGCATCAAGACTGGCAGCCTCGGCCTGGAAAGGGGCCGGCATCAGCGTTGTCCTGAGACCCAGTGCGCCGGCCACGTCGGCCACGGCACCGGCCAGACCCTCGCCGAAATAGCCGAGTTCCGGATCCTCGTGCAGGATCAGAAGGCTCTCGCCCGGGCGCGCCCCGGCACAGCGAAGAAGCAGGTTCCTCGCGCCATCCCTCAGCGCATCGACATCCGCATCCACCTTCGGCTTCATCCGGCCCCCCGGGTGCCAAAATCCTGTTTGACCTTGCAAAGCTATACATGTCACAATTTACTGTCGATCAAATATTATATGCTGGCTCAATTTTGGGCGCTGCTGCCGATCTTGCAGGCAGGCGTGCCGGGAATGGCCGGATCGACCTGACAAGAAGGAGATCGGGACATGTATCTGCGCGATTGCTGGTATGTGGCAGGATGGTCGAAACAGATCGGCCAGCGCCTCACGCCCGTGCGCATGCTCGGCGAGGACATCGTGCTGTTCCGCACCTCCACCGGCGAGATCGGCGCGCTCGAGGATGCCTGCCCGCACCGCAAGCTGCCCTTGTCGAAGGGCTCGCTCAGGGACGACACGGTTGTCTGCGGCTATCATGGTCTGACCTTCAACCACCACGGAGCCTGCGTGGCGGCTCCGACCCAGGAGCGGGTGCCCACCGGCGCTGCCGTCCGGCGCTATCCGGCCATCGAGCGCTACGGTTTTGTCTGGCTTTGGATGGGTGCGGCCGACCAGGCCGACGAAAGCAAGCTGATCAGCATCGAGAATTATGATGCGCCCGGCTGGGGGCGGACCGAAGGCGGCGACATGCCCATCGCCTGCAACTATCTTTACATTGTCGACAACCTGCTCGACCCGGCGCATGTCGCCTGGGTGCATGTCGGTTCCTTTGCCGGGGCCAAGACCGAGAGCCAGCCTCTCAGGATCGACGTCAACAGCGATGGTGTGGTGGTCTGGCGCTGGATGATGGACACGCCGGCCCCGGCCTACTACGCGCCGCTGATCAAGTTCGAAGGGCTTGTGGACCGCAAGCAGCACTATGAGTGCGTGCTGCCGTCAATCGGGATCAACAAGTCGATCTTCTCACCCGCCGGCCATGGCGGGCCGGACAAGCCGCTTCACGACAAGACCTACATCAACATCTCGTACAACTTCATGACGCCGGTGGATGAGGACAACAGCCGCTACTACTGGTTCCAGCACCGCAACACCGACCCGGATGATGCGGCGATCTCGGAGCGGATGAACGCCGGGGCCGTGATGGCCTTCACCGAGGACCGCGAGGTGCTGGAAGCCGTGCATCTGGGCATGAAGCAGCGCAAGACGCCCTATCTCGACCTGGCGCTCGATGCCGGGGCCTTGCGCTTCCGCAAGCTGCTCAAGGCGCGGATCGAAGCCGAGACGGCACAGGCGGCGGCCTGACGGATGCACGCTGCGGGTGGCAACTGGCGCAACTACAAGGTGGCCCGGCGGGTGCGCGAGAGCGAGACGGTGGTGTCGCTGCACCTCGTAGCCGCCGATGGCAGCCCGCTTGCGCCGTTCGAGCCGGGCCAGTTCCTGACCTTCAGGCTTGAAGGGGCCGATGGCCGGCCTGTTCCGCGCAACTACTCGATCTCGTCGGACCCTGCCGAGCGCTCCCACTACCGCATCAGCGTCAGGCGCGAGCCGGGCGGGTTCGGCTCAGGCGTGATGCACGACCAGATGCCGGAAGGTGCCCTTGTCGAGGCGAGCGGACCGAAGGGCCGGTTCACGCCCGATCCGGCCTCGGGCCGCGCCGTCCTGCTCCTGGCCGGCGGCATCGGCATCACGCCACTGGCGGCCATGGCGCACGCGCTGGCGCGCCAGGGCACGCGGCCCGTCTGGCTGATCCATGCCTGTGCCAAGGGACCGGCCATGCCGTTTGCGCGGGAACTGTCGGACCTTGCCGATCGCAACCCGTCCTTCCGGCGGATCGCGGTGCTGGGCAGCCCGACCGGGGCGGATCGCAAGGCCGGGCTCTATCAGCACGAAGGCCGCATCACCCGCGCCCTGCTGCGCTCGGTGCTGCCGCTCGATGACTATGAGGCCTATCTGTGCGGGCCGGCCCCGTTCATGCAGGCCATGTTCGATGCGCTGCTTCAGCTTGGTGTCAGGCAGGAGCGCATCGCCTATGAGTTCTTCGGGCCAGCCCGCGTGCTCGCTGCGACACACGAAGTGCCTGCCGAGACCATCCAGCCAAGCGAGGTGGTGCCAATCAACTCAGGGCGCGAAGCCGAAGGGCAGGACAGCATGGTGAGCTTCACCCTGTCCGGCCGCTCCGCCCTCTGGGATGGGGCGCAACCGACCCTGCTGGACTTTGCAGAGGCGCAGGGGCTGTCCCCGCCCTTCTCGTGCCGCAACGGCATCTGCAACACCTGCCTGTGCGGAATCGAAGGCGAGGTCCGCTATCTCGAAGAGCCGCTGGAAATGCCCGAGGAGGGCCAGGCCCTGCTATGCTGCTCGGTGCCTGTTGGCCCGGTCAGGCTGCGGCTCTGAGCAGGCGCGCCTGCAGCCGTCTCGCAAGCGCCGTCAGGAGAGCCTGTCCAGCACCCGTTCAGCGGTGCCGCGCAGGATCATGGCCTTGTCGGCCTCGCTCAGGTCGGCGGCCTCGAGCGTCTGCGTGACCTGATCTGGCGAGAAGATCGGATAGTCCGTGCCCAGCATCACCCGATCAGCACCGAACACCTTGACCGCCAGCTCCAGCGCGCGTGGCCCCAGAGAGGCGCAGTCATAGACCATGCCGCGCAGGCCCGCGCGCGGAAACGGCTCGTGTGGCGGGCGCGACAAGGCAACCGCCTCCAGCCGCTCCAGCACGAACGGGATGGTGCCACCCAGATTGACAAGCTGGAAAGTGACGCGGGGGTAGGCCTCGGCGAGCTTCGCCGACAGCACGGTCATGCCCATCTGGGCAAGGCTGGCCTGCAAGTTCAGCACCGAGGCGCGATAGACCGCCGCATCAGGATAGGGTTCCGGCGGCACGCCGCCTGGCATCAGGCCGGGATGGATCATGATCAGCGCGCCGGTTTCATTGGCAGCTTCGAGCACCGGCACGAGCCGTTGGGCCGAGGCCGCCGACAAAAAATAATCGCCGGGCAAGATCACGCCCGGCAGGCCAAGGTCGCGGCGCACACGGATCATCTCGGCCCTGGCCAGCATCATCTCGGCCAGCGGCAGGCCAGCGAGACCGACGAAGCGGCCGCCCGATCCGGCGCAGATCGTGGCCAGATGATCGTTGAAGGCGCGGATCGGACCGCTGACATCAGCCACCGGCATCACGTCAACCCCGAGCGCGCCGGGAAAGGTGATGAGCTGCGTGGTGATCCGGTTGGCATCCATCCAGGCCAGACGTGCGGGCAGATGGGTATAGCCGTCCGACATCTCTGTGGATGCGGTCATGGCATGGAGCACCAGCCGGCCTCGCTCGTTGCGGGAGACGAAGGGCCGGGCCGTGCGCACCATCAGGTCATCGACGAGGCCGCCATAATAATGGGAATGCATGTCGATTGCGGTCATGGCGCGCTCCTGTCCAGGGCAGCCTGCCTGATAGCAGAATCCTCGGCGGTTGCATGAGACCGGATGTGACCGCTCATGGTGTCAGCGCCGGCGGAGGGCTGGCCATCGTGCCGGGCTTCAGCACCGGGGGTGCGCCAGAAGCGACGGCCAGCCAGTCGGCAACATAACCGGCCAGCGACGTGTCGACGAACAGGGTGAAACCGGTCCCGGAGCCCGGATGGCGCAGGATGATGGCCGTCACCGACCACAGTTCCGTGCCGGCCACCGATCCGGGCGCAAAGACCTGCCCGGACAGATCGAGCGGCGCACCCTGGCGCAGCACATCAAGCGCGCCGGCACCGCTGACCGAGAACACGGCATACATATCCGAGACCAGCTCGAAATCGGCCATCGCCTCACCATCAAAGGCGCGCCCGAGCGCCTCGGCAAGCGCGCTTTCCTGCGCGGCAGGTGCGATGACCAGCAGGCGGGCAGGCCCCAGCAGCACCGTGCCGGTGCCTGTCTCGTCCGGCTCGAAGCGGTGATGCGCCTGTGGCCAGCTCAGGCCAGCCGCAGCAAGGGCGTGCGCCAGCGCCGCCGCTTGGCCACGCGCCTCGAACAGGGCTGCCATGGGTCGCCGCTCAATTGCGACCTGATAGCGAAGCTGGCTCATGAGCGCACCCTTGCCCGATCGGCATCATGGAAGACCGGTGCCACCACACGCAGCGGCACGATCTCGTTGCGCACCCGCGCATGCACGATCTCGCCCATGCGCGAGCGGCCCCTCCGCAACAACCCGAGCGCGATCACGCGGTCGAGCGCGACGCTGCGCACGCAAGCCGAGACGAAGCCCTCCTGACCGACCTTGTCCCCTCCCGGCGTGAGTGGCGCGCCTTCCGGCACGCTGCGCTCCGGGTCGCCCGGCAGAAGGCCGACGAGTTCGCAGCGTTCCGGATCGAGCGCCCGGCGCATCATCATGGCATGCTTGCCAAGGAAGTCCGGTTTGGTGGCTGAAACCAGCGCGCCGAGACCAAGATCGTAGGGGTCAGCCGTGCCGTCCACCTCATGGCCTGTCGAGATGTAGCCCGCCTCGACGCGCAGGATGTGGTTGGCTTCGGAGCCCACGGGCGTGATGGCGAAGGGCGCGCCGGCAGCCATCACCATTTCCCAAAGTGCCGTGGCATGGCGGGCCGGCGTGTTGAGCTCGAAGCTCATCTCCCCGGTCCAACTGACCCGGAAGACCCGCACCGGGATGGTGCCGAGATGACCCTCGGCCATGCCCATGAATGGCAGGGCGGCGCGCGAGATGTCGAAGTCGGGCTTCAGGGCCGCCAGCAGATCGCGCGCGCGCGGACCGCACAAGGTGGCATTGGCCCACTGCGTGGTCACCGGAAGGATACTGACCTGCCAATCGGGCCGATGCACCTGCATGATCTGTTCGAGATGGGCATGGACCTTGTCGGCGGCACCGGTCGAGGAATGCAGCAGCCAGCGGTTCTCGGCAAGACGGAAGGCGACGCCGTCATCCATGATCAGCCCGTCATCCGACATCATCACGCCATACTTGCCGCGACCGACCGCAACCTTTCCGAAATCGCTGATGTAGACGAGATCGAGGAGCCTGCCGGCATCAGGACCCTTGATCTGGAACTTGCCAAGCGGCGTGCCGTCATACACGCCGACGCCATTGCGCACCGCCCTGGCCTCGCGGCTGGCCGCAGCCTTGCCATCCTCGCCCGGCAACGGATAGTAGCCCGGCCTTTGCCAGCGCAGACCTGCCTCATACATCACCGCGCCGCGCGCCAGATGCCAGTCGGCGAGAGGGGTGTGACGCCACGGATACAGCCGTGCCTGTTGCCGCGCGCCGGCGATGGCTCCGAACTCGACCGGCACGAAGGGCGGACGGAAGGTGGTGGTGCCGACCAGATCGGTGGCTTGCCCCGTGAGGGCGCCGACGATACCGATGACATTGACATTGCCGGACTTGCCCTGGTCCACGCCCATGCCGGCGGTGGTGTAGCGCTTCACCAGCTCGATCGAATCGTAGCCTTCGCGCAGCGCCAGCCCGAGATCGGCGGTGGTGACATCGCCGGACAGGTCGACAAAAACCTTCTCGCCCGGCCGGCGCGGCGGCACGAACCAGAGTGGCGCGACAGACCGGGCGACGAACGGATCGTCAAGGTCGGGAGCCTCGATGGCAGGTCCGGTCCGCCCCAGCGTCCGAACGGCGGCTTGCCCGGCTTCCACGCCATCCCGGATGCAGGCCCCGGCCTCGAAGATGCCGCGGGCAGCCCCTGCCAGCCGGAAGCGGCCCTCGCCATGGCTGGCCACGAACGTGGCAAGGTCATCGTGCCAGACCGAGCGCGCCTCGCGGGTCTGGGAAGCCAGGTGGAAGGCCGGGTTCCAGCCGCCCGACACGGCCACAAGATCGCAAGGGAATGTGGAAAGGCGCCCGTCAGCCTGGCGCAGTTGCACCGCCTCCACCCGCTTGCGGCCAATGGCGCGCAGCACGCAGCCGCCGGCAACAAGGGTCACGCCGCGCCCGGCAAGCATGGCGGCCTGCGTGCCGCCGGGGTCAGGCCGGATGTCGACGAGGGTCACGGCGGCTCCGGCTGCGGCCAGATCCAGCGCTGCCCCGCGCGCAGAATCGTTGTTGGCAAAGACAACCGCACGCTCGCCGGCCAGCACGCCATGGCGGTGCAGGAAACTGCGCGCTGCGGAGGCCAGCATGATGCCGGGCCGGTCGCCATCGGCGAAGGGGATCGGTCGCTCGTGTGCGCCAGCGGCGATCACAACCTGCCCGGCCCTGATTTTCCAGTTGCGCAGGTCAAGATCAGGGGCATCGGCGGGCCTGCGCTCGATCACGGTCAGAAGGTTGTGCTCGTGATAGCCCCAGACGGTCGCGCGGCAGAGCAGACGCACACTCGCCATGGTGTGCAGTTCGGCAAAGGTGCGGCTGGCCCAGCCGCCATCGTCGATCCCGTCCGACACCAGCCGACCGCCGGGTCCTTCGCCATCGTCGACCAGCATGACGCTGGCTCCCGACCGCGCCGCCGTCAGCGCAGCGCCAAGGCCGGCAGGGCCGGCACCCACCACCAGCACATCGCAATCGCCATATCGGCTCTCCGAAACCGGCTGCCAGGCCGGATCAGGCACCCGCCCCAGACCGGCTGCGCCGCGGATGAACGGCTCGAAAAGATGCCAGTTCGGTGCCATGAAGGTCTTGTAGTAGAAGCCTGCCGGCAACAGGCGCGAGAACCATTGCGCCACGGCGCCGACGTCGCGGCGCGCATCGGGCCAGGTCGAGACGCTGACATAGCTGGCATCCGCCTCCAGCGGCGTCACGGTGGCCAACTGGTTGGTCGCCGGCCTGGGGGCGAGACGGCTGACCATGATGCCATCCTCA
The DNA here is from genome assembly GCA_025459195.1 of Beijerinckiaceae bacterium. Classification (GTDB taxonomy): domain Bacteria; phylum Pseudomonadota; class Alphaproteobacteria; order Rhizobiales; family Beijerinckiaceae; genus Allobosea. The sequence goes on from JALORF010000008.1 coordinate 24,794, forward strand.
TGGCCGGCTCCGAAAAAGCCGCGCGGACGGTGCAACTTGAAGCTGCGCCCGACCAGCGCGACATTGTTCGCCATCAGCGCCGATGCCACCGTATCGCCGGCAAAGCCGCTTAAATCCATCCCGTCAAAGCGAAAGGCGAGCGGCACCGACCGGTCGACAAGGCCCCCGCGCGCGAGACGCCGGGCGGTCATGGCTTGACCTCAAGGGCAGCCGTGCCATCCGGAGGCGGGACAATGGCGTGGCTCACGGTGTCACGCCAGATGGTGAGGATGCGCCCGCAACTCCGGACATGCCACCAGCGTTCGGCATGGAGCCCGCGGATGTTGGCGCGGTTGGCAAGGGCGGCCGCCCATTCCGCTTCGCTGAGCGCGGCCGGGTCCGGGCGTGGCGGCACAGCCTCGCCGAGGCAGATGAATTCGCCTTCGGGACGCGTGCCGCACCAGGGACAGGAGATCTGCAACATGGCCGGTCTACCTTTGCGCCACGGTGCCGGCTTCGAGCAGGAAGCGCAGCCCGGTGAAACGGTCGAGCCCGAAGGCTTCGGCCAGCGGATGAGGGGTGCCGGTCGCGATCAGGTGCGCATAGGTGAGCCCGCCGACCGGGATCGACTTGAAGCCGCCATACCAGCCCGTGCTGACCAGAAGGCCCTCCACGCCGGTCTTCGAGATGATCGGGCTGGCATCATAGGCAAACTCGATCGCCCCGCCCCATTGCCGCATCATCCTCAGCGCCTTGAAGCGCGGAAACAGCTCGACCAGCGAGGCCACCACATCCTCGAACGTCGCGACGTGACAGCCTTGGCGGTAAGACGGGATCGGGTCCGTGCCGCCACCGATGACCAGTTCGCCCTTGTCCGATTGCATCACGTAGAGGCCCACATCCGGACAGTTGACGATCACGTCGATGATCGGCTTGACCGGCTCCGAAACGAAGGCCTGGAGATTGCGCGTCACCAGCGGCAGCGACAGCCCTGCCTTGGCCGCGACGTGGCTGGTATTGCCCGCCGTGGCCAGTGCCACCTGCCCGGCCCGCACCGTGCCGCGGCTGGTCTCGACACCGGTGATGCGGCCGCGTGCATCGCGCAGGAAGCCGGTGACCTCCGTGTGCTGATGGATCTCGACGCCGCGTGCATCGGCCGCACGGGCATAGGACCAGGCCACCGCATCATGGCGCGCCATCGCCGCTTGCGGATGGGCCATGCCGGCAAGCGGCGGCAGGCGCACGCCTGACAGATCGCCCATGGCCGGAATGCGCCGGCGCAGCTCATCGACCGAAATGAGGTCATAGGCCGGGCCATGCAGCGCCATCGCCAGCGAGCGGCGGCGCAGGTCACGCAGCTTGCCCCAGCTCTGGATCAGGTCGATCATGCTGCGCTGGCTGAACAGGATGTTGTAGTTCAGTTCGCGCGAGAGCTGTTCGTAGAGCTTCACCGAAACATCGTGAAAGCGGATCGAGACATCGCGCAGGAAATTGGCGCGGATGGTGTGGGTGTTGCGGGCCGTGTTGCCGCCGCCGAGCCAGCCCTTTTCGATCACCGCGACGTTGCTGATGCCATGCTCCTTGGCGAGGTGATAGGCGGTCGACAGGCCGTGCCCGCCTGCACCGACGATCACCACGTCGTAAGCCTCCCTCAGCGGGGGGCTGCGCCATGCACGGCGCCAGCCCTCATGATGGGACAAGGCATTGCGGGCCAGGGACAGAAACGAAAAGCGCTGCATCGGGCGACCTCACCTTCATAATATCCTGACATCGATCTTTGCCAAGACTCCTGCTGATGTTATCTTTTCTCAGGAGCGCGGCATGGCCATGACGTTCAAGCAACTCGAAGCCTTCCATGCGGTCATCGCCACCGGATCGGTGACGCGCGCCGCCGCGATGCTGCGCGTCTCGCAGCCGGCGATCAGCCGGATGCTGGCCGACCTTGAAGCCAGCGCGGGATTTCCCCTGTTCGTGCGCACCGCGCGCCAGCTCAACCCGACCGAGCGGGCGCGGGCCCTGCATGCGGAGGTCGAACGCTCGCTGGTGGGTCTTGCCCAGATCGAGGCCGTGGCGAAGGCCTTGCGCGAGCGCGGCGAGGGGCAACTGCGTCTTGCGGTCATCCCCAGCCTGTTGTCTGCGGTCACCACGCAGATGCTCGCTCCGTTTGCCGTCGCCCATCCGTCGGTCTCGGTCAGCATCGAGGTTGCGGCCACGCTCGACGCACTGGACTGGCTGGGCGCGCGACAAAGCGATCTCGGCATCACCTACGAGCCCATGCGCCAGCCGGGCATCGAGGCGAGGAGCATCGGCACGACCGAGGCAGCCTGCGTGGTGCCGCGCGATCACCCGCTGGCCGGGCGCGTCGGTCCGGTCGGGCCTGCCGACCTTGGCGGCTGGCCGTTCATGTCATACCGCCTGGATTCGAGCTTCCGGGCCAGTGTCGACCGCCTGTTCGATGAGGCCGCCATCCGGCGCGATTTGCGTTTTGAAGCGCGCACCACCGCAGCGGTGTGCGAACTGGTCGCGGCAACGGGCGGTGTCGCGATCATTCCGTGCCCCGGCCCGGCCCTGGTCGCCGACATGCGGCTGGTCCTGCTGCCCTTCAGGCCGCAACTGTCGTCCGAAGTGCTGCTCATCAGGGCTTCAGGCCCGATCTCGCCGCCAGCAAGGGCCTTCATCGATTTCATCGGATCGCACCGGCTCGACTTCATCGGGGCGCTGCCCTCGAACCCGGTCCTGAATGCCGGGTCTTGACGGCACTGCGCTGGCATCGGATCACGCCCCTGGGGCAAGCCTCACCACAAGCCCCGCGACCTGCAAGTGGATGATCATGACGCCCGTTCCCGACATTCTCGCTCTTGGCGAGCCGCTTGGCGAGTTCAGCCAGACAGCGCCCGGTGATCCCAACTACCTGTTCGGGCACGGTGGCGATACTTCCAATGCGATCATCGCGGCGGCGCGCTCCGGGGCAAGCACGGGATACATCAGCGCCGTCGGCGATGACAGTTTCGGGCGCTCTTTCCTCGCCTTGTGGGCGGCAGAAGGGGTGGACAGCGGCGCTGTCAAACTGGACCGTGCGGCGCACACGGGCATCTACTTCATCACGCATGGCAAGGATGGGCACGAATTCTCCTATCTGCGCGCCGGTTCCGCAGCCTCGCGCATGACGGCAGCAGACCTGCCGCAGGCCATGATCCGGCAAGCGAAGGTGCTGCATGTCTCAGGCATCAGCCAGGCGATCTCCGCTTCGGCCGCCGACATGGTGTTCGAAGCCATCCAGATGGCGCGCGAGGCCGGCGTCACGGTCTCTTACGACACCAACCTCAGGCTCCGTCTGTGGCCGCTGGCTCGGGCGCAGGCGGTGACCAACGCCGCCATGGCCATGGCCGACATCGCCCTGCCCGGACTGGACGATGCCCGCCAGTTGACCGGGCTCGATGACCCTGACGCGATTGCCGATTTCTATCTCGGGCGCGGCTCGTCCATCGTGGCCATGACCCTTGGCAAGGATGGCGCACTGGTCGCCACCCGGACGGAGCGGCGCAAGGTGCCGTCGATCACGGTCGCCGCCATCGACGCGACCGGAGCGGGCGACTGTTTTGACGGTGCCTTTCTGGCCGAATGGGTCAGGACGCGCGATCCGTTTGCCGCCGCCACTTATGCCTGCGCCGCTGCGGCGCTTTCGACAACCGGATATGGCGCGGTCGCGCCCCTGCCAAGGCGCGAGGCTGTTCTGGCCGCACTTGCAGCTTCGGCCTGAGCCGGGCGCTCAGACGCTCATGCGCGGGCGGATCTCGGCTTCGTTCATTTCGGCGCGGGTGCCTGACAGGACAACCTCGCCGCGGTCCATGACATACCAGTGATCGGCGAGTTCCTGCGCAAAATCGAAATATTGCTCGACCAGCACGATGGCCATGTCGCCGCGGTTGCGCAGCCAGGCGATGGTGCGGCCGATGTCCTTGATGATCGATGGCTGGATGCCTTCGGTCGGCTCGTCGAGGACGAGCAGTTTCGGGCGCGTCACCAGAGCGCGGGCAATGGCCAGTTGCTGCTGCTGGCCGCCGGACAGATCGCCGCCGCGCCGACCGAGCATCGACTGGAGCACGGGAAACAGCTCGAACAGCTCCGCCGGGATGTGCCGGTCGGCGCGCCTGAGCGGTGCGAAGCCGGTTTCGAGATTCTCCTTGACGGTCAGCAGTGGAAATATCTCGCGGCCCTGCGGCACATAGGCGATGCCGAGCCGGGCGCGCTCTTCCGGACGCTTGCCCTCCAGCGACGTGCCGCCAAGCGCGATCCGGCCATCCGAGATCGGCTGATGACCGACGATGGCGCGCAGCAGTGATGTCTTGCCCACGCCATTGCGCCCCAGGACGCAGGTGACCTTGCCGATCTCGGCGCTGATCGAGACCCGGCGCAGCGCATGGGCAGCGCCATAGTGCAGATCGATGGCATCGACGCTCAGCATGGTCACCGCCCCAGATAGACTTCGATGACACGTTCGTTGCCGGCCACGGCATCGATCGAGCCCTCGGCCAGCACCGAGCCTTCATGCAGGCAGGTGACGCGGCAGCCGAGCGCGCGCACGAAACCCATGTCGTGCTCGACGACGACGACCGAATGATCCCTGGCGATATCCTTCAGCAACTCGGCCGTGACGTCGGTTTCCGCATCCGTCATGCCGGCCACAGGCTCGTCGATCAGCAGGAGTTTCGGATCCTGTGCCAGCAGCATGGCGATTTCCAGCCACTGTTTCTGGCCATGGCTGAGCGCACCGGCCAGCCGGGCGCGGTGATCCAGCAAGTGGACAATGCCAAGATAGCGATCGATGGTTTCAGTGGCGATCCGGTTGCGCGCGCCAAACAGGGCAGAGAAAGGGCTGCGGTCCCCCTTCAGGGCCAGCAGCACGTTGTCGGCAACGCTGTGGCTCTCGAACACGGTCGGCTTCTGGAACTTGCGGCCGATGCCGAGTTCCGCGATGGCCGCCTCGTCGAAGCGACTGAGGTCGATCGAGCCCTTGTCGAACAGCACGTCGCCTTCATCGGCCTTTGTCTTGCCGGTGATGACATCCATCATGGTGGTCTTGCCGGCACCATTCGGGCCGATGATGGCCCGCATCTCGCCCGGCTGGAGCGTCAGCGACAATGACCGCAGCGCCTTGAAGCCGTCGAAGGAGACGCTGACACCATCAAGATAAAGGATGGACTGGGTGACGGCACTCATTGGCCTGGCCTCATCGCGGCACCTGCGGATCGGGCGACCTGGCAACGGGGGATCCGCCACCGGACGCTTTCGCATCGGCGATGGCCTTGCGGTTGGCGAGGCGCGCGCGGATGTCCTCCCAGACACCGATCAACCCCTTGGGCATGGCGAGCGTGACCAGCACGAACAGCCCGCCAAGCGCAAACAGCCAGTAAGGGGCGAGCCAGCCGGTCGTGAACACCGTCTTGAGCCAGTTGACCACGACCGCGCCCAGCGCCGCCCCGACCAGCGTGCCCCGGCCCCCGAGGGCAACCCAGACCACCGCCTCGATGGAGTTCGCCGGATGGAACTCCGATGGGTTGATGATGCCGACCTGCGGCACATACAGTGCGCCGGCGACGCCAGCCATCATGGCCGACACCACCCAGACCAACAGCTTGTGATGCTCGACCCTGTATCCGAGAAAGCGTGTCCGGCTCTCGCCATCGCGGATCGCGACGAGCACCTTGCCATAGGTCGAGGCCACGATCATGCGCGCGATGATGAAGGTCAGCGCCAGCGCGATGCAGGTGATGATGAACAAGCCGGCCCGGGTGCCCTGCGCCTGCACATTGTGCCCAAGGATGTCCTTGAAATCGGTCAGGCCATTGTTGCCGCCGAATCCCATGTCGTTTCGGAAAAAGGACAGCCACAACGCATAGGTCAGGGCCTGCGTCATGATCGACAGATAGACGCCGGTGACGCGGCTGCGGAAGGCCAGCCAGCCGAACACGAAAGCCAGCAGGCCTGGCACCAGAACCACCATCAACATGGCATAGGGAAAGTGCTGGAAGCCCCACCAGGTCAGCGGCAATTCCTTGTAGTTCAGGAAGACCATGAAATCGGGCAGGACCGGGTGGGCATAGACGCCGCGCGTGCCGATCTGGCGCATCAGATACATGCCCATGGCATAGCCGCCGAGCGCAAAGAAAGCTCCATGGCCAAGGCTCAGGATGCCGCAATAGCCCCAGACCAGATCCAGCGCGACGGCGAACATCGCGTAGCACAGGTATTTGCCGAGCAGCACGACCGTGCCGTTCGAGACATGGAACGGGTTGCCGGGTGCCAGATACAGGTTGCAGAACGGCACCAGAAGCGCCACCAGCGCGATGATGCCAAGGAAGACCAGCCCCCTGCCTTCGATCATCCTGAAGAAGCGCATGGTCAGCATGGCAGGTCGGGCCTGAACCTGGGCGCAGCGACGCCGATGAGGGATCTGCAGGTCATCATTGCTCGATCGCCCTGCCCTTGAGCGCGAACAGCCCGCGCGGACGCTTCTGGATGAACAGGATCAGCAGCACGAGGATGATGATCTTGCCGAGCACGGCACCGGCGAACGGCTCCAGCAGCTTGTTGGCAATGCCGAGCGTGAAGGCCGCCACCAGCGTGCCCCAAAGGTTGCCGACCCCGCCGAAGACCACGACCATGAAACTGTCGATGATGTAGCTTTGCCCGAGGTTGGGGGACACGTTGTCGATCTGGCTGAGTGCCACACCGGCAACGCCGGCGATGCCAGAGCCGAGCCCGAAGGTCATGGCATCAACGAAGCGGGTGCGAATGCCCATGGCGCTGGCCATCCGGCGATTCTGGGTGACCGCGCGCATCTGCAGGCCCAGCGGCGTCGCCTTGAGGACCAGCAGCAGGGCTGCGAACACGCACAGCGTGAAGACCACGATCCAGAGCCGGCCATATGTGATCTGAAGCCCGAGGAACTCGAACGAGCCCGCCATGTAACTCGGCGCACTGACCTCGCGGTTCGTTGGTCCGAACCATGTCCTTATGGCCTGCTGCAGGACGAGGCTGATGCCGAAGGTCGCCAGCAAGGTTTCCAGCGGGCGGCCATAGAGAAAACGGATCACGCCGCGCTCGATGGCAATGCCGACCAGTCCGGCCGTGCCGAAGGCCAGCGGAATGGCGAGCGGCAGCGACCAATCGAGCAGATGCGGCGCGTGGCTGCGGAAAAGCTCTTGCACCACGAAGGTGACATACGCGCCGATCATCACCATTTCGCCATGGGCCATGTTGATCACGCCCATCACGCCAAAGGTGATGGCCAACCCGATGGCTGCCAGCAGAAGCACCGAGCCAAGCGAGATGCCGAACCAGAGCGTCTGGCCCCAGGCTCGGATGCGCTGCGCCTGTTCGATTGACGCGATGCCCTGATCGATGACCGCCCTGAGCCCGCCGGTGGTCTGGCCGGAAAACTGTCGCAGGAGACTGATCGCGTCATTGTCGCTGGCTTCCGCGATGCGCCGGGCGGCTGCAATGCGCAATTCTTCGGGCGCATCGGCCGATGACAGAAGGATGGCGGCCCGCGCTTCCTCAAAAGCCCGCCTGACGCGCGGAACATTCTCGCCGGGCAAGGCAGCTTCGATGGTGGCCAACGCGCCGGCATCGCGCGAGCGGAACACCGCCTCCGCCGCGCGGACCCGCTGTGCCGGATCGGGTGACAGCAGCGTCATCGTGCCCAGGGCCGCCTGAACCACATTGCGCAGGCGGTTGTTGAGCCGGACCAGGCCGGCATCAGGCGGGATCGTCGCTGGCCGGCCGGTCACGGCGTCGAAGCCCTGCCCTGCCGCGTCGCGATAGAATACACCCGCTGCCCCGGCGAACAGGCGGCGGTCGCCCAGGGCGGAGAGGATGGCGACGCCCTGCGCCGAGCCCGAGGCAGCAATCGCCGCGATGGCCGCTTCCGTGTCGGCAAAACTGTCAGCCTTGAATCGTTCGAGGCCCGCCGCCAGCCGTTCGCCCGGCACGGGCGAGGCTGCGGACACCTGTGCCTGGGCCTGCCCCCGGATCACAGCCGGCGCAAGCAAGCCCAGCATGACCAGACAGCACAGCATCATGGCCCGCAGGAGCGGTGCAAATGGCATGGCGTGACCTTGAGGTGGCGGGAATGTGAAACCGAATGGCGTCATGGCACGGCGCTGGGCCTTGCCATGATGCGATGGTCGAAACCGGGTCCGTCACGGCGAGCCGAGGAGGCGACCCGGATGACCGCAGATGCGGCCGCCCGGGTCCTGCGGCACAAGGCCGCCCCGCTGAGAAGGCAATCCCGGGCCTTGATCAACCGCACTTCTTCAGGACGGTGTTGTAGTTGCCGCACTTGAGCGTGACCCAATCAGCTTCCAGATCCTTGGAACCGGGCAGGTGGTCGGTCCAGGCATCGCCGGGAACGAGGCCCGAGGTCTTCCAGACCACATCGAACTGGCCATCGGCGCGCACTTCACCGATCAGCACCGGCTTGGTGATGTGGTGATTGGCCAGCATGGTGGAGATGCCGCCCGTCAGATTGGGCGCGGTGATGCCTGGCAGGGCATCGATGACCTTGTCGATGTCGACGGTCCCGACCTTCTCGACGGCCTTGACCCACATGTTGAAGCCGATGACATGGGCTTCCATCGGATCGTTGGTCACGGCCTTGTCCGACTTCTTGTAGGCCTTCCAGGCCTTGATGAAGGCATCATTGGCCGGATCCTTGACGGACTGGAAATAGTTCCAGGCGGCCAGATGGCCGAGCAGGGGCTTGGTGTCGATACCGGCGAGTTCCTCCTCGCCAACCGAGAAGGCCACGACCGGGATGTCGGTCGCCTTGATGCCCTGGTTGCCGAGTTCCTTGTAGAAGGGCACGTTGGCGTCGCCGTTGATGGTGGAGACCACGGCGGTCTTCTTGCCGGCCGAGCCGAACTTCTTGATGTCGGAAACGATCGTCTGCCAGTCGGAGTGGCCGAAGGGCGTGTAGTTGATCATGATGTCGGCGGGCGCGACGCCCTTCGAGATCAGGTAGGCCTCGAGGATCTTGTTGGTGGTGCGCGGATAGACATAGTCCGTGCCGGCGAGCACCCAGCGCTTGGCTTCTCCGCCATCCTTCGACATCAGATAGTCAACGGCAGGAATGGCCTGCTGGTTCGGGGCAGCGCCAGTGTAGAACACATTGCGCTCGCTCTCCTCGCCCTCATACTGGACGGGGTAGAACAGGATGTTGTTGAGCTCCTTGAACACCGGCAGCACCGACTTGCGGCTCACCGAGGTCCAGCAGCCGAACACCGAGGAGACCTTCTCCTTGGAGATCAGTTCGCGCGCCTTCTCGGCGAAGAGCGGCCAGTTCGAGGCCGGGTCGACAACGACAGGCTCGAGCTTGCGGCCAAGCAATCCGCCCTTGGCGTTCTGCTGCTCGATGAGCATCAGCATCACGTCCTTGAGCGTCGTTTCGGAAATGGCCATCGTTCCCGACAGCGAATGCAAAATTCCGACCTTGATCGGTGCGCCCTGCGCGAAGGCAGGCCGATAGCCAGTCGCCAGCGCGGTGGCACCGCCAAGTGCTGCGCTCAATACTCCACGTCGTGTCAATGCCATGCGTCAATCTCCAGAGTTGGGACACCCGATCGATGGCGGGTCCGCGATGGCGCTCCGCAAGTCACATGCCATGCGGATCATGGCGATGGTCGTAAGTAGTTCACCTGATCGGCGCAGCTTCTGCCGCGCCCCTCGGCCACCTTCTGCCCAAGCTGATCGGGGCATCCGGCACCGGTCCGGACCGCTCGATCAACAAAACATCGCTCGTTAACAGTGCTTTAACCTCTGCTGTGCGCGAGAACGACCGTTCCCTGATCAGAGCGTGTGCTGCCGGCCCGCCCCTGCGCGACCCTGCCGATTTTCTAATCAAATCTACAGCTCATGCCTGTTTATCATTCAGATCGTCGTCATGGCGGTGATGCCTTCCTATCTGCAGGGAGGGCGGGGGCCTGAAAGGCTGGATCATGACCGACATCACGACAACAGACCGAAAGCGCGTTCTGGTCCTGAACGGGCATCCGTCGCGCGCTTCGTTGTGCGCGGCATTGGCCGAGGAGGCGGCCAAGGCAGCCGGCGAGGCCGGGGCTGAGGTCCGCATGAGGCATTTGCAGGACATGACATTCGACCCGGACCTGACGGACGGCTACAAGGCGCGCAAGGACCTGGAACCGGACCTGATCGCCTTCCAGGCGGACCTGATCTGGTGCCAGACCCTGATTCTGGTTCATCCGCTCTGGTGGGGCGGTCCGCCGGCCAAGCTGAAAGGCCTGTTCGACCGGGCCTTGCTGCCCGGCTTCGCCTTTGCCTATGTCGAAGGCAAACCCTTGCCGGACAAGCTCCTGGCCGGCCGCACCGCCCGCGTGCTGGTGACCACGGACACACCGGTCTGGTTCCTGTGGCTGGTCTACCGCAATGCCTGGCTTGGTGCCCTGCGCCGCCAGATCCTCGACTTCACCGGACTTAAAGTGACGATGATGAAAGCCGTCGGCCCGATTCGCGGGGCAAGTCCCGGTGCTGACAAGGGCTGGTTCGCGGCAGCGCGACGCCTTGCCAGGTAGTGCGGCGGCGGGTTGACGCCGGCTTGCCATGCATCTTGCATGGGCCAGGTGGGCGAGGCTGCGGAACGGGGAACAGATCATGGAGGCCCGGAACATGGAACGACTCGATCTGGTGATCCGCGGCGGCACGGTGATCACCGCCGGCGACACGATGCGCTGCGATGTCGGGGTTCGCGCTGGCCGGATTGTCGCGCTGGCCGAAAACCTCACCGATGCCACGAAGATCGTCGATGCCAGCGGCCTGCTTGTGCTTCCGGGCGGCATCGACAGCCATGTCCACCTCGATCAGCCTTCGGGAGAGGGCATCGTGATGGCGGATGGCTTCGAGAGCGGCACGCGGTCGGCAGCCGCAGGTGGCACGACCACGGTCATTCCCTTCGCGCTGCAACAGAAAGGCTCGTCCCTGCGGGCCTGCGTCAGCGACTATCACGCCAAGGCGCGCGGCAAGGCCCACGTCGATTACGGCTTCCATCTCATTGTCTCGGACCCCACGCCGACCGTCCTCAACCAGGAACTGCCGGCCCTGTTCGCCGATGGCTGCACCTCGTTCAAGGTGTTCATGACCTATGACGACCTGGTGCTCTCGGACCGCCAGTTGCTCGATGTGTTCGCGGTGGCGCGGCGCGAGAGGGCGCTGGTCATGGTCCATGCCGAGGGCTACGACGCGATCCGGTTCCTAACGGACCGGCTGGAGCGCGAGGGCAAGACCGCTCCTTACTACCACGCCGTGTCGCGGCCCGAAGTCGTCGAGCGCGAGGCGACGCACAGGGCCATCAGCCATGCCGAACTCGTCGATGTGCCGATCATGATCGTCCATGTCTCCGGTCGCGAGGCGATGGAGCAGATCCGCTGGGCGCGCTCGAGGGGCCTGAAGGTGCATGCCGAGACCTGCCCGCAATACATCACGTTGACGGCCGACGACCTGAAAGGCCTCAACATGGACATCAGCGGCGCGAAGTATGTCTGTTCGCCACCGCCGCGCGACACGGCCAGCCAGGCCGCGATCTGGCAAGGGCTGCAGGACGGTCTGTTCGAGACCTTCTCCTCGGACCATTGCCCATTCCGCTTCGATGATCCCATGGGCAAGCTCGTGCCCAAGGGGCGCACCTCATTCCGCTGGGTTCCGAACGGCATTCCCGGCGTCGAGACGCGGATGCCGATCCTGTGGTCGGAAGGTGTCGCCAAGGGCAGGATCAGCCCGAATGCGTTCGTGGCGCTGACCGCGACCAACCATGCCAGGATGTATGGTCTTTATCCGCGCAAGGGCACGATCGCGGTCGGCAGCGACGCCGACATCGTGCTGTGGGACCCGGAGCGCCACGAGACCATCCGGCAGGATCTGCTGCACCACGATTGCGATTACACGCCGTGGGAGGGTTTTGCCGTCAAGGGCTGGCCCGTGATGACCATCCTCAGGGGCAAGGTCATCGTCGAGGATGGCCGCGTGGTCGGCACCCGGCCTGTGCCGATCAGCGGCGCAGGCCGGAAACCGCCGCTTCCTTGGGCGAGACATAGGCCGGATCGTCGATGAAGGGCAGGGCCATGCCGCTTCGCAAGGCATCGAGGATGGCCGCGAAATCAGTGCGGCAGCGAAAACCGAGTTCGCGCTCAGCGAGGCTGGCATCGTAGATGCGCCCGATCCCGACCGGCAACTGCCAGCCCTGCCCGGCATAGAGTGCCGCAGCATCGGGAAAAAGCCCGCCGATAACGGACGCCGCGTCGCGCTTCAGCGCTTCGGCATCCGAGCGCCGGAACGGCGTGGGCGCGGCAATGACATAGCAGCCGAAGCCGATAGCCGGGGCGCGCTCCAGTGCGGCGAGATGGGCCTCGGCGGCGTCCTCGACCGTCAGCCGCCGGTTGAGGAACTCGTTGGCCTTGAGGTTTGGGCCAGACAGGCCCTTGAGCGTGTCGTCCTCCTCCGGGAAAAACCGGCCCGTACGGAGCACGATCACGTTGAGGCCCTGCTCGGCATGAAACAGGCGGCACAGACCTTCCGCCGCCAGCTTGGTGACACCGTAGATGTTGCGCGGTGCCAGCGGTCCAGCCGTCTCGTCGAGCCAGATCGCTTCGGCGGCCCGCTCATCGCGGATGGCCTGCGAAATCATCAGGGAGGTGGTCGAGGTCATGACGAAGCGGTCATGGCCGGCGCGGGCCGCAGCGGCCAGCAGGTTGAGGGTGCCGGTGACATTGACATCGACGAAGTCCTGCATCGGATGGCGGACGATGTCCGGCTTGTGCAGGGCTCCGGCATGGATCACGGCTTCGATGCCGAAATCCGCAAAGGTGCGCTCGATCAGCCCCGGTTCGGCCACGCTGCCGATGACATCGGTGCATGCGCCCGGTGCCACATCGAGGCCGGTCACGACATGGCCCGCCTGATGCAGCCTGGGCGCGAGGAACCGGCCCAGCCAGCCGGACGAGCCTGTCAGCAATATCCGCATCGACCCTGATCCCTCTTCAAGACGTCCGCGACCGAGTTGCAGGCAGCGCAGCTATCATGGCCCGAGCAACATTTGGAGAGGGTGCTCGCAGATGGGGTCCGGCATGTCAGCCCAGGCGGCGGATGCTGGTGACCTTGCCGCCGCCCTTGGCCTCGATCCGGTCGATGGCCGCCTGCAGGGGCTCGCTGGCCACCAGCATGTGGTG
>JALORF010000009.1 GCA_025459195.1 Beijerinckiaceae bacterium
TCAGCGCGAATTCGGTCCGTTCAAGGCTGCCTTCGAAAAGGTGATGCCGAATGTCGAAATCGCGCTGTTCCCGGTATCGGGCCGCACGGCGGCCGTCGAAGCGATGAACGCCAACCAGGTCGATCTGGTGCTGACCGGACCGGCTGAGTATGTGGTGTTCAAGGCCCGCATGCCAGCGGTCCAGCCGGTCGTGATCTGGCAGCGTCCGGACTACTTCTCGCAGGTTGTTGTCCTGGCGGAAGGGCCGATCAAGCAGATTTCCGATCTCAAGGGCAAGAAAATCTCGTTCGGCGAGATTGGCTCGACCTCGCAACATCTCGGTCCGGCGCAGATCCTGGTTGATGCCGGCCTCGCCTATGGCCGCGATTTCGAAGCGCTGTTCCTGCGCCGCAATGTCGCCGTCGAGGCGCTGCGCCGTGGCGACCTTGCTGCCATCGGCATGAACCTGACCCACATCCAGCAGATCCGCCGCGCCGTGCCGGACGTCAAGCTGAGTGTCATCGGCCGCGGCCGCGATCTGCCGGATGATCTGATCATCGCCGCACCGGGCGTGCCGGCTGACCTGGTCGGCCAGGTGCGCAAGGCCTTCATCGATCATGCAGGCCCTCTCCTGCAAGCCGTGCTGCAGGTCGAGTCCAACGCGCGCTGGAATGGCGGCACGTTCCTGCCCAACGTCTCGGATCGTGACTATGACGTCATCCGCCAGATGTATCGCGCCGTTGGCATCAACGAGTTCACGCGCTTCATCGGCCAGTGAACGTCGTCGCGTTTCAGCAGACCGCTCCTGATGGGAAGGTCCCTTGCGCCCGATCCGGCTTGCCGGCCGTTTCGGTTCGCGGCCTGAGCAAGCGGTTCGGGGCGGGGCCGATGATCATGTCGGGTCTCGACCTCGACATCGAGCATGGGTCCAGGGTGGCGATCATCGGGGCCAACGGGACGGGCAAGTCGACCCTGATCCGCATGCTCGTGCGGCTTGTCGAACCTGGTGGCGGCGACATCCGACTGCTCGGTGAGACTGTGCGGGAGCTTGACGCGCCCGGCCTGAAGCGCCTGCGCTCGCGTGTCGGCTTCGTCTTTCAGCGCCACAATCTCGTGACGCGGCTGAGCGCCCTCACCAACGTGGTCCATGGAGTGCAAAGCCGCATGAGCGGACCGCGCACCTGGACGCAATTGCTTGCGCCGCGGCAGGTTCGCGCCGAGGCGATGCACTGCCTTGAACGCGTCGGTCTCGCAGACAAGGCCATGGCGCGGATCGATACGCTCTCGGGCGGTCAATCCCAGCGTGTCGCCGTCGCGCGCATGCTGATGCAGAGGCCAGAGCTTGTCATCGCCGATGAACCTGATGCGAGCCTCGATCCGAAATCCGGCGAGGAGGTGATGGCGACGCTTGCCGCCCTTGCCAATGAACAGGACGCCACGCTGATCTTTGTCTCGCACCGCATGGAACATGCGATCCGGTTCTCCGAGCGGATTGTCGGTCTTGGCGGCGGACGGGTGGCGCTCGACAAGCCGTCAGGGGCCGTCTCGGAGGCTGAATTGACCCGGTTCTTCCATCATGACTGAGGTGAAGACGCCACCTGCGCGCCACCTTCCGCCGCGCGTCGAGCGGGTCAACCCCGTCGCCTTTGTCCTGACCGTCGCGGTTGCCGCCTTTGTCATCTGGTCCATGACCACGGCCGGTCCGTCACTCGACCAATTGGCACGCGGACTGCCGAACATCGGCAACATCCTGTCGCGCATGTTTCCGCCTGATCTCGAGCGCATCGACCGGATCCTGTGGTCCCTGTTCCAGACCTTCCAGATGGCCGTCGCGGGCTGTGCCATCGGTCTCGTGCTATCGGTGCCGCTTGGCATACTGGCCGCCGAAGGCCTGTCGCCGCATCCAGCCATCAGGACAGCGGCGCGTTCCCTCATTGCGGTCTTCCGCACAGTGCCTGATCTGGTCTGGGCGCTGATCTTCGTCATTGCGGTGGGGCTTGGCTCGCCGGCCGGCGTGCTGGCCATCGCCATCGACGTGATGGGTTTTGCCGCGCGCTTCTTTGCCGAAGCCATGGAGGAAACCGACAAGGGGCCGCGCGAGGCGCTGTCGGCGCTTGGCGCGAACAGGCTGGGCATGATCATGTCCGCCGTCCTGCCGGCAGCCTCGCCTTCGATGATCGCCACGTCCCTGTACTGTCTCGAAAAGGCGACCCGTGCGTCTGTCGTGCTCGGACTGGTCGGGGCAGGTGGCATCGGTGTCGAACTCAAGGTCGCGTTCGACCTGTTCGCTTACCAGACTGCCGCCACAATCATTCTGGTGATCCTGATCCTCGTGATCGCGGTCGAGCAGACAGGCGGCTGGCTGAGGCGCAAGATCATCTGAGAAAATCCGGATGCTGAGTTGATCCTGTCATGTCCACGTGGTTGACATGTGGATTCTAGAAGGCTCGGCAGCAGCAGTTGTCCGTTCCAGACCGCAAACCCCTTCCGGACCCTTCTCATGACAGAACATCCCTCCCTGCCCGTTCTCGGCGTGGCCCTGCCACTCTCCGGCGTTCGCCTTCATCGTGACTGGGTCTTGGAGAAGCAGCGCGATCTTGAAATCCAGGACTTCTGCTATGCCGACCTCCTGAACGGGGACTGGCAGGGCGTCGTTGCCGACTACAGGAAGGAACTGGACGGCTACACCGGCCGGCTTGGCATCCATGGCCCGTTCTGGGGTTTCAACATCGCCACCATGGACCCTGATGTTCGCGAGGTCGTGAGGAAGCGGATGATGCAGGGGCTCGACGTCTGCGCCGCGCTGGGGGCCACACAGATGGTTATCCACTCGCCCTATACCACCTGGGATTACAACAATCTGGACTACAATCCCGGCGGGCGCGAAGCGGTGGTCGAGCGGGTGCATGCCGCCCTCAAACCTGCGGTCAAGCGCGCCGAGGACATGGGCTGCGTGCTGGTGATCGAGAACATCGAGGACATTGACACGCATATCCGGGTCGACCTCGCCCGCTCCTTCGATAGCCCAGCCGTGCGCGTGTCCATCGACACTGGCCACGCCAACTATGCGCATGGCTCCACCAACGGGCCGCCGGTCGACTATTTCTTCCACGCCGCTGGCGACATGCTGCATCATGTCCACCTGCAGGATACGGATGGGCACGCTGACCGGCACTGGAACCCCGGCGAGGGCAACATCCAGTGGCGCGAGGTCTTCCGCGCGCTCGGCCGGATCGGCAGCAACCCGCGCCTGATCCTTGAGGTCCGCAACAAGGACACGATGCGCGCGGGGGCGGATCACCTCATCGGGCTGGGACTTGCCCAATAAATCACCACGCAAGAGCGTGGATCGTCATCAGGGCGTTGCGCTCATTTCCTAGGGTCTCGGTCTTTCAGGCCTCGATGCCGTTCCTCATCCTGGCACTGTCAGTCCTGGCCTTCTTTGGCAACTCGCTGATGCTTCTGATTGGCGTGATGGGGCTGTTCGGCTGGGAGCGCTATGCCCGGATTGCGCGGGGCCTTGCCATTTCGGCCAGCGCACAGGGCTATGCCTCGGCCTGCCGCCAGCTTGGGGCATCGCCCATGCGCGTTTACATGCGGCATATCCTGCCCAACATCGCGTCGACGCTGATCGTGTCGATGACGCTCGTGTTTCCGGAAGTGATCCTGCTCGAAAGCGGGCTCTCCTTCCTCGGTCTCGGGGTGCAGCCGCCCATGACCAGCCTCGGCAACATGGTCGGCTACGGGCGCGAATACATCACCCGCGCACCCTGGATCATGCTGGCCCCGGCCCTGACATCGTGGCCACCACCCTTGCCGTCTCGATCCTGGGCGACTTGCTGCGCGACAAGCTCGACCCAACCCTGAGGTAGCCCGATGCAGAGAGCTTCGAAGGTCGTCGTCGTGGTGTTCGATGGCTTGCGCCCTGACATGGTGACGCCTGAGCGCATGCCCATTCTGGCCGGCTTTGCCGGCGATGGCCTCTGGTTCCGCGAGGCGCGCTCGGTGTTTCCCTCGATGACACGGGTGGCATCCTCCTCGATCTCGACGGGCGCGCCGCCCGCGCTCCATGGCATCGTCGGCAACAGCTACTACGACCCAGACCTGACGCGCGACTTCGTGCTCGACACGTCACGGGCCGAGGATATCGCGCTGGCCGAGAGCCGTCTGGGCGGCCCCTTGATCACAGCCGAAACGCTGGGCGACCGGCTGGCTGCCCATGGCAAGCGTTTCGCCGTGGTCCATTCCGGTTCTGCCGGCTCGACCTATGCGATCAACCCGCGCGCCGCTGCCAACGGCCACTGGACCTTCTCGGTGATGGGCCGTGACGCGACGCGGACACCACGGGCCGTCGATGAGGTCGTGGAGCGGTTCGGTGCGTTGCCGCCGCGGACCTTGCCGCGCTTCGAAGAGACTGAGTACGCGACACGCGTCTTCACAGAGCTTGTCCTCGGCGAGATGGAGCCGGATGTGGCGCTGATCTGGTTCAACGAGCCAGACACCTCGTTCCACTACAAATTCCTGGCCTCCGAGGAGACCAACGCCATCGTGCAAGCGGTCGACGCTGCTTTCGGGCGAATCCTGACCGCGATCAAGGCAAGGCCCGGCGCGGATGACATCGCCATCATCGCCGCCTCGGATCACGGCCAGATTTCGACGTCCGGCGTCGCTGACATGGCGTCGCTGCTGACGGCGGCCGGGCACAAGGCTGCGCGCGGCTCGTCTCGTTCGATCAATGGCGCGGACATCACGGTCACCGGCGGCAACATGGGCGAGATCCGCGTGGTCGACGGCGACATGGAACGGCGTGACCAGATTGCGCGCTGGCTGATGCAGCGCGACGAGATCGGGATGCTGTTCACCCCGTCCGATGACCCCGTTCTGGGCGCTGTCGACGGAACATTCTCGACGGCGCTGGTCGGCCTGGATCATGCCCGGCAGCCGGAGCTGGTCTACGTGCTGCGCTCGGGCACGGAAGCAGACGCGCACGGGCTGCCGGGTCTCGGCCTGGTGACAGGAGGCGTTCCGGTCGGCGGCGGGATGCATGGCGGACTGAACCGGCACGAACTGAACACCGTGCTCATCCTGGGTGGCGCTGCGCGCGGCGAACAGCCCGGATTGAGCAAGGCACCATCCGGCATCATCGACATCGCGCCCACGATCCTCGACCTGCTGGGTATCCCGGCACCGGCCAGCATGCGCGGTGCAAGCCTGATTGCGGCCGGGACACAGGAGCACCCGGCAAGGATCGAGACATTCGAAACCGGAAGCAGCGCCTTCCGCCAGATGTTCAGCCTGGCGCGGCGCGGCCATCACGCCTTCCCGATCCATGGTGGCCGGGTGAACTGAGCGGTCCTATCAGAGAAGCCGCTCGCCGCATGGCAATCACCGCCGTGCTGGCCGGAACACGACCACAGGCAAACAGCCTTCCGCCGCCGATGCGCTGGTCTGCGAAGATTGCCGTCCGGCCTATGATGGTGCCTGCCGGAGCGATGAACGCCGTGATCTGGCATGAGACAGATGAATGGCGGACAGGGAGGGATTCGAACCCCCGATAGAGTTGCCCCTATGCCGCATTTCGAGTGCGGTGCTTTCAACCACTCAGCCACCTGTCCGCAGGCTTGTGCTTGTGATCTTCGGTTGAAGCGGCTGATGCGATACACGCGGGGCCGCGGGGTGACAAGCGCTTTTGCTTGGACCGGGCCGCGAAAGTGCCGGGGCGAGGTCCGGGGTGCCCTGCCTGCTGGCTGGGTCGGGCATGGAGGTTGGCTGGCCTGCCGCTTTCTCGGTGCCGGGGAGGCCGCGAGGGGAGGTTTTGCTTGACGCTTGGCCGTGCCTCACGTATCGACCTGCCGACTTGGCGTGGGCTGATTGCCTGCGCCAACTTATTTTGTGGGTGTGCATGAGGCCCCCACGAACCCAGCAGGCTGCCAAGAAGTCCATCCATACAGCCGCAAGGCCGTTGCGAGATGAGGCATCGAACAGGAGAACACCATGTTCGCAGTCATCAAGACCGGGGGCAAGCAGTACCGCGTTGCCGCCAATGACCAAATTACCATCGAGAAGCTGGTCGGCTCGGCCGGCGAGACCGTTGCCTTCGAACATGTGCTGATGCTGACGCGTGATGGCGTCACGACCGTTGGCGCACCGACCGTGGCTGGCGCATCCGTCGCTGCCGAGATCGTCGAGCAGGGCCGTGGCGACAAGGTCATCTCGTTCAAGAAGCGCCGCCGCCAGAACTCGAAGCGCAAGCGTGGCCACCGTCAGGACCTGACCGTGGTGCGCATCACCGACATCCTCACGGATGGTGCCAAGGTCACCGTCACGGCCAAGGCTCCTGTGGCTGTTGCCGCCGGTGCTGTTGCCGTGGCTGCCGCCCTGGCCCCGAAGGCTGCCAAGGCATCTGCGCCGGCTGCTGGCGGCATGGACACCTCGAACCTGTCGCTCATCGCCGGCATCGGTCCGACGATCGAAAAGAAGCTCAGGGCCGCAGGTATCCAGACCTGGAACGAGATCGCGGCCTGGACGGCGGACGATGTTGCCAAGTGGGACGCTGAACTGGCGCTGCGCGGCCGCGCGACGCGCGAGGAATGGGTCGAGCAGGCCAGGGAGCTTCTTGCCGGCAAGCCGCCGCGCGCGAAGGCTGACCAGGCTGAACTGAAGTCGGGCAAGGATCTCTGAGCGCCATTTGCCGCGTTCGGGATGTCACACGAGATTTGAGGAGTAACCCATGGCACACAAAAAAGCAGGCGGTTCGTCCCGCAACGGCCGCGATTCCGCCGGTCGTCGTCTTGGTGTCAAGAAGTTCGGCGATCAGGCCGTGATTGCCGGCAACATCATCGTGCGTCAGCGCGGCACCAAGGTGCGCGCCGGTGCCAATGTCGGCATGGGCGTGGATCATACCCTGTTCGCGCTGACCGATGGCCGCGTGAAATTCGGCACCAAACTCGGCCGCGCGTTCGTAGCGGTTGTCCCGGCCCAAGAGGCCGCGGAATAAAGGCGGAACAGGTTCCTTTCCCTGATCCGCCGGTCACATCGACCCGGTTGGATCAGGAGAAGAGCCCGAAAGGCCCGATCCGGATCAGATGAACAGGGAAGATGGGACCAGAACCCCGTCTTCCCTGTTCGCATTTGCCGTTGTGCATCTGCGATGCCTGATCCGGAGCGTGTCATGGCTGATCCTGAGAGCTTGAATGGTGCTGGTTTTCCCGGCGCTCACCACCGGTCCGACCCGCCGTCCAGCCATCTGGACGCGGGTGGTTCCGAGCCGCTGTTTCCTGACCTGACCCGCGATGACGTGTTCCGGCTGGAGACGCCACGGCTCTGGCTGCGCTGGCCGCGCCACAGCGATGCGGCGGCTCTCGGTGCCTTTGCCGGCCTGAAGCCGGTGGCCGAGATGACCGGATCCTGGCCCCATCCGCTGCCGGAGGGAGAAGCCGAGCGGCGGATCTTCGAGGCACGCAAGGCCAATGCCACGGGCACGAGGCTCATTCTGGCGTTGACGCCGCGCGCGCGGCCCAACCATCAGATCGGCACGATCGGGATCGGCCCCGGCAGCGGGCCCGGCGCCGGGCCGGAGATCGAGATCGGCTACATGCTGCATCCCGACCACTGGGGGCAGGGGTTGATGATCGAAGCCGTGCAGGCGGTGCTGAACACGGTTTTCGGCTACACGCCAACGCCGGCCGTCACTGCCTGGACGCGCGTGGTCAACCCGGCCTCGCGCCGACTGCTCGAGAAGTGCGGCTTCCGCCACAACGGCTCGGCGCTGCGCGACCTTCCGGCCCGTGGCGGCATGCTGCCTTGCGACGCGTTCGTGCTGGATCGCAAGACCTGGGCGGCGCTGGTGAGCTGGCGGCAGTCCGCCCCGGTGCCGGCAGGCCAACCGGCCGGGGAGCCGCCGCAGGTGTCACAGGCGCAGGCCAGCGGATCGCTTGACCTTCGTTCGGGTTTGCCTGCGGGCGGCATCCTTCCCGGCGACGGGGCCCTGACATGTGCGTGAAGGCAGCATCCGGCCCGCGGAGCTGCGCGTAACAGGATGATGACACGGGAGATTTCGATGCTGCGACGAGACCTGATCCTGGGCGGGGCCGCAAGCCTCGCCGCGCTTGCGGGCGGCGGCGCTGCCGAAGCCGCCGGCCAGCGTCTGGTGCTGCACGAGTGGTTTCGTGGCCCGACCCATGCTGTCGGGCGCTTCCGCAACAACTTCACCGGCGAAGAACGGAAACTCGCCGTTGATCTCAGGGGGCGCTGGAACGGGCGGGTCCTGGCCCTGTTCGAGGACTTCTTCTACGCCGACGGGGAGCGCGACCAGAAAACCTGGTTCTTCGAGCGCACCGGTGAAGGCCGCTACATTGGCACCCGTGAAGATGTGGTTGCGCCAGCCATGGTGACGACGCCAGCGCCCGATACGGTGCGCTTCGGCTACACGGCAGACCTCAAGCTCGCATCGGGCGTGCAGCGGCTGGATTTCGATGACACCCTGACCTTGCGGGCCGACGGCACCGTGTTCAACAAGGCCTATGTCTCGCGGTTCTTCATTCCTCTGGGCGATGTCGAACTCGTCTTCCACAAGGGCAGACTGCCGACGCGGCTCAAGCGCACCGGCGGGGCCTGAGCGCGACGGCTCCTGCGCACGATGACGGATCGGTCTGGCACCTTGCCGCGCCTCGCGCTGGTGGATCTGGCAAGGGGCGTGGCGCTGCTGGCCATGGCTGTGTTCCACCTGGCCTGGGACCTGTCCCATCTGGGCTTCATCGCCACGGATGTTGCGCTGCATCCGGGCTGGCGGCTGTTCAGCCAGGCCATCGCTGCGTCATTCCTGGTGCTGGCCGGCATCGGCCTGGCGTTGGCCCATGCACACGGCGTGCGTGCAGGGCCGTTCTGGCGACGGGTCTTGATCGTGGCCGGTGCCGCCGCGCTGGTCACCGCAGGGACGTGGCTGGCCCTGCCGCACGCTCCGGTGTTCTTTGGAATCCTGCACTGCATCGCGGCCGGGTCCGTCCTTGCGCTGCCCTTTCTCGGGGCGCGCTGGTGGCTGACGGGGCTGGCTGGCGTCGTGGTTCTGATGGTGCCGGCGATCCTGTTCCTTCCGGGTTTGCATGCGTGGCAGGTCGCCATGGCGAACTTACGCCTGCATGGCCTCTGGCAGCATCTGGGCCTGACGCCTGAAGGCCCGGTTGCGGTTGATTTCGTGCCCCTCGTGCCATGGTTCGGCGTCATGCTCGTCGGGGTTGCGGCGGGGTCGTGGCTGGTGCGGCACGGCCCGGTCGAGGCGCTGGCGGCCATCCCCTTGCCGCGCGCAGGGAAGGCACTGGTCTGGGCGGGGCGGCGCAGCCTGCCGATCTATCTGCTGCATCAGCCTGTGTTGCTGGGCAGCCTGATGCTGCTGGCCATGGTTGCGCCAGGGCTGACCATCAGCCCGGTGCAGCGCGCCGAGGCGGGTTTCTTGCGGGACTGCATCGCCCAATGCGAGGCGAGCGGGCGCACCGGCACCTGCCGGCAGGCCTGCGGCTGTGTGCTGGACGAGCTCAGGCAGGACCCGGCCCTGCTGGCGCAGGGGCTCGGTCTGGCACCGGCCGCGCCGGGCACCGATGCCGCCATCGGCACGCGTGCCGCCATGTGCTTTGCCCGCACAAGCCCGCGTTGAGCGCCCGTCGAGGCCGGCGCGAGCCGCATAGACATTGACCTTGCCGTGCATTCGGACCAAACGAAGGCGGTTGCGAGTGGAAACCGATGAAATTTCTCGACCAGGCGAAAGTCTACATCAAGGCCGGTGACGGCGGAGCGGGTTGCATCTCGTTCCGGCGGGAGAAGTTCATCGAGTTCGGCGGGCCGGATGGAGGCGATGGCGGGCGTGGCGGCGATGTCTGGGCCGAGTGCGCCGACGGCCTCAACACGCTGATCGACTTCCGCTATGCCCAGCACTTCAAGGCCAAGGTCGGCGGCCACGGCATGGGCGCGCTGCGGGCCGGTGCCAAAGGTGCCGATGTGGTGCTGAAGGTGCCGCCGGGCACGCAGGTCTTCGAGGAAGATGGCGAGACCCTGATCGTCGACATCACCAAGCCGGGCGAGCGTGTGCTGCTGGCGCGCGGCGGCAATGGCGGCTTCGGCAATGCCTACTTCAAGACATCCAGCAATCAGGCTCCGCGCCGGGCCAATCCCGGCCTGCCAGGCGAGGAAGCCACGATCATCCTCAGGCTCAAGCTGATCGCCGATGCCGGCCTTGTCGGCTTGCCGAATGCGGGCAAGTCGACGTTTCTGGCCACGGTCACGGCAGCGCGGCCCAAGATCGCGGATTACCCGTTCACCACGCTGCATCCGGGCCTCGGGGTCGGCAATGTCGATACGCGCGAGTTCGTGCTGGCCGATATTCCCGGCCTGATCGAGGGCGCACACGAGGGTTCGGGCCTCGGCGACCGGTTCCTCGGCCATATCGAGCGCTGCCGCGTGCTCCTGCATCTGGTTGACGGCACCTGCGAGCATGCCGGCAAGGCCTACAAGATCGTGCGCAAGGAACTCGAAGCCTATGGCGGTGAGTTGACCGACAAGCCGGAAATCGTGGCCCTGTCGAAGGCTGACGCGCTCGATCCTGACACGCTGAAGGACCAGGTTGCCCGGCTCAAGCGGGCTGCGGGGCGCAAGCCGATGGTGCTGTCATCGGCATCGGGCCTTGGCGTCCAGGAGGCGCTGAGGGCGCTGCTTGCCATCATCGACGAGGCCCGCACCGAGGAAGCGCGCGAGAACGCCCCCGCCATCGACACCGGCTGGCGACCGTGATGCTCCGGCCAAGACCTGTCCCTTGCGCCCGGCCCGTGCTGGCGCGAAATGCCGATGCGATCACCAGAAGCCACCCCGATGTCACAAGCAAAGACAGATGTGTCCCAATCCGCGCCCCTGATCTCGCAGTTCCGGCGCATCGTCATCAAGGTCGGCTCGGCGCTGCTGGTTGACCGGGCGCGCGGCCGGGCCCGTCATGGCTGGCTGGCGGCGCTGGCCGAGGATATTGCCGAACTCCATGGCCGGGGCGCTGATGTGCAGGTGGTCTCGTCCGGGGCCATCGCGCTCGGGCGCACCCTGCTCGGCATGCCCGCCGGCGCGCTGAAGCTGGAGGAAAGCCAGGCCGCCGCTGCCGTCGGCCAGATCGCGCTGGCCCGCACCTGGGCCGAGGCGCTCGGGCATCACGGCATCACGGCGGGACAAATCCTGGTGACGCTGGCCGATACCGAGGAGCGGCAGCGCTATCTCAATGCGCGGGCCACGATCGGCCGGCTGCTCGACATGCGCGCCGTGCCGGTGATCAACGAGAACGACACCGTGGCGACGAGCGAGATCCGCTATGGCGACAATGACCGGCTGGCGGCGCGCGTGGCGACCATGACCGGTGCCGACCTGCTGGTGCTGTTCTCCGACATTGACGGGCTCTACACCGCTCCTCCGGCCAGCGATCCATCCGCCGAGCACATCCCTGTCGTGCCCCGCATCACGGCGCAGATCGAGGCGATGGCAGGGGGCGCGGCGTCGGAGTTGTCGCGCGGGGGCATGACCACCAAGATCGAGGCCGGCAAGATCGCGGTTTCGGGCGGAACCCACATGCTGATCGCTGATGGCAGGCCCAAGAACCCGCTAGCGGCGATTGCCAACGGGGCCCGCTGCACCTGGTTCCTGTCGGCGTCGACACCGGCCACAGCGCGCAAGACCTGGATCGGCGGCACGCTGGAGCCGCGTGGCGTGGTGCATGTCGATGCCGGCGCGGCGCGGGCGCTGATGACCGGGGCAAGCCTGCTGCCGGTGGGTGTCAGCAAGGTCGAGGGTGAATTCCAGCGTGGCGATGCGGTCGTGATCCGCGATGCTGCCGGCACCGAGCTTGGCCGCGGGCTGGTGGCCTATGACATCGCCGAGGCCCGGCTGGTCTTGGGCAAGCCATCCCGCGAGATCGAGGCCGCACTCGGACACCCCGGACAGGCCGAGATGATCCACCGTGACGACATGGCGCTCGTGATCGGATAAGATGACGCGGCTTGAGGCTCGATGTGAGGCAAGGATGAACCAGATGGCACCGATCAGGCCCGCTGACGGGGAGCGCGCCGGCGATCTCGCAGCGATGATGGCCGAGATGGGCCAGCGCGCCCGCTCAGCCCAGCGCGCCGTGATGCTGGCGAGTTCCGCGCTGCGCAGCGCTGCGCTGGTGTCGGCCGCCGCAGCCATCCGCCATGCTGCGGATGCGATCATGCACGCCAATCAACGCGATCTTGAGGATGCCCGCGCCAACGGCCAGAGCGCCGCCTATATCGACCGCCTGATGCTTGACGGCACAAGGATCGAGGGCGTGGCACGGGCTGTCGAGGAGATTGCCGCCCTGCCGGACCCTGTCGGCAAGGTGCTGGCGCGTTTCGAGCGTCCCAACGGCCTGTTGATCGAGCGCGTGGCGACCCCGCTCGGGGTGATCGGGGTGATCTTCGAGAGCCGGCCCAATGTCACCGCCGATGCCGGGGCGCTGTGCCTGAAAAGCGGCAATGCGGCCGTGCTCCGGGCCGGATCGGACAGCCTGCGGACCTCGCTGGCGCTGGCCGAAGCCGTGCGCGCCGGCATCGCCGCCGCTGGCCTGCCTGCCGATGCGATCCAGCTCGTGCCCGTGCGGGACCGGGATGCGGTCGGGCATATCCTCGCCGGTCTGGGCGGCGCGATCGATGTGGTGGTGCCGCGCGGCGGGCGCAGCCTGGTTGCGCGGGTGCAGGCCGATGCCCGTGTGCCGGTGTTCGCCCATCTCGATGGCAACTGTCATGTCTATGTCCATGCCGGCGCCGACCTGGCCATGGCCAAGGCCGTTTTGCTCAACGCCAAGCTCCGGCGCACCGGCGTGTGCGGATCGGCGGAGACGCTGCTGGTGGATCGCCAGATCGCTGCTTCGCACCTTGAGCCGCTCGTTGCCATGCTGCTGGATGCGGGCTGCGCCGTGCGGGGAGACGAGGTTGTCCTGGCAGCCGACGCGCGCGTTACGCCGGCCGGCGAGGCAGACTGGGCGACCGAATATCTTGATGCCATCATCGCGGCCAAGGTGGTGGATGGTCTCGATGAGGCCATCGCGCATGTGGAGCGCTACGGCTCGCACCACACCGATGCGATCGTCACCAGTGATGATGCCGCTGCTGCCCGTTTTCTGGCCGAGGTCGATTCGGCCATCGTCATCCACAACGCGTCCACCCAGTTCGCGGATGGCGGCGAGTTCGGCTTTGGCGCGGAAATCGGCATCGCCACAGGCCGCATGCACGCGCGCGGTCCTGTCGGTGTGGAGCAGTTGTGTTCCTTCAAGTATCGCGTGCTCGGCAGCGGCCAGATCAGGCCATGATGACGCGCGGTCCTCGCCTGTCCGGGCGTTCGCCAGTCTGTCCGGTGCGCGGCTGATGCGGTCACGGTCTGCGGTCCATGCCGGCGTGCCGCCGCATGCGCCAGGCTTGCGGATCGGCCTGCTTGGCGGCTCGTTCAACCCTGCCCATGAGGGGCACCGCATGGCCTCGCTGACCGCGCTGCGCAAGCTGGGGCTCGATCAGGTCTGGTGGCTGGTCACGCCCGGCAATCCGCTCAAGGACAACCGGGCCTTGCCGGCGCTTGGCCAGCGCATGCAGGCTGCTGCTGCGGTGGCCAACCATCCGGGGATCGTGGTGACCGGTGTCGAGGCCAGGCTCGGCACGCGTTTCACGGCAGAAACCCTTGCCGCGCTCACGGCGCGGTGTGGTGGCGTCCGCTTCGTCTGGCTGATGGGCTCGGACAATCTTGTGCAATTCCACCGCTGGCAGAACTGGCGCGGGATCGCCCGCCTGATGCCGTTTGGCGTCATCGACCGGCCGGGCACGACCCATCGGGCGATGCGCTCTCGCGCCGCCGTGGCGCTCGGGCGCTGGCGGCTCGACGAAAGTGACGGCCTGCTGCTGGCCACGGAGGATGCGCCCGCCTGGATGTTCCTGCATGGCCGCCGGTCGGCTTTGTCGTCGACAGCCTTGCGTGGGCGTTGAACCGGGGCCGCCGACGCGGTATGGTGATGCCCGGCGCGATACCCCCTTCGCGCAGACAGCAAGAGGATATCCCGCTGAGTACGCCACCCGTGACTGAACCGGTCAAGAAACCGCGGCGCAAGTCGACAACTCCGGCACAAGGTGCCCTGGCTGCTTCCTCAAAGGTGACATCCGCCGCGAAGGCGCGAGCCGCGAAGGCCGCTGCCGAGATGCCCCAATCCGAACCGCTGCCTTCCGACACGCTCAAGCTGGCAACCCATGCCATCGAGGAGATGAAGGCAGAAGAGACGATCATCATCGATCTTCAGGGCAAAACCTCGATTGCCGATCACATGATCATCACCTCGGGGCGTTCCAACCGGCACGTCGGCTCGATAGCCGACGAGGTGGTCAAGGTGCTGAAGCAGGCCGGCCATCCGTCGCCACGCATCGAAGGTGTGCCGCATTGTGACTGGGTGCTGGTCGATTGCGGCGACGTGATCGTGCATGTCTTCCGGCCCGAGGTGCGGACCTTCTACAATCTCGAGAAGATGTGGGGCGTGGACCGCCCGACCGAACTGGCGGCAAGCTGAGCGAGCCCTCATCATGCGGCTCAGCGTGCTGGCCGTGGGCCGCCTGAAGGATGGCCCCGAGCGCGAGCTTTGCCAGCGCTATGCGGCGCGGATCGGCGAGATCGGTCGCGGGCTTGGTTTCTCCGGCCCGGATCTGGTGGAACTGGCTGAAAGCCGCGCCCGCCGCGACGATGATCGCAAGCGCGAGGAAGCCGATCTCATCGGCGCAAGGTTGCAGGCGGGGCTGCTGATCGTGCTGGATGAACGTGGCACCAGCCTGCCAAGCCCGGATTTCGCCGCAAGGCTGGGCAAGGAACGCGACGGGGGAACACCTGTCGCAAACTTCGTCATTGGCGGGGCGGACGGTCTCGATGCCGGCTTGCGGGAGCGCGCCGCGCTGAGGCTCTCCTTCGGCGCGCTCACCATCCCCCACCAGATCGTTCGCGTGCTGGTGCTGGAGCAGGTCTACAGGGCGCTGACAATCCTCAGTGGCCACCCGTATCATCGCTCCTGACCAACCGGCTGATTCGATGACATCTTCCCACCGATCCCGGCCCCTGCGCGGGCCGCGCATGCGCTTTCGGGCCTTGGCCCTGGCCTGCTGCGCGCTCATGCCGGCTGGGCTGCTGGCCGAGGCTGCCCTGGTGGGGGCGGGGCTCGACGCCTGCTTCATGCCCTCTGCGATGGCGCAGGACGCAGCCGGGCCGGATGACAAGGCCCGCGAGGCCGAGATCAAGCGCAGCCAGCGCGCCGAGCGCGACGCCGAGTTGAAAGCGGTCGAGGAGCGGCTGGCGCGCAACGCCGAGGTGCGCAGCAGGCTCGATGCCGAGATTCGCGAGATCAGGGCCGACCGGGGCCGCCTCAATGCGGCGCTGATCGAGGCGACCCGGCGCTCGCAGGCGATCGAGGCGCGCGTGGCCGCGATCGAGGAGCGGTTGTCGGTTCTGGCCTCCAGCGAACAGGGTATCCGGCGATCGCTGGATGGCCGGCGCGGGCTGATCGGTGATGTGCTCGCCGCCTTGCAGCGCATGGGGCGACGTCCGCCCCCGGCCGTGCTCGTCCGCCCCGAGGATGTGCTGGAGGCGGTTCGCGCCTCGATCCTGATGGGGGCCGTGATCCCCGAATTGCGGCTGGAGGCGGAGACTCTTGCAGCCGACCTTGGCGAACTGATGCGGCTGCGCGAGCAGAACGCGGCCGAGCGTGGGCGCGTGGCGGCGGAGTTCGACCAGCTTGCCGCAGAACGCCAGCGCATCGCAGCCCTGGTCGCTGCCCGGGCCGCGCGCGAGACGGCTGCTGCCAGTGAAGCCGAGACGGTCCAGAGGCGCGGGGCCGAGATCGGCCGCGAGGCCGCCAGCCTGCGCGAGTTGATCGACCGGCTCGAAAGCGAGATCAATGCTGCCAGCCGGCAGGCGGAGGAAGCGCGGCGCGCGGCCGAGGCGCAGAGCCGGGAGACGCGCGAGCGGATGGCGCAACTGGCGTTCCGCGATCCGTCGCGCCTTGCCCCGCAAGCGGCTTTCCAGGACCTGCGCGGGCTGCTGCCGCAGCCTGTGGCAGGATCACAATTGCGTGCGTTCGGCGCGACGGCCAGCCTTGGCCAGCAAACGCGCGGCGAAAGCTACCTGGCCCGCCCCGGCGCGCTTGTGGCAGCGCCTGCTGATGGCTGGGTGGCGTTTTCCGGCCCGTTTCTGACATTTGGCCACATGGTGATCCTGCAAATGGGGGGTGGCTACCACATCCTGCTGGCTGGAATGCGCCGCACCGATGTGGTGCGCGGCCAATTCGTGCTGGCCGGCGAGCCGGTGGGCGTGCTGGGCGACGGACCGGAAGGGGCTGCGACCGTATTGGGGGATGGCAATGGCCAGCCAATTCTCTATGTTGAATTTCACAAGGACGGTCGTTCGATCGATCCTGGGCCATGGTGGGCACGAACTCAGGTCAACAAGGTTCGCGGATGATGATGCGCAAGATTTCACTGCTGACGGCAGGAGCCCTGATGGGCGCGGGGATCGCGGTGGTGACACTGCGGACGGATCTGATGAGCGCCACAAGCGCGGTTGCGGCCAATGCCGAGACCTACCGCAGCCTCAACCTGTTCGGCGACATTTTCGAGAAAATCCGGAACGACTATGTCGAGAAGCCCGATGAGCGCAAGCTGATCGAGGCCGCCATCAATGGCATGCTGACCTCGCTTGATCCGCACTCAGGGTATCTCGATCCCAAGAGCTTCCGCGACATGGACATCGACATGCGTGGCCGCTTCGGCGGGCTCGGCATCGAGGTGACGATGGAAGAGGGCGTGCTCAAGGTCGTGACCCCGATCGATGACACCCCCGCCTTCCGCGCCGGCATCATGACCAATGACCTGATCCGCGAGATCGATGGCGATGCCGTGCAGGGTCTGACCCTGACGCAGGCAGTCGAAAAGATGCGCGGGCCGGTCAATTCCAACGTCAAGCTCAAGATCGAACGCCCGGGCCGCAAGGAGCCGCTGGAGTTCACGCTGACGCGCTCCGACATCGTGGTGCCAGCCGTGCGCGCCCGCATGGAAGGCGAGGATGTGGGCTACATCCGCATCTCGACCTTCTCCGAGCAGACCTTCGATGGCCTGCGCAAGGGCATCGAGAAGGCCATTGCGGATGCGCCCGGCGACAAGCTCAAGGGCTTCATCATCGACCTGCGCAACAATCGCGGCGGCAGGCTCGACCAGGCCGTGCTGGTCTCCGATGCGTTCCTTGAGCGGGGCGAGATTGTGTCGACCAGGGGCCGCAACACCGACGAAACCCAGCGTTTCAGCGCCAAGCCGGGTGATCTGACGCGCGGCAAGCCGGTGATCGTGCTGATCAATGGCGGCTCGGCCTCGGCGGCGGAGATCGTGGCCGGCGCGATCCAGGACCACAAGCGCGGGCAGGTGATGGGCACGCGCTCGTTCGGCAAGGGTTCGGTCCAGACCATCATTCCGATGGGTTCGAACGGGGCCTTGCGGCTGACCACGGCGCGTTACTACACGCCATCGGGCAAGTCGATCCAGGCCAAGGGCATCGACCCTGATCTGGTCGTGCTGCAGGAAATCCCGGACGAGTTGAAGGGCAAGGACGAGACCAAGGGTGAGGCCGGCCTCAAGGGGCACCTGTCCGGTGCTGCCGGCACCAAGCCGGAAGAGGAAAAGTCCGGCTCGTCGTCCTACATCCCGACCGACAAGGCCAAGGACAAGCAGCTCAACGCAGCCCTTGACCTGCTGCGCGGGATCAAGCGCGATGCCGCTGCGCCAACCGATCCGGCAACGCCCACGACCCGGCAGAACTGACCGCCTGCCCGCCAGATGGGCGGGCGCGCGCGGCCCCATGGCCATCGGGAGTCTGATCCGGGCAGATGGTGGCCAGGGGTCAGCGTCTGATCGGGCGCTGCCTTCCCTGTCCTGGGCCAACCGGTCTCATGCCAGGACGATAGGCCAGCGGCGCTGTGCCTGCCGCACCGCGCCGTGATGGCTGCCTGCGCTGGATTTGGCGCGGCGGCCTCGACGGAGCCGCTACAAAGCATCACAGTGATTGCCAGCGTGCGAAACTGATTCGCGCGCCTTGACTGCTTGGGGCAAACGGACTTTGGCCGATATCCCGACCTCCGATCTGCAGAAGCCGCTTGGCACGGCCCGGGATGCGCGGGCGCGGCGGGCCATGCCGGCCTGGCTGCCCTCTGCGCTGGCTGCGGTGCCGCTCGGGCTCTTGCTGGGCGGAGGGCTCTATGTCGGGCTGGTCAGCCATCCGGATGGTGGCAGGCCGCTGGCGGCTGCCCCTATCGAGGAAGCCCCGGCCCCCGCGCGCCCGCAGTTCAGCTTTTCTGCGCAGGATGCCGTGCAGCCGGCGCTGCAGCCGGCACAGCAGCCTCCTGCCGAATCAACCGCCGGCCAACTGGAGCAGGACTCAGGTGTGAGGGTGCTGCGGCCGGGCGGGACGGACAGCCCCAACTCCGTGATCATCCGCGTGCCGGATTCAGGCGTGGTGCGGCTGGCGGCCGCACCTGACAGGCGGCTCACCGAGCGCAGCCGCCATGGCATCCTGCCGCGCATCGGCGATGACGGTGCCCGGCCCTCGCAGGTCTATGCCCGCCCCGTGCCGCCCACTGTCGCGGCTGCCCCGGTGCGGGTGGCGATCCTGATGGGCGGGCTTGGCATCAGCGCCTCCGCGACGGCGGATGCGATTGCGCGCCTGCCGGGCGAGGTCAGCCTGGCCTTTGCGCCCTATGGCGGCGATCTCGAGAAGCTCGTGCAGCGGGCGCGCGGCGACGGGCATGAAGTCTTCCTTCAGGTTCCGATGGAGCCGTTCGACTATCCCGACAACGATCCGGGCCCGCACACCCTGACCACTGGCCAGTCCGCGCCGGACAATCTCGAGCGGCTGCGCTGGGTGATGAGCCGGATCGTCGGCTATGTCGGCATCGTCAATTTCATGGGCGGGCGCTTCATGTCCGACGAGGCGGCGCTCAACCCGGTCTTGCGCGAACTGGCCGAGCGCGGCCTGATGGTGGTGGATGATGGCTCGTCGGGCCGCAGCCTGATGTTGCCTGCGGCTGCCGGCCTGCGCGCGGCGGCGCTCAAGGCCGATCTGGTGCTCGATCTGACCCAGCGCACCGATGCCATCGACAGGGAACTGGCCCGGCTCGAACAGCAGGCACGCGAGCGGGGTTTTGCCGTTGCTTCGGCCAGCGCCTTGCCGCTGAGCATCGACCGGGTGTCGCGCTGGGCGCGCACGCTCGAGCAGCGCGGCATCAAGCTGGTGCCGGTGAGTTCCATCGGACCGGTCAGGGTGCAGACCACAGGCGCGATCCGGTGACCACAGCGGGTGCGCCGAAGGGCTACCGCGCTTGCGTCGGGCTGGCGCTGTTCAACCGCCAGGGCCGCGTGTTCATCGGGCGGCGCGCCGGGTTTGGCGATGGTGCCTGGCAGATGCCGCAAGGTGGCATTGATCCTGGCGAGAACCCGCTTGCGGCCGCCATCCGCGAGTTGCGCGAGGAGACAGGCGTCGTGTCGGCCCGGCTGCTGGCGGAAAACCCGGACTGGCTGTGCTATGATCTGCCTGATGCCGCCCGCAAATCCTCCTGGAAGGGGCGTTTTCGCGGGCAGGCCCAGCGCTGGTTCGCCTTCCGTTTCGAGGGCGATGAGTCCGAAATCAATGTGTTGGCCCCACCGGGGGGGCACAAGCCAGAGTTCGACGCATGGCGCTGGGAGGCGCTGGAGAGCACGCCGGCGCTGATCGTCGATTTCAAGCGACCGGTCTATGAGGCGGTTGTAAAACAATTTGCCGGCTTCACGAATTCAAACTAGTGTCACTGTTCTTAAACATTCAAGGTCGATGATCTGTCGATGACCGATTCGGTTGAAAGGCTCTATCAGGCGGTGCTGGCGGCGCGGGCGCGCGATCCGGCCTATTCGCGCACGGCCAAGCTGATCAGCGAAGGCATGCCGAAAATGGCCAAGAAGCTGGCCGAGGAAGCCATCGAGGTCGGGCTGGACGCAGTTCAGGGCAACCGCGAGGCGGTGATCCTCGAAAGCGCCGACCTGA
This sequence comes from Beijerinckiaceae bacterium, assembly GCA_025459195.1. GTDB lineage: Bacteria > Pseudomonadota > Alphaproteobacteria > Rhizobiales > Beijerinckiaceae > Allobosea. The sequence goes on from JALORF010000009.1 coordinate 20,098, forward strand.
TCTACAATCTGGTGGTCGTTCTGTCGGAGGCGGGGATCACACCCGCCGAGATCTGGCGCGAGATGGACCGGCGCGAGCAGCTTTACGGCATCGCCGAGAAACTGCCGAAAGCACGCGGCGAGGGGCCATCGGCCCGCCCGATCCCTTTCGTGCCGCCGGTGAAAATCCGGCGCTGAAGCGCACGTTGTGTGGCCCCTGGCCGCCATTGTCCCAGCATAGCGGCTCCCTGACCGCCGCGCGATGGTCATGATGACAGGCCTGGCCAGAGACACTGAGCCTGCCGTTTGATCGGGTGGCGCCCGGGAGTTGGCGGAACTGCAACGGAATCGTCATTTCCTGCTTGCCATGATCCGGTCGTGATCCTACCGCGTAATGAGAATGAACGTTCATTCTCATGATCTCCATCCGGCCATGAACCAGCACACGATGCTCCAGCCCGATCACCGGACGCGCATTCTGGATGCCGCGCATCGCTGTTTCGTCCGCTCCGGGTTTCACCGGGCGACGATGCAGGACGTGGCAATGGAAGCGGGCATGAGTGCCGGCAACATCTACCGCTACTTCGCCTCCAAGGACGCGATCGTGGCGGGGCTGAGTGCGCGCGACCGGGCCGACATCGCACAGTCCTTCTCCGGCATGGGTGATGTGGATGATCCGTTCGCCGCCATGATGGCAGTCGCCCGCCGCTACCTCGTCGATGATCCGCGCGAGAAGGCGATCTTCCTCATCGATCTGTGGGTCGAGGCGACCCGGAACGAGGGACTTGCCGCGATCTGCCGCGACTGTGAGGACGACATCAAGCACCAGATCGGCCTGTCGCTGACCGATCTGGTCGACAAGGGCAGGGCCGATCCCAGGCTTGATATCACAGCGCTGGTCGATCTGCTGATGTGCCTGTCTGACGGTCTCTTCGCCCGCCGCGCCCGCGAGCCTGATTTTGACGCCGCGCCGCACATGAACCACCTCGGTGAGATCCTGCGGCTGGCCTGCAGCGGCCAGGTGCAATCTGTGCTGCGGTGTGTTGGCGGCCCGTTGCCCGTTGCTCCGCGTGAGCTCGGCAGCGCCGGCGCGTCCACAACCGGCACCGCCACAACTGCCAACACCGTTCACGACAGGGTTGCCGCATCCCCGGCAGCGGAGGACGTGACATGACTGCCCGGAGAGCCATCTTGACCTGCCTGCCCTTTGCCATGTCGCCAACCGTTTCAGGCCGTGCCCTGTCGCTTTCCCGTGCCGCGGCACTGGGCGTCGCGCTGCTGTCGCCTCTGGCGGGCGGCCCTGCCCTGGCACAGTCCGGCACTGCTGGGGTGATCCAGCCGCGCCCGCCGAGCATCACCATTGCCACGGTCGAGCGGCGGGAAATCACCGCGAGCGTACTCGTGTCTGGCAACGTCATCGCCCGCGACGAGGTTCTGGTCGTGCCCGAGGTCGATGGCCTCGCGGTGCAGGAAATCCTGGCCGAAGAAGGCGACGTCGTGAAAGCCGGGCAGGTTTTGGTCCGGCTGAACCGCGCCGCGCTCGATGTGGCTCTGGCGCAGAACAGCGCCGCCCTGCAACGCGTGACCGCCACGATTGCCCAGGCACGGGCCCAGATCACCGAGGCCGAGGCCGTCAAGGTGCAGGCCAACAATGCGCTCAGCCGGGCCCAGGCGCTGCGCAGCGATGGCATCACCAGCGCCGATACGTTCGACCAGCGCCTGTCCGCCTCGCGCAGCGCCGATGCGCGGCTGATCTCGGTGCGCCAGTCGCTGGCCATTGCCGAAGCCGAGCAGGCCTCCTCCGAGGCCCAGCGCCGCGAGATCGAACTGCGGATCGCCCGCAGCGAGATCAAGGCACCGCGCGGTGGGCTGATCAGCCGTCGCAACGCAAGGCAAGGCGCGATTGCCGCCATGGCCGCCCCCGAGCCGCTGTTCCGCATCATCGCCGACGGGGCCGTGGAACTGGAGGCCGAGGTGCCGGAAGCCGATATTCCGCGCCTCGCCATCGGTCGGCCGGTCGATGTCACGCTGGCAGGAAGCTCGCAGCCGGTGGCCGGCACGATCCGCCTGATCTCGCCGGAGGTCGACCGCATGACACGGCTCGGCAAGGTCCGCATTGCGCTGCCGGCCGCCTCGGCGCGCTCGGTCGGGGCCTTCGCGCGGGGCCTGATCGAGATCGACCGGCGCATGGGCCTGACCGTGCCCGTGTCCGCCGTCAACTATCGTCGCGACCTGGCCACCGTGCAGGTGATCGAGGCCAACACGGTGCATATCCGCCCCGTGCGCATCGGCCTTTCGGGGCAGGGGCGCATCGAGTTGCTGGATGGCGTCAGGGAAGGCGACATCGTTGTGGCGCGGGCCGGCACCTTCGTGCGCGAAGGCGACATCATCACGCCGGTGCCGCAGGCGGTCCCCGCAGCCAGCCCGGCGCAAGCGCGCGCCCCTGGCGTGAACTGAAAGGATCGCAGCCGTGAGCATCAACGTCTCATCCTGGTCGATCCGCAAGCCCGTGCCATCGGTGCTGCTGTTCTTCGTGCTGTGCGTGCTCGGCATCATGAGTTTCATGAAGCTGCCGGTGACACGTTTCCCGAACATCGACATCCCGCTTGTCTCGGTGGTGGTCACGCAGTCGGGCGCGGCCCCTGCCGAACTGGAGACCCAGATCACCAAGCGCGTCGAGGACGCCGTGGCCAACATTGCCGGCGCGAAAAAGGTGGTTTCGACGCTGACCGACGGCACCTCGCAGGTGCTGGTCGAGTTCCGGCTCGACGTGAACAGCGACCGCGCCCTCAATGACGTCAAGGATGCGATTTCGAAGATCCGCGCCGACCTGCCGCGCACCATCGACGAGCCGATCATCCAGAAGATCGATGTCGAAGGCCAGTCGATCCTGACCTATGCGGCCTCTTCGCCGGGCAAGACGCTGGAGCAGCTCTCCTGGCATGTCGATGACGTGATTGCCCGCGAGTTGCAGGGGCTCAAGGGTGTGGGCCGCGTCGACCGCTATGGCGGCGTTGACCGCGAGATTCGCATCTCGCTCGATCCTGACAGGCTGCTGGCGCTCGGCATCACGGCTGCCGAGGTCAACCGTCAGGTCAGGGCGACCAACGTCGATCTTGCCGGTGGCCGCAGCCAGATCGGCGGGCAGGAGCAGGCCATCCGCACCCTGGCAGGCGCCCGCTCCGTGGCCGACCTTGCCGACGCCAAGATCGCGCTCAGCGGCGGGCGTGAGGTGCGCTTGCGTGAGCTCGGCACGGTGGAGGATTCCAATTCCGAGCCGCGCAGCTTCGGCCGCCTCAATGGCCAGCCGGTCGTGTCCTTCGCGGTGTTCCGCTCGAAGGGGTCGAGCGAATTGTCGGTCAAGGAGGTCGTGGAAGGCCGTCTGGCCAAGCTGCGCACGCTTTATCCGGATGTCCAGATCCAGTCCATCGACGATGCGGTGGCCTTCACCTATGGCAACTACAAGTCGGCCATGGCGACCTTGCTGGAAGGTGCGGCGCTGGCGGTGCTGGTCGTGCTGCTGTTCCTGCGCAACTGGCGCGCCACGCTGATCACGGCCATCGCCTTGCCGCTGTCGGCCATTCCGACCTTCTGGGCCATGGACCTGATGGGCTTTTCGCTCAATCTGGTCAGCCTGCTCGGCATCACGCTGGTCACCGGCATCCTCGTCGATGACGCGATTGTCGAGATCGAGAACATCGTGCGCCACATGAAGATGGGCAAGTCGCCCTACCGCGCGGCGATGGAGGCGGCGGACGAGATCGGGCTTGCGGTGATCGCCATCACCCTGACCATCGTCGCCATCTTCGCGCCGGTGTCGTTCATGCCCGGCGTGGCGGGGCAGTATTTCAAACAGTTCGGTCTGACCGTGGCGGTGGCGGTGCTGTTCTCGCTGCTGGTTGCGCGTCTGATCACGCCTATGATGGCCGCCTACCTGATGCGTCCCGTCAAGCATGTGGAGCACAAGGACGGCTTCATCATGCGCGCCTATCTCGGCTTCCTGGCCTTCACCCTGAAGACCTGGAAGCTCGGCCCGGGCCGTTTCAAGATCCCTGTCTCGAATGCCTACCTGACACTGATTACCGGCGTGCTGTGTCTCGTCCTGTCGGTCTGGGCGACGTCCCTGCTGCCGACCGCGTTCATCCCGGACGAGGACAATTCGCGCATCGTGGCCAATATCGAGTTGCCGCCCGGCTCGACGCTGGAAGACACGCGCCTGACCACGGACGAGATCGTGCGCAAGCTGCGCGAGCGGCCCGAGGTGCGCCATGTCTTTGCGTTGGGTGGCAGTTCCGCCACTGGCCAGCGCGAGGTGCGGCGCGCGGCGCTGTTCATCATTCTCGTGCCCAAGGGCGAGCGCAAGATCGCGCAGAAGGACTTCAAGGCCGTTGTGGCCGCCACGCTTGGCGAAGTGCCGGACGTGCGTGCCTGGTATGTCAACGAACGCGGCGAGCGCGAAATGGCGTTCTCGATCATGTCGAAGGACGGTGATGCGCTGGCCGAGGCTGTGGCGCGCCTCGAAGCCAGGATGCGCAAGGTCGACGGCTTCCTGAACGTCGCCGCATCCGGTGCCCTGACGCGGCCCGAAATTCGCGTCCGCCCGCGTCTCGAGGAGGCCGGCGAGCTGGGCGTGACGCCCGAAGCCATCTCCGAAGCGGTGCGCGTTGCCACCATCGGCGATGCCGGAGCCAACCTCGCCAAGTTCAACACCGGTGACCGGCTGGTGCCGATCCGCGTGCAGCTTGACGAGGATGCCCGAACCGACCTGGCCCGCCTGAAAGCGCTGCGGGTCACCAGTGCCACGGGCCGGTCGATCCCGCTCAGTTCGGTGGCGGACATCAGCTTCGGCGAGGGGCCGTCGTCCATTGACCGCTACGACCGGGTGCGGCGCTCGTCCATCGGGGCCGATCTCAAGCGTGGCCTGCCGCTCGGCACCGCGCAGGAGATCTTCAACGACATCGTCAAGGAAGTGGGCCTGCCGCCCGGCGTCTGGGTCCAGCTCACGGGCGATGCCGAGATCCAGGGCGAGGTGGCATCGGGGTTCATCAATGCCATGGGCACGGGCCTGATGATCGTGCTGGCGGTGCTGATCCTGCTGTTCGGCTCGGTGTTCCAGCCGATCACCATCCTTCTGTCACTGCCGCTGTCGTTCGGCGGCGTGGTGCTGGGCCTGTTGCTGACCAACAACGCGGTCTCGATGCCGGTCTATATCGGCCTCCTGATGCTGATGGGCATTGTCACCAAGAACGCCATCATGCTGGTCGATTTTGCGGTCGAGGCGGAGGCGCGGGGTGTGGAGCGCAAGGAAGCCCTGATCGATGCCGGCCACAAGCGGGCACGGCCGATCGTGATGACCACCATCGCCATGGCCGCCGGCATGTTGCCCTCGGCCTACTCGCTTGGCGACGGCGGCGAGTTCCGTGCTCCCATGGCGATTGCGGTGATCAGCGGGCTGCTGGTTTCGACCATCCTCAGCCTGGTGTTCGTGCCATCCTTCTACATGGTGATGGACGATCTGAGCCGGCTGGTGAGCCGGATGTTCGCGCCTTTCCTTGGCAAGAAGGAAGACGAGAGCACCTGGCAGCACGATGACCATCAGGCCACGGCCTTGCCTGACAACGTCAAGCCGATCCGGCAGGCTGCCGAATAGGGCTGGCCTGACAGCGACTTCCGGGACCGGTCAGAAATGATCGGCCCGGATCACCTGCACGTCCGAGACGGTGACGATGCCGATCTGGCGGGCCAGAACCGAATAGACCCGCTCGAGCACCGCGTCGGCCTTGGCGGCATCGACGATCGAGATGACCATCACCAGCCGGCCCGCATCGCCGGCCAGTCCTTCGGCGCTCCAGGTGCCGTCGCTGCCGCGCCCTGCCAGCACCGGCACGATGGTGTATCCGGTCACGCCGGCCTGGTTGAGCCGGTCGGTAAGCCTGTGCAGGGCCGGGGCCTCGACAATGATCTCGAGGCGCTTCTTCAGATGCGTGACGACCATCGCGGGCCTCCATGGGGTTGGTCGGCGCCACGCCGGGAGGGCTGCCTGCCGTTGGCCGGCCTGAGCGTGTCGCCGGTATCGTGCTGCCGGATCATGGCTACCGCCCGACCCAGGAGGCGAGGGCAAGATAAAGCGGAATGCCAAGCGCCAGATTGAATGGGAACGTCACGCCAAGTGACAGGGTGAGGTAGATCGCCGGCTTCGCCTCGGGCAGGGCCAGCCGCATCGCCGCCGGCACCGCGATGTAGGATGCCGAAGCGGTGAGCGTGATGAACAGCGCCGCGCCGCCCACCGAAAGCCCGAGCGGCATCAATGCCAGCGTGGCCAGCGCCGCCGAGACCAGCGGCATGATGATGCCGAAGGCCAGCACCGGCGGCGACAGGTGCTTTGCGCCCTCGCGCATGCCGCGCCCGGCCACCAGCCCCATGTCGAGCAGGAACAGGCACAGGATGCCGCGGAAGGGATCGACAATGAACGGCGCGATCATGGCGAGACCCTTCGGCCCGGTCGCCCAGCCGATCAGGAACGAGCCGACGAGCATGACGACCGAAGCGTTGAGGCCAACCTCTCGGATCAGGGCTCCGGCGCTTTCGCCCTCATCGTCCCGCGAGGGAGGACGGGCGCGCCGTGCCAGCAGCAGGGCCGACAGGATCGCGGGTGTTTCCATCACCGCCGCCACGGCCACCAGAAAGCCCTCGAAGGGCAGACCCTGACCCTGCACGGCCTCGATGCCGGCAACGAACGTGACGATGGAGATCGAACCATAGTGCGCCGACACCGCCGCCGCATCGACAGGAGACAGGCGCGAGACCGCCCGCAAGGCGACATAGCCGATCACCGGAATGATGAAGGACAGGATCACGCCTGCCAGCATGACCCAGAGCATCAGAGCGGTGATGCCGGACTTGGCGACTTCTGCCCCGCCCTTGAAGCCGATCGACATCATCAGATACAGCGCCAGCGTCTTGGCGACGGCTTCCGGAATGGTCAGATCGGAGCGTGCCAGCGCCGCCGCCAGCCCCAGCGCGAAGAACAGCACCATGGGCGAGACGAGGTTCTGCGTCGCCAGGTCGAGAAGGCTCACGTCGCTGGCTCCTTGGTTCGAGATCAGGGCCGCCGGACAGGTGCGGCCAGGGCAGGGATGAGGCAATGGCGAGGCATGTGGCACGGCTCCACTGATGGAGCCCCGCCGCACGCGAGCTGGTCAGGACTTGCAGCCGGCTGGGTCATGCACGAGCCTCTACCCCAGCGCCATGTGCAGTCAATCGGCGGGCAGGGCGAGGTCCACAGGTGTTTCCGGCACGCCATCGCGGATGAGACGGCGCGCGAGGGGCAGGATCGCGGCAGGGATCAGCACTTCGGAGCTGGCCGACAACTGGTCGAGCGACCACCAGCGCACATCCAGCACCTCGTCCTGATCGGTTTCGGCCAACCGTGCCGTGTTGAACGCATCGGTCGCGGCCCGCACCAGAAAGTAGCGCTCATGGCACAGGGCAGCACGGGTGAACACGTCATTGAGCGCCGTCCGTCTCGCGACCTCTCCGAGCAGCGGCAGACCGGTGAGGCCCACTTCCTCGTCCATCTCGCGCAGGGCAGCCTGTTCGGCGCTTTCGCCCGGCTCGATGCCGCCACCTGGCGTGAACCAGAAATGGCGCAGTCCCGGGTAGATGCGCGAGGGTGTCGGCGGTGCGACATACTGGATCAGCAGGATGCGGTCGGCGGGATCGAGGATGATCAGCCGGGCCGTGGAGCGCTCCGGGTAGCGCATGCCGGCTTGCGTCATGCCGCGATCCCCGCCAGCTTGGCCAGATCAACATTGCCGCCGCACAGCAGGATGCCGACCCGCTCCCCGGGCGCGGGCGTGTAGGCCCCGCACAGGATCGCGGCAAAAGCCGCTGCGCCGCCGGGCTCGGATGCAATGCGGAAATCCTGCCAGAGAGTCTTCTGGGCGAGCGTGATCGCCTCGTCCGGCACCAGCACCACCTGATCGACATGCGGCTTGCAGACGTCAAAGACGAGTTGCCCGACATTGCGCGCGCCAAGCGAGTCGGCCGCGACCGAATCAACCGGCACATCCACCGGCCGGCCCGCTTCGAGGGCGGCATGCAGGGCCCGCGAGCCGGCCGGCTCGACGCCGATGACGCGCGTGGGCCGGCCAGCCCACCAACTGGCGGCACCGGCAATCAATCCGCCGCCGCCCACCGCGATCAGGGCGCTGTCGACCGGTGCCTGCTGGTCCCACTCGCGCGCCAGCGTGCCCTGGCCGGCCATGGTCTCGACGGCAGAAAAGGGGTGGATGCGCATGGCGCCGCTGGCGGCCACATAGGCATCGCAGGCCGCCTGGGCATCATCATAGCGTGCGCCGCCGATGACGATCTCGGCGCCAAAACGCCGGATCGTGTCGATCTTGGCGGGGCTGGAAATCTCCGGAACGAAGATCCTGGCCTTGTGGCCGAGCTTCATCGCGGCATAGGCGACCGCTGCGCCGTGATTGCCACCGGAGGCTGCCGCCACGCCAGAGGGCGGCACGGTGCGCGAGAGCAGGTTGTTGAAGGCACCGCGCGCCTTGAACGAACCGGCATGCTGGAGGAGTTCGAGCTTGAACACCGGCACCCAATCGCCGCCGAGCGCGCCGCGCGGCAAGGCGAGCACCGGGGTCTGGCGCGCTTGGCCGGCGATCAGGCTGGCCGCCGCGTCGATCATGGCATGGGTGACAGGACTGGCAGGCATGGCGTGGATTCCCGATTGAGGCGCAGAGGTTTGCGCCATGGGTGTCCAGATCGCAACAGGGATGTCGTGCGCATCGCGGACCGGCTGCGGCGGGAACGACTGCGCCCGGCCAGAGCCGATGGCCGCAGCGGTGGCGAGGCAAGCGAGAGCATCGAGCAGATCATCGAGCGCAGCGCCCCTGGGGGCTGGTGCCTCAAGCGCCAGCCGGCCGATGCCAGCCGCAGCGAGCAGATTCCGGCGCAGCTCCATGCCAGCGGTCCACGGCTTGCCGCCGAGCTTCTTGGGCTCGGTGAGGGCGCGGCCTCCGTTCAGGGCCCAGAACACCACTTCCGGGTGACTTTCGAACAGCCGTCCGATCATCGCCGGCCGCGCGCGCAGCGCCATGTCGATCTCGCGGATCTTCGGGAAGATCATGTAGCCCTGCTTCGAGACCTTGCGCGGCGGATCGGAGCGGGCCGCCGCCTCGGCACAGGCACCGGCGTAGTCGGGCGCGAAAACGGCGGCCCGGGCCGGGATCGAGAACACCGAGGACTGGCGCGCTCCGAGCAGGGGACGCACGAGCCGCTCCGGCGTGCGGCCCGGCCCGTCGATCCGTTCGGGCAAGCCGATCGGCATGTCGACACAGATGATCGACGGCGCTTCAGGCGCATCGATGATGGCGTTGATGTCCGGCACGATGCGGATGATCGGCTCCGCGATCTGATCGAGCGGCGCAAAGGCCGCGATCCAGCCAGAACGGCAACCATCGACGCCCGCGATCCAGGTCATTGCCGCCCTCCCACGGGGCTGTCTTGGACGAGGCAGCCTGTGCCGTAAAGAGCCGGGCCCGATTGCCATGCTGCCATGACGGTGAGAAAGTCGGCCGAACAGGAAGGGATGCCCTGCCGATGCCCATGCCCGGGACCGAGCTTCGTCCGCGCCGCAGTGCGCTCTACATGCCCGCCTCCAATCCGCGCGCGATCGAGAAGGCGCGCGTGATCGCGGCTGATTGCATCATCCTCGACCTCGAGGATGCGGTGGCACCCGAAATGAAAGAGGTGGCGCGCGCGCAAGCGCTGAAGGCCGTTGCCGATGGCGGTTTCGGCCGCCGCGAGCTGGTGATCCGCACCAACGCGCCGGAAAGCCCCTGGTTCGATGCCGATCTTTCGGCGGCTGCCCTGTCGGGTGCAGATGCCATCATGATCCCCAAAGTGTCGCGGCCTGAAACGCTGGCCATGATCGGTGCGCGCCTTGCCGCCTCCGGTGCGCCGGCCCGCACGCGGGTCTGGGCGATGATCGAGACAGCCTTTGCCGTGCTGAGGGTCGAGGCCATCGCGGCCATGGCGCTGGTGCCGGAGACGCGGCTGAACTGCCTGGTGATCGGGGCCAATGATCTGGCCAAGGAAACGCGGGCGCGGATCGTGCCGGGTCGCGCGCCGATGCTGCCATGGCTGTCGATGACACTGGCCGCCGCGCGGGCCTACCAGCTCGACATCCTCGATGGCGTCTACAATGATGTCTCCGACCTTGAGGGTTTCAGGGTGGAGGCCGAGCAGGGCCGCGACATGGGCTTCGACGGCAAGACCCTCAGCCATCCGTCACAAGCGGAGATTGCCAATGCCGTGTTCTCGCCCACGGCGGACGAGATGAAGAAGGCGCGCGAGATCATCGCTGCGTTTGACCTGCCCGAGAACCGGGACAAGGGCGCGATCTCGCTGAATGGCTGGATGGTGGAGCGCCTTCATGCCGAGATGGCCGCGCGCGTGGTGGCGCTGGATGCCGCGATCCGGGCGCAGGCCTGAGGTCAGCCGGTCGAGGGAGCGAGGGCGCGGGCAACCTTCTCGATGCGTTCGGCGGCCTCGCGCATGGCTTCGGCGGCAAGCCGCTCGACCTCGCCGGCACGGGTCTCGGCGAAGCCTGCATCGCCCTTGAGGGCTTCCAGCGTGCCTTCGAGCATTTCGACCCGGCGGCGCATTTCCGACATCTCATCGGCAAGGGTGAGCGCGGCCATGACATGCAGCCTCATGTCGCCCAGTTCGCCGAGGCCCTTGCGCATGTCATCGATGCGCGAATCGTACATGGCGGCCAGGCCCTCGAGGTGCGCTTCCTCGCCATCGCCACAGGACATGCGATAGACTTTCCCGGCAATGGTGACCGTGACCTGCCCCATGCTCAGCGTTCCTTGTCGTGGCTGGAGGGCGCATCGTCGCCAGGCCCGTCATCCGTCTCCTGATCGTCAAGGCGGCTGACATCGTCCGGCGCGTCGGGATCGATCTTTCCATCCTGCCCGAGTTCGTCGCCCAGCACGGCGCTGATGGCGAGCATGGCACGGTCGAGACGCCTGACGGCCTCGTCCGCTGCGCCTTCGACACGACGCAGCCGCGAAAGCGTGCCGTCGAGATCAGTGGCAAGGCGCGAGCGGTCATCCTGCATGATGGCCAGTTCGGTTTCGAGGTCGCCGCGCCGGCGCTCAAGGTCGAGCTTGCGCTGGGCTGCGGCCTCAAGCTGTCCCAGCGAGGCATCGAGGCTCTTCAAAGCGCTTTCGAACGACGTCGTGCTCACGTGCGACCTTGCTCGGGGTCCGGGATGTCCGCATGCCTCGTGGCACCGGATCGATTCGCAATTCTAGCGGGTGGGCCGGCGATTGCCAGCCTTGCCCGGCAGATGACCGGGCGTCGTCGTGGCTGCCCGACAGCCCGGGCGGGATAACCCGCAAGATCAAGGCCGGCAGAGATCAGGGCCGGCAGAGATCAAGGCCGCCTGGGCGGGATGACGCCGCGATCAATTGACTCGACGCGGCCTGCCAGCCTATCGACCAGCCGATAGTCCCGGATACCGGCGCGTGGCTGACGTCAGCCCTGATGCCCCAGATGGCGGAACAGCCCCATGATCGATCGTCAGCAGCACGTCCTCCTTGCCAATGCCATCCGCGTTCTGGCCATGGATGGGGTCGAGCAGGCCAAGTCGGGCCATCCGGGCCTGCCGATGGGCGCTGCGGACGTTGCGACCGTGCTGTTCTCGCAGGTTCTGAGGTTCGATGCCGCCGATCCGGCCTGGCCTGACCGTGACCGTTTCGTGCTGTCCGCCGGCCACGGCTCGATGCTGATCTATGCGCTGCTGTATCTGACCGGCACTCCGGGCATGACGCTCGACGAGATCAAGCGCTTCCGGCAACTGCATTCGAAGACGCCGGGGCATCCTGAAGTCGGCCATACGCCGGGCGTCGAGACCACCACCGGGCCGCTCGGGCAGGGCCTTGCCACAGCGGTCGGCATGGCCATGGCCGAGCGCATGCTGGCTGCCGAGTTCGGCAAGGGGGCCGTGAACCATCACACCTATGTGCTGGCCTCGGATGGCGACCTGATGGAAGGCATCAGCCAGGAGGCCATTGCGCTGGCAGGCCACCAGAAGCTGAACAAGCTGATCGTGCTGTTCGACGACAACGGCATCTCGATCGACGGGCCGCTGTCGATGGCGGATTCGGTTGATCAGGTGAAGCGCTTCCAGTCCGCCGGCTGGCGCGCGGAACGCGTCGACGGCCATGATCCGGAGGCTATCCTGGCTTCGCTCAACCGGGCCAGGGCGTCCTCCAAGCCCAGCCTCATCGCCTGCAAGACGGTGATCGGCTATGGCGCACCGAAAAAGGCCGGCACCTCGAAAGCGCATGGCGAGCCGCTGGGCACGGATGAACTGGCGGCTGCCAAGGCCGGCTTCGGGGTCAGCGCCACGCCATTCGAGATCCCTGCCGAGGCCCTGAAGGCCTGGCGCGCGATCGGCGCACGCGGGGCTTCGGCCCACAAGGCCTGGGCAGCAGCTTTCGCCGCCCTCAGCCCGCGCAAGCAGGCCGAGTTCAACCGCCGCCTGACGCACCAGTTGCCGCCCAAGCTGGCAAAGGCCATGAGTGCCTACAAGGCTTCGCTGGCGAAGTCGCCACCGGCTGTCGCCACGCGCAAGGCATCCGAAATGGCGCTTGAAGCCATCACGCCGGTGATGCCGGAACTGGTTCTGGGCTCAGCCGACCTCACGCCATCCAACAACACCAAGATGAAGACCGCTGTCGCCTTCACGCCGAAGACGCCGAAGGGCCGCTACGTTCATTACGGCATCCGCGAGCATGGTATGGCGGCGGCCATGAACGGCATCCTGCTGCATGGCGGTTTTCGGGCAGCCGGCGCGACGTTCATGGTCTTCACCGACTATTGCCGCCCGGCCATCCGCCTCGCCGCGCTGATGAACCAGCCTGCGATCTACGTGATGACCCATGATTCGATCGGACTGGGCGAGGATGGTCCCACCCACCAGCCTGTCGAACACCTTGCGGCGCTGAGGGCGATCCCCAATCTGCGCACGCTCAGGCCGGCTGACGCGATGGAAACCGCCGAGTGCTGGCAGATGGCGCTTGAGCGCACCGACGGGCCCACGGTTCTGGCGCTGACCCGCCAGAACCTGCCGGCGGTGCGCCTTGAGGCCAGCCGCGCCAACCTGTGTGCGCAAGGGGCCTATGAACTGCTTGGTGCCGAGGGCGGCAAGGCCGATGCCACGCTCTTTGCCAGCGGCTCCGAGATCGAGATCGCCGTTGCGGCCCGCAAGATGCTGGCAGAGAGTGGCGTGAGGGCGCGTGTCGTGTCGGTGCCATCACTGGAACTGTTCCTGGCCCAGCCGGTGGAGGTGCGCCGCCGCATCATCGGCAACGCGCCGGTCAAGGTCGCGGTCGAGGCCGGCATCCGCATGGGCTGGGATGCGATCATCGGGGCTGACGGCGATTTTGTCGGCATGCGTTCGTTCGGTGCCAGCGCGCCCTACAAGGACCTCTACAAGCATTTCGGCATCACGCCGGAGGCTGTGGTGAAAGCTGTTCTGGCAAAGCATCAGCAATAATGCCAATTGCGGCGGTTTCGGCTTGAAACTGCCGCAAATTCGGGCAAAAGGGCTATCATCCAACCTGATTTCTCGGTCATGAGAAGGTCTTCCCGATGACAGTCCGTGTTTTCATCAACGGCTTCGGCCGCATTGGCCGCAATGTGCTTCGCGCCATCGTCGAGTCCAAGCGCAAGGACATCGAAGTGGTCGGTGTCAACGATCTCGGCCCGGTCGAGACCAATGCCCATCTCCTGCGCTTCGACAGCGTGCATGGCCGCTTCCCCGCTGACGTGAAGGTCGATGGCGATGCGATCGTCGTCAACGGCAAGCGCATCCGCGTCACGGCCATCAAGGACCCGGCGCAGCTCCCCCACAAGGAGCTGAATGTCGACATCGCGATGGAATGCACCGGCATCTTCACCACGCGCGACAAGGCTGCCGCCCATCTCGCCGCCGGTGCCAAACGCGTGCTCGTCTCCGCCCCGTGCGACAACGCCGACCTGACGGTCGTCTATGGCGTCAACGATGGCGCGCTGACCAAGGATCATCTGGTCGTCTCGAATGCTTCTTGCACCACCAACTGCCTCGCGCCCGTGGTGGCCGTGCTGCACAAGGCCGTGGGCATCGACAAGGGCTTCATGACCACGATCCATGCCTATACCGGCGACCAGCCGACGCTCGACACGATGCACAAGGACCTTTACCGGGCCCGCGCCGCCGCCATGTCGATGATCCCGACTTCGACCGGTGCCGCCAAGGCCATTGGTCTTGTCATTCCGGAACTGAAGGGCCGCCTCGACGGCACCTCGATCCGCGTGCCGACGCCGAACGTCTCGGTCGTCGATTTCAAGTTCATGGCGAAGAAGAAGACCTCGGTGGACAAGATCAACGAGGCCATCGTCAAGGCAGCTTCGCGCGGGCCGCTGAAGGGCATTCTCGCCTTCACCGACCAGCCCAATGTCTCGATCGATTTCAACCATGCGCCGGCCTCGTCGACCTTCGCGCTCGACCAGACCAAGGTGATGGACGAGCGGATGGTGCGCATCCTGTCCTGGTATGACAACGAATGGGGCTTCTCCAACCGGATGAACGACACGGCTGTCGCGATGGCGAAGCTGATCTGACCCAAGGGGCGCGGGGCCACAGGCTCCGCGCCCCTTGTTCCTTGTCCCGAACCCCACTGCCACGGAAGGCCCCAGACATGGCCAGCGCCCCCAAGACCGAGACCAAGACCGAACCGATGCTCGAGGTCGTTGCCTCGCCGCCAGCCGACAAGCCTGCGCCCGCGCCGGACGCGCCGAAGATGGATCAACTCAGCCGGGTCGAGGACAAGACGGCGCGCATCGAGGAGAAGTTCGCCCGCTCCGAAGAGCGGATGATGCGGGTCGAGAGCGCACTGGAGAAGGCCACAATCCGCCTTGAAGGCGCGACGCAGGACATGAACCTGCAAGGTGTGCGCGAGGACATTGCCCGGATGCGCGCCGACTTGCGCAAGAAGCCCGGTGTCGTCACGCTGTTCGTGGTCGCACTGGTTGCAGCGCTGATCGGGGCCGCCGTCAGTTTCGCGCTCACGCGCTTCGGCATACCGGGCCTGCTGCCGCGATGACAGCGTTCAGGACGCTCGATGACCTGAAACCGGCGGGCCTGAAGGTTCTGGTCCGGGTCGATCTCAACGTGCCGGTCGAACATGGCGCGGTGTCCGATGCGACCCGCCTTGAACGCATCCTGCCCACCATCCGCGACATTGCCTCCCATGGTGGCAAGGTCATCCTGCTGGCGCATTTCGGACGGCCCAAGGGCCGCGAGGCCAAGGACAGCCTGAAGCCGATCGCGGCGGCGCTTGCCAGCCATCTCGGCCAGCCGGTCGCGTTCGCGGACGATTGCATCGGCGAGGCAGCCGCCACAGCCGTGGCCGCGATGCAGCCGGGTGATGTGCTGTGCCTCGAGAACACGCGCTTCCATCCCGGCGAGGAGAAGAACGACCCCGCCTTCGTCGCGGCCCTTGCGGCGCTGGGCGAGGTCTATGTCAATGACGCCTTCTCGGCGGCGCACCGTGCCCATGCCTCGACCGAGGGTCTTGCCCATGTGCTGCCGGCCTATGCGGGCCGCACCATGCAGGCCGAGCTTGAGGCGCTCGACAAGGCGCTGGGCAGGCCGGTGCGCCCGGTCATGGCCATTGTCGGTGGTGCCAAGGTCTCGACCAAGCTCGACCTGCTTGGCAACCTTGTCAGCAAGGTCGACATGCTGGTGATCGGCGGCGGCATGGCCAACACCTTTCTGGCGGCGCGCGGGCTGAGCGTCGGCACGTCGTTGTGCGAGCATGATCTGGTCGCAACGGCCCGCGAGATCGAGGCCAAGGCTGCGGCTGCGGGATGCACGATCCTGCTGCCCGTCGATGCGCTGGCGGCGAAAGCCTTCAAGGCCAATCCGGGCCACAGGGTTGCTGATGTGTCGGACATCGGAGCGGACGAGATGATCCTCGATGCCGGGCCGAAATCCGTTGAGGCTGTGATCGCAAGGCTCCAGAGCACGCGGACGCTGGTCTGGAACGGCCCGTTCGGCGCGTTCGAGCTGGAGCCGTTCGATACCGCGACCGTGGCCGTGGCCAAGGCGGCTGCGGCGCTGACGCGTGCCGGAAAGCTGGTCTCGGTGGCCGGCGGCGGCGACACCGTCTCGGCCATGAACCATGCCGGCGTGGCCGATGACATGAGCTACATCTCGACGGCGGGCGGTGCCTTCCTCGAATGGATGGAAGGCAAGCCGCTGCCTGGCGTCGAAGCGCTGAAGGCGTAGGCTTCGCTTGCGGCAAACCGGGGTTCTGGTGCGCGGTCTGCCGCGCTATACCGGCACCCGACACTGCATCCGCCGGCGCGATCAGGCCGGCCCACAAGGAGGATCACCCATGGCCCGCATCACCCTTCGCCAGTTGCTCGATCATGCCGCCGAACATGACTACGGCGTGCCTGCCTTCAACATCAACAACATGGAGACGGCGGCCAACGAGGTCGATGCACCGGTGATCATCCAGGCCTCGCGGGGCGCGCGCTCTTATGCCAACGACATCATGCTCAAGCACATGATGGATGCGGTGACCGAAATCTATCCGAACATCCCCGTCTGCGTGCATCTGGATCACGGCAACGAGCCGGCCACCTGCATGACCGCGATCCAGGCCGGCTTCACCTCGGTGATGATGGATGGCTCGCTCAAGGCCGATGGCAAGACGCCCGGCGACTGGGACTACAATGTCGGCGTGACCCGCAAGGTCGTGGAGATGGCGCATCTTGGCGGCATCTCTGTCGAGGGCGAGCTTGGTGTGCTCGGCAGCCTTGAAACCGGCGAAGGCGAGAAGGAGGACGGGCACGGCGCCGAGGGCAAGCTCAGCCATGACCAGCTTCTCACGAACCCGGATGAGGCGCTCAAGTTCGTGCTGGAGACCCATGTCGATGCACTCGCCATCGCCATGGGCACCAGCCACGGTGCCTACAAGTTCACGCGCAAGCCGGACGGCAAGGTGCTGGCGATGAATGTCATCGAAGAGATCCACGCCAAGCTGCCCAACACGCATCTGGTGATGCACGGTTCGTCATCGGTGCCGCAGGAGCTTCAGGACATCATCAACGCCTATGGCGGTGTGATGAAGCCGACCTGGGGCGTGCCGGTCGAGGAAATCCAGCGCGGCATCAAGCACGGCGTGCGCAAGATCAACATCGACACCGACAACCGCATGGCCATGACCGGCCAGATCCGCAAGGTCTTTGCCGAGCATCCCGGCGAGTTCGACCCGCGCAAGTATCTCAAGCCGGCCATGGATGCGATGGCAAAGCTGTGCAAGCAGCGCCTGCAGGAGTTCAACACTGCCGGCCAGGCCAGCAAGATCAAGAAGGTGCACACGCTGGCCGAGATGGCGAAGCGCTATGCCAAGGGCGAGCTCGACCCGGTGGTCGGCAGCGCGAAGGCTGCCTGAGGCTGCGCCATGTCCAGCGCCGAGGATTTCAACCGCCTGGCGCTGGGCTTCAAGGGCACTGTCGCGGGCCCGCACCATGGCCACACCGGCTATGGCGTGAACCGCATCTATGCCGTTCTGGCCGCCGATGGCGCGACCGCGAACTTCAAGTTCAGCCGCGAGGAGCAGCGTGAGCTGTGCACCATTGCGCGGGACACGTTCACGCCCGTGGCCGGCGGCTTCGGCAAGAAGGGCTGGACCATCGCTCGTCTTGACCGGCTGCCCGAGGATGAATTGGCCAACGCCTTGCTGATGGCCTGGCAGCATGCGCGGCCAAGGCGCGCTCCGAAAGACTGAGCGATCCGCACCCGTTCCCGCCGGGCACGGCGTTCTCGCCGGTTCTGTGTTGTTCCACCAGAGGACTTGCACCTTGTCGCAGCTTTTTTCCGCGTTCGTGGCCGCCTTCGTCGGCTTTGCCGCGTCCGTGGCCGTGGTGCTGGCAGCCGCCGAGGCGCTGTCGGCCACGCCCGAGCAGACAGTCTCGTGGGTGGCTGGCCTGTGCATCGCCAAGGGCATCGCCGCGCTGGCGCTGAGCTGGCACTACCGCATGCCGATCATCTGCGCCTGGTCGACGCCGGGTGCGGCACTGATCGCGGCCTCATCCGGGGTGGGCATGAACGCAGCGGTCGGAGCCTTCATCGTGGCCGCCGTGCTGATGATCGCGACCGCGCTGGTCAGGCCGCTCGGCCAACTCGTTGCCCGCATCCCCATGCCGATCGCCGCTGCCATGCTGGCCGGGGTGATCTTCCGCTTCGTGGTGGCAGTGTTCGACGAGATGCGCGCCGCGCCGCTGCTGGTCGGCTTCATTGTGCTGCTGTTTCTGGTCGTGCGCGGCTTCAACGCTTTCGGGGCGGTGATTGCGGCCTTGATCGGAGGCATCATCATGGCCTTCGCCGGGGGCCTCGCGACCATGCCCGCGCTGCCCTCGTTCGTGCCGAGCCTGGTCTGGATCACCCCGCAGTTCGAGCCTGCCGTCATCATCGGCATTGGCGTGCCGCTCTACCTCGTCACGATGGCGGCGCAGAATCTGCCCGGGTTCGCTGTCCTGCGGCAGGCGGGTTATGAGCCACCGACTTCGGCTGCGCTGGCCGTGACCGGTGCAACCTCGCTGCTGACCGCGCCGTTTGGTGCCCACATGGTGAACATGGCCGCGATTTCGGCAGCAATCTGCACCGGCCCCGACACCCACCCCGATCCGGCCAGGCGCTGGATCGCCGGGGTCTGGTATGGCCTGATCTGGTGCCTGATCGCGCTGCTGACCGCGCCGCTGCTGGCGATCATCCTGGCCATGCCCAAGGCGCTGATCGTGGCGGTGGCAGGCCTTGGGCTGGTCGGCTCGCTCGCAGCCTCGCTACAGGCTGCCATGGCCGATGACAGGCAGCGCTTTGCCGCCGTCATGACCTTTGCCGTGGGCGCTTCGGGATTGTCGATCTTCGGCGTGGGTGCGGCCTTCTGGGCGCTGCTGGCCGGGCTGATCACGCTTGCCATCGAGCGCAACGTGGCGCATCTCAAGGCCATCATGGCCGGTGGTTCCCGCCGGACCTGAGCGAGCAGAGCGTGCGATGGCCTTCGATGTCTATCTTGTCAGCCCCCTGATCACCGACCCGGCGGCGCTTCGTCCCCGGCTTGAGGTGGCGTTGGCTGCGCTTCAACCGGCCTCGATCCTGTTTGATGTGCCGGTCGGCGACGAGCGCGCCCAGATCAACCTGATCAAGGTGCTGTGCCCGCTGGCGCAGGAGGCGGGGGCGGCGGTGCTGGTCAATGCGTCGGCGCAGGTGGCGGTGCGGGGCGGCGCGGACGGGGTGCATGTGGCCTCGCCGCTGCTCGTGCCCGCCATGCGCGATGTCATGAAAACCGAGCGCATCGTCGGAGCAGGCGGGCTGATGTCGCGCCATGATGCGATGGATGCGGGCGAAGCGGGGGCCGACTATGTGATGTTCGGCGAGCCGCGCGCAGACGGCACGGTGATGACGCTGTCGGCGCTGGTGGACCGCGCGAGCTGGTGGGCGGAGGTGTTCGAGACACCCTGCGTGGCCTATGCCGCCTCCGCCATGGCCGTGGGGCCGATGGCCCTGACGGGTGCCGAGTTCGTTGCGTTGGGGCCGTGGTGGGTGGATGATCCGGACGCTGCCGCCGGCGCTGTCAGCGAAGCGCGCGCCAGCCTGGCTCTCAGAGGCAAGCAGCCCGCATGAGGCGCCTTCTGGCCGGGGCGATGTTCGCAGCGCAGGCCCTGGTGCTGCCAGCCCCGCTGGGCGCCCAGCAGGCGCCACCCGGCGTCGATGCCGCTTACGGGGCCTATCAGGCCGGCCGCTACATCACAGCCTTCCGCATGGCGATGCGGCGGATCGAGGCCAACCCGGCTGATGCCGCCGCCATGACCCTGCTGGCCGAACTGATCCTGCAGGGGCTTGGCACACGGCAGGACGACCGCCGCGCCTTCGAATGGTACAAGCTGGCTGCGGACCGTGGTGACCGCAACGCCCTGTTCGCGCTCGGCATGCTGCATCTGGAAGGGCGTGGCACCCCGCGCAATGCGGAGATGGCGCAGGCGCTTTTGCGCCAGGCTGCCGACAAGGGCCATGGTCCTGCCGCCTTCAATCTGGCCCTGCCGCTGCTGATCACCGGCAAGGACGAGGATCTCGCGGCGGCTGTGCGCCTGCTGAAACGTGCCGCCGAAGCGGAGGTGGGCGACGCGCAGCACGCGCTGGCGGTGCTGATGCTCGAAGGGCGCGGCGTGCCGAAGGACGAGGATGGCGGAGCCGACATGATGGCGCGGGCGGCCGCCAACGGCTCGCTGGCTGGCGAGGTCGAGTTCGCGCTGCTCCAGTTCACCGGGCGGGGCATCGGGCGCGACGAGCGGGCGGCGGCGCGCGGCTTTGCCCGTGCGGCGGCGCGTGGCAATGCCATCGCCCAGAACCGGCTGGCGCGCATCCTGTTCCAGGGTCGCTGGCTGCCGCAGGACAAGGTGGCGGCGGCGGGCTGGCACCTGGCGGCGAAGGCGCAAGGCCTGGCCGATGCCGACCTTGATGAGGATGTGGCGAAGCTGACGGAGGAGGAAAGGGCCAAGGCCGAGAGCTTCGCTCAGGATCTCGCCACGGCAAATGCCTTGACGCGAGCGCCGAGTGCGGCGCAAACCACCGGCAACAGCTTCAAGCAGCCTTGAACACACCCGCGCCCTGCCGGCCATGGCGCAACCATTGCGAAAGCCCCGCTCATGATCCGCTCGCCCCTGATGACCGTGATGACCGATGCGGTCATCAAGGCCTCCCGCAATCTCAAGCGCGATTTCGGCGAGGTCGAGAACCTTCAGGTCTCGCTGAAAGGCCCGGGTGATTTCGTCAGCCAGGCTGACCGGAAGGCCGAAAAGACCATCTACGAGATGCTCGACAAGGCCCGGCCCGGTTACGGCTTCGTGATGGAGGAGAGCGGCGTCATCGAGGGCAGCGACAAGAGCCATCGCTGGCACATCGACCCGCTCGATGGCACCTCCAATTTCCTGCACGGCATCCCGCATTTCGCGATCTCCGTTGGCCTCGAACGCGAGGGCCAGATGGTGGCCGGCGTCGTGCTGGATGTGATCAAGGACGAGATGTTCGTGGCCGAGCGCGGCAAGGGGGCCTATGTCAACAATCGGCGGCTGCGCGTCTCCGGCCGACGGGAGGCGTCGGGCATGCTGATCGGGACCGGCATTCCGCATGTCGGCAAGCCCGGCCATCCGCAGTTCCTCAAGGAACTGGCTGCCGTGATGCCGAAATTCCAGAACGTCCGTCGCATGGGCGCTGCCGCCCTCGACATCGCCTATGTGGCGGCGGGCCGGCTCGATGGTTTCTGGGAGCGCGGCCTCAATTCATGGGATTTCGCGGCCGGCATTGCGCTGGTGCGGGAGGCAGGCGGCACGTTCCTTTCGCTCGACGGACATGCCGATCCGCTGCAATCGCGCGACGTCCTGTGTGCCAACGAGGCCGCCGAGCGGCTGCTGCGCGAGACGCTGGCCAAGGCGTAGATCAGGCGGTGTTCAGACCGACCCGTTTGAACACAGATAACCTGCACAAGATCAATGATTTAGCGCATACTCGTGGCGATAAGCCGTTGCCACGTTTCCGCTGCCTGTTCCAGGTGCCGCGTCCGAAGCGCATCCTCCGCCGGCGCGCCTGACAGAGACTCTGCCCGGCGGTCGACGTTTCAAACCCCATTGCCGCCTGCCGGCACGGACAGGAGCCTGCGCCAGACCGGCGGCAGTCGCGCTTCTTGATGCGCGACCTTGACTTTTCCCTGTTGATAGGATTATATTCATATATCCTATTCTCGTCCTGTCAGGAGCCGACATGTTCACGCCCCATCTGAACGAGGCCTTGCAGATCCTCGATGCGGTGACGCACCTGGCCGTGCTGTCCGCGAGCCTGACGGCTCCGCCCGCGGCCCCGGTGGAGGGTGACCGCTATATCGTGCCGGCTGGCGCCTCCGGGGCCTGGTCGACGCAGGCTGGCCGCATCGCGATCTGGCGCGATGGCGGCTGGCTGTTTCTGGAGCCGGCGGCTGGCTGGCTGGCCATGGCGGGCGACCGCGATGCGCTGCTGCATTTCGATGGCGCGGCCTGGCTCGCCGCGATCCGCAGTGATCAGGTCGGCGTCAATGCCACGCCCGATGCGCTGAACCGGTTGAGCGTCACCGCCCAGGCCTCCCTGTTCAACCATGAAGGTGGCAGCCACCGCCTGGCGATCAACAAGGCCGGCCCGCCCGATACCGCCTCGGTGTTGTTCCAGAGCGGGTTCTCGGGCCGTGCCGAGGTCGGGCTCACGGGCTCTGACGCGTTGCTGGTGCGCACCAGCGCCGATGGCAGCGTCTGGCATGATGCGATCCGGATCGATCCCGGCACCGGGGCGGTGAGCTTTCCCAAGAGCGCCTACCAGAGCGGCGGCGACAACCTTCTGGTCAACGGCCATTTCGGCATCAACCAGCGCGGCTTCGCGGGCGGAGCGCTGGCGGCCGGGGCCTATGGCTTCGACCGCTGGCGGGCCGGCGCGAGCGGTGCCAACCTGGCCGTTGCAGGCGGCGTGGTGACGCTGACCTCCGGCGAGATCATCCAGTCGATCGAGCCGGACCTGTGGGGCCTGGGCCCGCTGGCGGGCAAAACACTGTGCATCTCGGCAGAGTCGCCCAGCGCGAACCTGCTGGTGCAGGTGGGCACGGCGCAGGCCGTGATCGCGGCGGGCAGTGGCCGGCGCTCTGCCACGCTGGTCGTGCCATCGGCCATCACAGGCATCGCGGCGCTCAGGCTCTCGCGCTCCGGAGCAGGGGCTGTGTCGTTCTCGTTGCTCAGGGCCGAGCTCGGCAACGAGGCCACTGACTGGAACCCGCGGCCGCTGAGTGCGGAACTGCATCTGGCGCAGCGCTACTACATCCGCTTTGCCGGTGCGTTTCCGGTCCATGCCAACGCGCAGAACAGCAGCAGCACCCAGCATGCCCACCTGCCGCTGCCAGTGGCCATGCGGGCCACGCCAACGGTGACGCGCACCATCACCAGTTGGGGCAACCTCTTTCTGGCCAGCCCGGCACAGGCGACCGCGACCGGCATCAGCCCCGGCTCGATCCGTCTGTCGATCCGGGCCAACGCGGCCGGCGACATTTTTGCCGTGTTCGACACCATCGAATGCAATGCCGAACTGACTTGACGCTGCGCGAGACACAACATCCGGACCGTTCCTGGGTCCGTTTATCTTGACCGCCTTTGTGATCTGCATCCGGGCGGGACAAGAGCGGGGCCATGATCACATGGACAAGCCGGCTTTGCTGCGCTGCAATGCCGGCTTTGCTATAATTCGTGATCGAGAAGGCGTGACCAAACGGCAGTTCTCCCCTTGCCACGTTTTGGCCACAGGTGCATACAATTCCCCAAATTTTACTGGGGGTTTACCATGTTCTTCGACTCGGGCGCGCGTACGCAGGTCAACGTCACGGCCGTCGCCAACGAACAACTCCTGATGGATGTGGTGACCGCGCCGAACGGCACGCGCTACGCAGCCTTCGCGACGGTTCCGGGTTTCACAGTCACACCCCTAGGGTACGACATCCCGCCGACCGCGGCGATCACCCTGCGCGCCTTTGATGCGAGCGGCGTGCCATCAGGTGCGGAAATCACCCTGAACCTGCCGGCCAGCGGCTTTGTGGGCGGCGTCATCAGCTATCCCAGGGTTGTTGCTCTCGACAATGGCGGCTTTGCACTTGCCTATTCAGATGCGGGAACTGCGGGTGAAACCGCTTTTCGCGCACAGCTCTACTCTGCAACCGGCACGCTGTCCGGTTCCAACATTTTGCTGGCCACGGGCCCCAGTGGTGCCGAAATTGACGTGCGTGGGATCGTCGTCAATCCGGCGGGCGGCTTTGATGTCGCGATGTATACCAACACGAACAACGCGAGCAGCTTTTCAAGCATCCAGACCGTAAGCAACAGCGGTGTTCTGGGCGGCCTTGTGACGATCAATGCCACCGACCCCTTGCAGGATATCGCCTATTTCGGCTCGGTCCGCGCTGTCGGGCAGGTCTCCGGTGCTTTTCCCTACTCCGTCGACTTCGGCACGATCGGCAGCCCGGTCGTGTTCAATTTCATTTCCGGTGCCAACCAGATTGCCAGTGATGGCGTGATCCTGCGCATGACCAGCGCCACCACGGCCATCGCGGCCGTGGAGAGCATGAGCTTCAATGGCTCTGCGGTTGTGTCGCGCGCCGTGGATATCGTCTCGTTCACCGACGGCAATGCCAATGCTGCCTTGCTGTTCTCGATCACGCTTCCCAACGGCTTTGTGGGCCGCACGCAGTTGCAGGATTTCCTGATCCTGGCGGATGGCAGCTTTGCTGTGGTTCTGGCCACCTATGCCAACGCAACCGCTCTGCCGACGCTCGATCTGTATCACTACACCTCTGCCGGTGTGCTTGACGGCTTTGCCCAGCGTCTCAATCCGGGCAATCCGGCAGCGGGCGGCGTGCATCTGGAGCAACTGGCTGATGGCCGCCTGATGGCGACCTACAGCGGCATCACCACGGCAACCGGCACCGACACCGAGGTTTTCCGCGAACTGTTCACCGTGGGGACGGCGTCCGGTGTTCCGACCGCCGGCAACGATACCCTGATCGGCACCAGCGGCAATGACGTCATCAATGCGCTGTCTGGCAATGACACGATCTATTCCGGGCTGGGCAGCGACACGATCAATGGCGGGGCCGGCAACGACCTGATCAACCCCGGCGACAATCCGAATACGGGCGATATCATCATCGGCAGTTCCGGCAACGACACGCTGATCTTCGAGGATGCCGTGACCGGCTCCTTCGATCTGGACTACCGCTCGATGAATGTGGCGCTGACGGTCACCATCAACGGTGCGACCGGCACGGTGGTCAAGGGCGGCCAGGGCACGGATTCGCTCATGGGACTGGATCGGATTCTGGATTCCAGCGGTGTCAGCATCCTTGGCTCGAGCCAGGCCGATGTGTTCAACCTGACGCCTCTCAACGGCACGCTCGGCAGCTTCTACCAGATCAGAGGTGGAGCAGGTAACGACACCATCACGTCTGGCAACACCGGTTTCGTGCGCGCCGACTACCGCGACGTCGCCATTGGCGGCATCGTCGCCGATCTCAGCCGCACAAGCGGGCAGGTGATCAACGATGGTTACGGCACCAGCGACACGTTCACGGGCGTGGATGAGATCAGCGGCACCAACAATTCGGACCGGATCAGGGGCTCGATCAACGCTGACAACTTCATCCTCAATGCCGGCGCGTTCGATGTGCTCGATGGCGGGGCCGGTTTTGACCGGCTGCGCTATGACCGCAGTGGCGTCAGCGGCATCACGGTCGATCTCGAAAGCGGCTATGCCCATGGCCTGTGGACGGTGAACAGCGTCACCAACGGCTTCTTCCACGCGATCCGCAACATCGAGCATGTGCGTGGCACGGTCGGCAACGATGTGCTGACCGGCAACGCAACCGGCGAAACGCGCTTCGAAGGACGCGGCGGCGCCGACGTCTTCGTTTATCGCGGCGGGACGATGACGATCAAGGATTTCGTCACGAACGCTGCAAACAATGCGCCCAACCGCGATGGCATCGTCATCCAGGGCACGGCGGCCCTGATCGATTTTGCAGATCTCGTCGTTGACTACTCGCCTACCTTTGCGACGGTCACCCTGTCTGCCGGCAACACCATCACATTGGAGGGCGTGACCTCTGGCCTCACGGCCGATGATTTCATCATCGTGCCTGCGGGCACGGTGACGGGCCTCACGAATGGCGGAACAGGCGGCAACGATTCCATCTCCGGCATGAATTACGTCATCGCCGATCTCGGGTCGGGCCATGACACGCTTGTCGGCAGCGCACAGGACGACACCATCAGCGGCTATGACGGCAACGACAGTCTGTCCGGTGGCGGCGGCAACGATGATATCTTCGGCGTTGCCGGCAGCGACTGGATCGACGCGGGCGCCGGCAACGACAATGTCGAAGGCTTCTCCGACAACGACACGCTGATCGGCGGTCTCGGCGACGACGAGATGGATGGCGGGCGCGGCGCGGATTCGTTGACCGGCGGCGACGGTCGCGACGAACTGCACGGAGACCGCAACGTCTTTGGCACCGGCACCTTCGGCACAGATA
>JALORF010000090.1 GCA_025459195.1 Beijerinckiaceae bacterium
CCTGCCCATGGCCCGCCTCCGCATCGCCGGACCCGCCTCCGGCAGGGCATCAGCATGGCTGATTGCCGACGAAAGACAAGCCTCGAGGCGGGGGCAGTGCGGGCAAGCCGTTCACGATCGCTTGCGTGATCGGCCCGGCAAGCCTTGTCTGAGCGCGCGCGTCAGGCGTGACGAACCCGGCGCCGGGCGTCGATCACGGCGACGGCTGCTGCCAGCGCTTCATCGATGCCCAGGGCGGATGTGTCGATCATGACCGCATCATCCGCCGCCTTCAGCGGTGCATCGGCGCGGCCTGAATCACGCGCGTCCCGGCGCCGGATATCGGCCAGCACCGTGTCGAATTCCGGCGCTCCGGGCTGGCTGGCCGTGGCGGCGCGCGGCACGCACCGTGGGGCTGGCCGTGACGAACAGCTTCACCGTCGCATCGGGGCAGATCACCGTGCCGATGTCGCGCCCATCCAGCACCGCGCCGCCTGGCATGCGCGCGAAGCGCCGCTGCAGATCGACGAGAGCGGCGCGCACCTGCGGCATGGCGGCCACCACCGAGGCGGCCTCGCCCATCTCGGCACCGCGCAGGCGGGCCTCGGGCAGGTTTGCCGCATCGAGCGCCTCGGCAGCCGCCACCGCCGCCGCCACATCCGAAAGCGCCTGCTCCCGGTCCATGAGGGCACGGGCCGTGGCCCGATACAGCAAGCCGGTATCGAGATGAGGCAGGCGATAGTGTGCTGCCAGTCGGCGCGCCAGCGTGCCCTTGCCGGACGCCGCCGGCCCGTCAATGGCCAGAACGAGGGGATGGCTGACCACGATCAAACGAGCTCTCCAGCGCAAGCCGGTATCCGGCCGAAGCCTTGCGCCACGGCCGCCGGCGCGCAGCCAGCGCCACGCTCCAAGAGGGGCCCCGGCTGGACGGAGTGACGCGGCGACAGGGCGGGAACGTGCTGCACGAAGGCTGACCCATGGCTTGCCAGCCGGTCGGGCCGGGCTGTGCGTGGAGGCCCGCTTTACACGCTGGCCGCTGCCGCGCCAACCGGCCGGACAGCGCGAGGGGTTGAAAAGAATTGACAGAACCGGCCTTCAGGGACTAACGCCACGCAACCTTACACAACCCAAAGACCCAGGAAGCAGAACCGTGGCCAAGCCGGAACTCGGTATCAAGCGCGTTTGCCCCGTCACGGGCCGCAAATTCTACGATCTCAACCGTGACCCCGTTGTCTCGCCCTATTCCGGGCAGGCCTATCCGCGCGCCTATTTCGAGCCGCAGGCCAAGGCTCCGGCGCGCGAGGAAGCCGACGAGGAAGAAATCGAGGCCGCCCCCGTCGAACTCGTCGCGCTCGAAGAGGCCGACGCTCCGGAGGCAGGCGCCAAGGATGTGGTGGCGGTCGAGGATATCGACGAGGATATCGTGGCCGATGACGAGGAAGACACCTTCCTCGAAGCCGACGAGGAAGATGACGACGACGTGTCCGACCTGATCGACGGCGACATTGTCGACGACGAGGAAACCTGATCGTTCCAGATTCACCGCGCATGGCACTTGATGCCGCCGCGAAGGGCGTGTAGACACCGCTCCTCACCGGCGACAGCGAATGGTCAGCCGGCAAGACCTTGGCGTTCTGGTCCTCAGGATGCTGCAAGACCACGGGCGCTTCCCATGCGTCCGTCCGGATGGGGCCATAGCTCAGCTGGGAGAGCGCCTGCATGGCATGCAGGAGGTCAGCGGTTCGATCCCGCTTGGCTCCACCAAATTCCAACAGGCCGCCGCAAGGCGGCTTTTGTGTTTTCGGGGATCGATGTCGCGGTGTCCCGGCTTCGGGACGGTTCAGCCCCCGTTTCCGCATCATGTCCGACACCACCCTGGCGGTGAAATCGACCATGGGCACGATGCGGGCGTAGTTCAGGCGTGTCGGACCGATGATGCCGACCACGCCGACGATCTGCTGGCGGCTGTCGCGGAACGGAGCGGCGATCAGCGACGAGCCGGACAGCGAGAACAGCTTGTTCTCCGAGCCGATGAAGATGCGCACGCCATCGGCGCTTTCGGCGCGTGACAAGAGTTCGATCACCTCCTTCTGGGTTTCGAGATCGGCGAACAGCAGCCTGATCCGCTCCAGATCGTCCTGGGCCTTGAGGTCTTCGAGCAGATTGGCCTGGCCACGCACAATCAACTGGCGTGCGCCCTCGTTGCCGACGCTGACGGCAAGGCCGGCCTCCACCAGCCGGGCGGTGAGTTCGTCCAGTTGGCCGGCGATCTGCGAGCGATGCGCTTCAAGGTCGGAGCGCAGTTCGCCGATGGTCCGGCCATTGAGCCGGGCATTGAGGAAGTTCGTCGCTTCGGTGAGCGCGGATGCCGGCAACCCCGGCGGCAGGGCCAGGATGCGATTCTCGACCTGTCCGTCCTCGCCGACAAGCACGACAAGGGCCCGGGTCGGGTCGAGCATCACGAACTCGACATGCTTGAGCCGCGTGTTGGTCTTGCTCGCCAGCACGACGCCCGCCCCGCGCGACAGGCCCGACAGCAGGCTCGACGCCTCAGCCAGCACACCATCAAGGGAGCGCCCGGCAGCGGCCTTGACCTGGGCTTCGATGGCGGCACGCTCGTCGCCCGTGGGGTCGCCGACCTCCATCATGGCATCGACGAAGAAGCGCAGGCCCTTTTCCGTGGGCATGCGGCCTGCCGAGGTATGCGGCGCGAAGATCAGGCCCGCATCCTCCAGATCGGACATGACGTTGCGCACCGAAGCTGGCGAGAGCGTCATCGGAATGATGCGCGAGATGTTGCGGGAGCCGAGCGGTTCGCCATGAGACAGGTAGTTCTCGACGATCCGGCGGAAGATCTCGCGCGAGCGCTCGTCGATGCTGGACAGGTTCATGGCAGGAGCGCTGATGGGCGGGCGGACAATCTGCGTCATGGTCGTGGCATCACCTTCGGGGCCGGATCGAGCGCCGGGAGCTTTCCAATGGTCTCATGCACCCCATGTGGCCATCAAGTTGCCCATCCGGCAAGCAGACGACACCGTTTTTCCGGAAGGCCGCTTTCGGGGCAGGGGCCTCGCGCGATTCGCATTGCCTCAA
Source organism: Beijerinckiaceae bacterium (assembly GCA_025459195.1). Classification (GTDB taxonomy): domain Bacteria; phylum Pseudomonadota; class Alphaproteobacteria; order Rhizobiales; family Beijerinckiaceae; genus Allobosea. The sequence goes on from JALORF010000090.1 coordinate 3,073, forward strand.
AACCGCGCCGGTGATATTGCAGCGCAGCGAATTAGGGGGGTGCGTGCCAGGCCGGATCAAGGTCCCGGCACGCACCTCCCCTGTTTTTTGAACACGACTGGCGCGGACCTTGCGTCGCCGCTTCCGCCTTGTTGCCCGTCAGCGTTGTCACTTGTCCGCCCTTGTCTCGCCCCCGCGCGCTGCCGCGCCCGAAACGCAAAGTCCGTCACCATGTCGCTTCGCAACATCGCCATCATCGCCCACGTCGACCATGGCAAGACCACGCTTGTCGACAAGCTCCTGCAGCAGGCAGGCTCCTTCCGCGACAACCAGCGCGTGGTCGAGCGCGTGATGGACTCGAACGATCTCGAAAAGGAACGCGGCATCACCATTCTGGCGAAGTGCACGTCGGTGGTGTGGAAGGATATCCGCATCAACATCGTCGACACGCCAGGCCACGCCGATTTCGGCGGCGAGGTGGAACGCATCCTCAACATGGTCGATGGCGTGATCGTGCTGGTGGATGCCGCCGAAGGTCCGATGCCTCAGACCAAGTTCGTGGTCGGCAAGGCGCTCAAGCTCGGCCTCAGGCCGATCGTGGCCATCAACAAGATCGACCGGCCCGATGCCCGCCACATCGAGGTTGTCAACGAGGTGTTCGACCTGTTCGCCGCGCTCGATGCCACCGATGAACAACTCGATTTCCCGATTCTTTACGGCTCGGGACGTGACGGCTGGATGGCGACCGCGCCGGAAGGCCCGAAGGATCAGGGCCTTGCCCCGATGTTCGATCTGGTCCTGGCCCATGTCCCGCAGGCCAAGACCGAGGAAGGGCCGTTCCGCATGATCGGAACGCTGCTCGAGGCCAATCCGTTCCTCGGCCGCATGATCACGGGCCGTGTGACCTCCGGCTCGATCAAGCCGAACATGCCGATCAAGGCGCTGGCGCAGGACGGCACCCTGGTTGAAATGGGCCGTGTCTCCAAGATCCTCGCCTTCCGCGGCGTCGAGCGCACACCCATCGACGAAGCGGTGGCAGGTGACATCGTCGCCATTGCCGGTCTGTCGAAGGGCACCGTTGCCGACACGTTCTGCGCGCCGGAGGTGATGGAGGCCATGAAGGCCCAGCCGATCGATCCGCCCACCGTGTCGATGTCGTTCATCGTCAATGACAGCCCTCTGGCCGGGACCGAAGGCGACAAGGTGACCAGCCGCGTGATCCGCGACCGTCTGCTCAAGGAAGCGGAAGGCAACGTCGCGCTCAAGATCGAGGAAGCCGCCGACAAGGACGCCTTCATCGTCTCGGGCCGCGGCGAGCTCCAGCTCGCCATCCTGATCGAGACCATGCGCCGCGAGGGCTTCGAGATCGGTGTTTCCCGCCCGCGCGTGGTCTACCAGAAGTCGGAAGACGGCACCTTGCTGGAGCCGATCGAGGAGGTTCTGATCGACGTGGACGAGGAGCACTCCGGAATCGTCGTGCAGAAAATGAGCGAGCGCAAGGCCGAGATGCTGGAAATGCGCCCTTCCGGCGGCAATCGCCTGCGTCTGGTGTTCCACGCTCCGACGCGCGGCCTGATCGGCTACCAGTCCGAACTGATGACTGACACGCGTGGCACCGCGATCATGAACAGGCTCTTCCACGCCTATCAGCCCTATCGCGGCGAGATGGCCGGCCGGGTCAACGGCGTGCTGATCTCGAACGATGCCGGCGAGGCCGTGGCTTATGCGCTCTGGAACCTCGAAGACCGCGGCCCGATGGTGATCGAGCCGGGCTGGAAGGTCTATCAGGGCATGATCATCGGCATCCACAGCCGCGACAACGATCTTGAGGTCAATGTTCTCAAGGGCAAGAAGCTGACCAACATCCGCACCACATCCAAGGATGAGGCCGTGCGCCTGACCCCGCCGATCCGGATGACGCTGGAGCGGGCGCTGGCCTGGATCCAGGACGATGAACTGGTCGAGGTCACGCCCAAGTCCATCCGCCTGCGCAAGACCAAGCTCGATCCGAACGAGCGCAAGCGCGCCGAGAAGCAGAAGGAAGCGCTGGCGAGCTGAGGCTCGCCTGCCCTGCATTCCTTGTCCTGTCATCTTGCGTGGCCGGCGATATGATGCAGCGAAACTCCGAAATGTCTTGCGTTTGCGCAAGTGCGGCCTTGTCGCATCGCGACACGCATGCGAGCCTGCTCATGGCATAAGACCCGACCGGATGCGGCCCGATGCCGCCGGGGAGGTTGACCATGATGCGCGCCACCACACCGAAGCTCGAAGCCTTCGCCGCACCTGCCCATGTGGCGCGGGTCACCTTGCTGGTGCTGGATCTGGCGCGCGTGGCCCGTTTCTATGCCGATGCGCTGGGCCTCGGCATCAGCACCGTCAGCGACACGCACGTCACGCTGACAGCCGGGGATGCAACGCCCCTCATCGAGCTGCACAGGCAAGCCGGGCTGAAACCTTCCGGACGGGCGACGCCCGGTCTGTTCCACACCGCCTTCCTGCTGCCGGAGCGGCGCGATCTCGCGGCCTGGCTGCGCCATGCCCAGCGTCTGGGACTGGCCATCGAAGGCGCATCGGACCATCTGGTCAGCGAGGCGATCTATCTGTCAGACCCGGAAGGCAACGGCATCGAGATCTATGTCGACCGGCCGCGATCGGCCTGGAAAGCCGATGGCAACGGCGTGGCCATGGCGACGCTGCCGCTGGACGGCGCATCCTTGCTGGCAGAGCCTCAGATGCCTGGCGCATGGCGCTTCCCTGATGCGGGACGGATCGGCCATGTCCACCTCAAGGTGGGTGACCTGGCCGCTGCGGAGGCGTTCTATCGGGCCGAACTCGGGCTTGAGGTGATGGCGCGCTATCCCGGTGCCGTGTTTCTGGGCTGGGGCGGCTATCACCACCACATCGCCCTCAATGTCTGGGCGTCGAAGGGCGCAACGGCCCGCACGCCCGACGTTGCAGGGCTTGCAGAAGTTGGTCTGGCATCGGAAGGCAATCCGCCCTGGACCATGACCGGCCAGCCCGAACGCGCCGATCCTGCCGGCAACAGGCTGTTCCTCGATCAGGCCAGCGCGTCGATCTCGTGATCGGCCAGATGCCCCGGCACAATCGCCAGGGGCACGGGAAACTGGCCGGCGGAACGGCCCGCCAGCGTCGAGACGAGCGGGCCGGGCCCCTCCGGTTCGGTGCCGGCAGCCAGGATCAGGATGGCGATGTCCTCATCCTGCTCGATGAGACGCAGGATTTCCTCGGCCTTCTGGCCGGTCCTGACCTGCGTTTCGGGCTCGATCCCTGCCACCATGCGCACGATGGCGGCGGCGGCCTCGAGCCTGCGTTCGGCTGCGGCCTGAGCCTCGGCCTGCATCACATCGCCAACGCCCAGCCAATGGGTGAACTCGGGCGGCGCGACGATGGCGGCCAGCAGCACGCCGGAGCCGATGCGGGCCGCACGGCGCGCGGCAAAGCGCACCGCCTTGGCGCATTCCGGCGTGTCATCGACCACGGCCATGAACTTGGGCCGGTGGCCGGGCTCGTAGGCGCGGCGAGTGGATGCGGTCATGGCAGCCTTGGGCGGTGGCGCGACACTGCCGGCGCTGACGGGACCATCAGACGCGGCAGCTTGCGAAGACCCCATGTTGACGGCAGCGGCACGGCGAAAGCAAGGCGCGGGCGATGTTTGCCCAAGGTCTGGCCATCAGCGGGCGCGAACGAACCCGACGATGTCCTTGACCTCGGCCATGGTCGCGGCGGCGATGGCACGGGCGCGGTCGGCTCCCTCCACCAGCAGACGGTCGATCTCGGCCGGATCGGCCAGAAGGCGCTGCATCTCGCCATTGATCGGGGCCAACTTGTCCACGGCCAGGTCGACCAGCGCCGCCTTGAACCCGGAGAACTGGGCTCCGCCGAAGCGTGCCAGCACATCCTGCTTCGAGATGTCGGCAAGGCCGGCATAGATGCCGACAAGATTGTCAGCCTCGGGCCGGCCTTCGAGCCCCTTTTCCTCCGAGGGCAGGGCGTCAGGGTCGGTCTTGGCCTTGCGCACCTTCTGCGCAATCGTGTCGGCATCATCGGTCATGTTGATGCGCGAATAGTCCGACGGGTCCGATTTCGACATCTTCTTCGTGCCATCGCGCAGCGACATCACCCGCGCCGCCGGCCCGCCGATCATCGGCTCGGTGAGCGGAAAGAAGCTGTCACCATGGCCATGAGCGGCAATCTGCGTGGCAAAGTCGGTGTTGAACTTCTGTGCGATGTCGCGCGTGAGTTCGAGGTGCTGCTTCTGGTCCTCGCCGACCGGCACGGCGGTCGCCTTGTAGAGCAGGATGTCGGCTGCCATCAGCACGGGATAGCCATAGAGCCCGACCGAGGCGTTCTCGCGGTCCTTGCCAGCCTTTTCCTTGAACTGCGTCATGCGGTTCAACCAGCCAAGCCGCGCCACGCAGTTGAAGATCCAGCCAAGCTCGGCATGCTGCGCAACCTGGCTCTGGTTGAACAGGATCGAGCGCTTCGGATCGATGCCCGCCGCCATGTAGGCCGCCGTGACCTCGCGGATGGCGCGGGTCAGATCAGCGGGGTCCTGCCAGACAGTGACCGCATGCATGTCCACGACACAATAGATGCAGTCATGGCTCTCCTGCATCTGGACCCAGCGCTTGAGCGCGCCAAGATAATTGCCCAGATGGAGGGTGTGCGTGGGCTGCATGCCTGAAAACACGCGCGGGCTGAAACTGGCCATGGGGAACTTCCGATCAGAAACGGGCTGAGGCCTTATGCGCGAAGCACGATCAAGCTGACAAGTGCGCAAGGCGCTGATTGCAAGATGCGCGCACTGTTAGCGCTGCACGGTGCCCTGCCCTGTCCGGGACCAGACGCCGCTGCGCAGGCCGAAGGCCCACGCACAGGCCGCATAGACGGCAAGACCGGCGGTGCACAGGCCTATCAACAGCGCGAACGCGCGCCAGTCCGCCACCTTGCCAACCAGATCATCATGCAGGTCCGCTCCGAGCGCGAACACCGCGGCGGCCATGATCACCGCGGCGGCAATGCTGATCGCCAGTGTCCGCAGCAAGGGGCCATCCGGTCGCCACAGCCCGTCGCGCCACAGCAAGGCCGCGAGGGTCAGGCTCTGGGTCCAGAAGGCCAGCGACGCGGCCAGCGCCGCTCCCGTCGCGGGCTCGCTGGCAGACAGCAAGAGCCCGGCTGCGATGGCCATGCCGATCGAAACGAGGCCGACCATCAGCGGCTTGCCCGGATTCTGCCGGGCGAAATAGACCTGCGACAGCACCTTTGCCACCACTGCGCCAGGCAGACCGACGGCAAAGGCCGCGAGGGCTGCGGCTGTTCGTGCGCGGTCGACCGCACCAAACTTGCCGCGCTCGAACAGCACGGCGACGATCGGCTCGGCCAGCACCGCGAGGGCGGTGGCAGCGGGAATGGCAAGCAGGAGGCCGAGCGCCAGCGCGGCGGAGACGGTGCGGTGGCGGCCATCGGCATCGCCTTCCGCTTCCCGTGCCGCGATCTCGGGCAGCAGAACCACCCCCATTGCCACTGCCACGAAACCGAGCGGCAACTGGAAAACGCGGTCGGCATAATACAGCCATGACACCGCGCCCGGCTGGACCGAGGCAATCTGCGTCGCCACCAGCAGCACGAATTGCGACGTGGCGCTGGCCAGCAGCGCCGGCAGGCCAAGCAGCATCAGCCGCTTCATCGCCGGTGACCAGCCCAGCCGAAGGCGCGGAATGCCTGGCGCTTTCCAGCCCAGGGCCCAGAAGACCAGAACCAGATGCAAGGCTCCGGCGAGAGACACAGACCAGGCCAGCGTCTTGGCCGTGCGGAACGGACTCTCGCCCTGCCAGTCACTCCAGACCAGCGCGCCGATCAACACCAGATTGAGCACGACCGGTGCCAGCGCTGCCACGGCAAAACGCTTGTTGGCATTGAGGATGGCCGCAACCAGCGAGGCCATCACGGTGAAGCCGACAAAAGGCAGCGCCAGCCGCGTGTAGCTCTGTGCCAGCGCATAGGTGACCGGCGCATCGCGGAAGCCGCCGGCCAGAGCCAGCACGAGCCAGGGCGCGATCAGTTCCGACAGGCCGACGATGACGAGCAGGATGGCCGCAAAATTGCCCAGTGCCTCACCCGCAAAGCGACGCGCTTCCGCTTCGCCCTCATGGGCCCTGAGCCCAAGATAGATCGGCACGAACGGTGCGTTGAGACCGCCTTCACCAAGGACGCGGCGGAACATGTTGGGCAAGCGGAACGCCACGAGAAAGGCATCGGCAATGGGCCCGGCCCCGAGCGCGCGGGCAATCAGCACATCGCGGACGAAGCCCAGAATGCGCGACAGCACCGTTGCAAGACCAACGATCAATGAATCCCGAGCGAGGTGCGAAGACCCCTCAACCTGATCCCCGGCACGATCCCTCATGAGGGGCAGTGTAGCGTGATTTGAGGCGGAAGGGAGACAGGGCGACCGCTCAGCAGCACGAGAGCCTCACAGGATGAACCGGGACAGGTCCGTGTTCTTGGACAGATCGCCGACGCGGGCCTCGACATAGGCCGCGTCGATGCGGATGCTCTCGCCACTGCGGTCAGGCGCGGAAAACGAGATGTCATCAAGGACGCGCTCGATCACGGTCTGGAGCCGGCGTGCGCCGATGTTCTCGACCGTGGAATTGACATGCACCGCCACGCGGGCCAGTGCGGCCACCGCATCATCCGTGAAGATCATCTCCAGCCCCTCGGTCGCCATCATGGCAACGGACTGCTTGAGCAGGCTGACCTCGGTGTCGGTGAGGATGCGTTTGAAGTCCTCGACATCGAGCGGCAACAGTTCGACCCTGATCGGCAGGCGGCCCTGCAACTCGGGCAGCAGGTCAGACGGCTTGGCCACATGGAAGGCGCCCGAGGCGATGAACAGGATATGGTCGCTCTTGACCGGTCCGTGCTTGGTCGAAACCGTGGTGCCCTCGATCAGCGGCAGCAGGTCGCGCTGCACGCCCTCGCGGCTGACATCGGCACCGCTGCGGCCCTCGCGGCTGCAAATCTTGTCGATCTCGTCGAGAAAGACGATGCCGTTGTTCTCCACCTGGCGAATGGCCTCCTGCACCAGCGCATCCTGATCGAGCAGCTTGTCGCTCTCCTCCTGGACCAGCGGCTCGTAGGCATCCTTCACGGACATGCGGCGCGGCTTGCCGGTCTTGCCGAAGGCCTTGCCGAACAGGTCGCCGATGTTGATCGCGCCGACCGAAGTGCCAGGCTGGTTCGGCAACTCGAACATCGGCATGCCGCTCCCGCCTGATGGCAACTCGACCTCGATCTCCTTGTCATCCATCTCGCCGGATCGCAGCTTGCGACGGAAGGAATCGCGGGTGGCCGGGCTGGCCGTTGCGCCCACCAGCGCGTCGAGCACCCGTTCCTCTGCGGCAACATGGGCCTTCGCCAGCACTTCCTTGCGCTTGGCGTCGCGCACCAGGCCGATGCCGACCTCCAGCAGATCGCGCACGATGGATTCCACATCGCGCCCGACATAGCCGACTTCCGTGAACTTGGTGGCCTCGACCTTGAGAAAGGGCGCGCCGGCAAGGCGGGCAAGACGCCGCGAGATCTCGGTCTTGCCGCAGCCTGTCGGGCCGATCATCAGGATGTTCTTGGGCGCGACCTCATCGCGCAGCGCCCCTTGCAGTTGCTGCCGGCGCCAGCGGTTGCGCAGGGCGATGGCCACGGCGCGCTTGGCATCCTTCTGGCCGACGATGAAGCGGTCGAGTTCGGAGACGATCTCGCGGGGGGAGAAGGTGGTCATGGCAGGTCCTCACGCCAGATCAAGCTGCTCGATCACGAGCGAATGGTTCGTGTAGACGCAGATCTCGCCGGCGATCATCATCGCCTTGCGCACGATCGCCTCGGCATCGAGGTCGGTGTCGGCAAGTGCCCGCGCTGCTGCCAGCGCGTAGTTGCCGCCCGAACCGATGGCCATGATGCCGTCGTTCGGCTCCAGCACATCGCCCGTTCCAGACAAAAGCAGGCCCACCTGCCTGTCGGCGACCAGAAGCATCGCTTCAAGCCGGCGCAGGTAGCGGTCGGTGCGCCAGTCCTTGGCCAGCTCAACGCAGGCGCGCATCAACTGGTCCGGATACTGGTCGAGCTTGGCCTCCAGCCGCTCGAACAGGGTGAAGGCATCAGCGGTGGCCCCCGCAAAGCCGGCAATCACCTTGCCCTTGGCGAGCGGACGCACCTTGCGGGCATTGCCCTTGATGATGGTTGCGCCGAGGCTGACCTGGCCGTCGCCGCCGATCACGACCTTTCCGCCCCTGCGCACCATCAGGATCGTGGTCGCATGCATCACGGGAAGGGCACCATGCTCCATCATCACCGAATCGCCTTCTCAAGAACTGCCATCCGCTATGTAGGCATTGTCGCGGCCCGGACCAACGGTCGGCATCATGCCGGCACAGTGCGGCGGCACAGCATGGCAAATCAGGTTTCCACTTTGGCGAGACTTGCTCTAAAGCGACCGGACCAAGGGGTTGCGAGGTCACAGCAATGCGCACCGGCGAAATCACGCGTCGCACAGCGGAAACCGATGTCCATGTCGCCGTCAATCTCGACGGCACCGGCAAGGCCGAGATCAAGACAGGCGTCGGCTTCTTCGACCACATGCTGGAGTTGTTCGCGCGCCATGCGCTGATCGATGTCACGGCGCGCGTGACCGGCGATCTGCATGTCGATTTTCACCACACGGTGGAAGATACCGGCATCGCCCTCGGACAAGCCATCCTGGCGGCGCTCGGCGACAAGAAGGGTCTGGCGCGCTATGCCGACATCCACATGCCCATGGACGAGACGCTGACGCGCGTGGCGGTCGATGTCTCGGGTCGACCGTTCCTCGTGTTTCGCACCACATTTCCCGCCCCGAAGATCGGCGAATTCGACACCGAACTGGTGCGTGAATTCTTCCAGGCCTTCGCCATGAATGCGGGCCTGACACTGCATGTCGAGACGCTCTATGGCGCGAATGCCCATCACATCGCCGAAAGCTGCTTCAAGGGGCTGGCGCGCGCGCTCAGGCTGGCGCTGAGTGTCGATCCGCGCGAAGGTGGGCGCATTCCGTCCACCAAGGGCGCTTTGTGAGATCAGGCCATGGCGTTCTACACCGTGCTGATGCCGCCTGCCACTGCTGGCGAGACGCAGACCGACCAGTTCGAGAAGACCGTCTTCCTGAAGGATGGCTTTGTGGTCTTCGCGTTCCTGTTCACGGGGCTGTGGCTGCTGTCGAAACGGCTGTGGCTGGCCTTCGGCATTTTCCTGCTGCTCTGGCTGGCGCTGGCCTTCGGTGGCCGCGCCATCGGCCTGCATCCGCTGGGCCTGGCCCTCGCGCAGGCGCTGATCGGGTTGTTCCTTGGCCTTGAAGGCCACGCCCTCCTGGAGCGCAAGCTGATCCGCAAGGGCTGGCAACCGGCTGGCGTGGTCGAGGGCAAGGATATCGGATCGGTCGAGCGCCGGTTCTTCGAGACGATGCCAATGGCGGCAAGGCCCGGGCTGCCGGCACCCGCCACAGGGCCGCTCTCCGGTCAGGCCATGGCCATACCTGCACAAGGCAACCACGGAACCGTGCTGGGTCTCTTTCCGGATGCGCAAGGCCGGACATGAGCGCCAGCGTCGCGATCATCGATTACGGCTCGGGAAACCTGCACTCGGCCGCAAAGGCTTTCGAACGGGCGGCCCGCGAGGCTGGCTTGCCGGTAGCGATCCACGTGACCAGCGCGCCGGAGGTTGTCGCTGCGCGATTGCCGGCGCGGCCTCTTGGCCGTTCCGGGCATGATCGATGCGATGAGCGAGGCCGTGCTGGGCAAGGGCAGACCCTTTCTTGGCATCTGTGTGGGCATGCAACTCATGGCGACGCGGGGGCTTGAACACGAGATCAGCCCCGGTCTTGGCTGGATCGCCGGCGATGTCGCGGCCATCGTGCCACATGATCCGGCGCTCAAGATCCCGCACATGGGCTGGAACACGCTGGACGCGGCCCGGCCCCATGCCCTGCTCGACGGCATCGCGCTGGGGCCGTCAGGCTGGCATGCCTACTTCGTGCACTCGTTTGCGCTGACGCCCAGCCATGACGGCGACCTGATTGCCACCACCAGCCATGGCGGACCGGTTCCGGCCATGGTTGGCCGCGAAACGATGGCCGGCGTGCAGTTCCACCCTGAAAAGAGCCAGACGCTCGGCCTCAGGCTGATCACGAATTTCCTGAAGTGGGCGCCCCGGCGTGCAGTTCCACCCTGAAAAGAGCCAGACGCTCGGCCTCAGGCTGATCACGAATTTCCTGAAGTGGGCGCCATGAGATGGATCGCCAGAACCAGGTTTGCGGCACGCCGCAGACCATGCCAGAGGATCAAGGCATGATCCTGTTTCCCGCCATCGACCTCAAGAACGGCCAATGCGTCCGCCTGCGACAGGGCGAGATGGACAGCGCCACCGTGTTCAACGATGACCCTGCCGCCCAGGCCGAGCACTTCGAGGCGCAGGGCTTCCGCTGGCTGCATGTGGTCGATCTCGATGGTGCCTTCGCCGGCAAGCCGATGAACGGGCGGGCTGTGGATGCCATCCTGGCGCGCGTCTCGTTCCCGGTGCAGCTTGGCGGCGGCATCCGCGATCTGGCCACGGTCGAGGGCTGGCTGGCCAAGGGCGTGGCCCGTGTCATCATCGGCACGGCCGCCGTCCGCGACCCGGCCTTCGTCAAGGCGGCCGCCCGCGCCCATCCGGGCCGCATCGTGGTCGGGATCGATGCGCGGGATGGCTTCGTCGCCGTCGAGGGCTGGGCCGAAACCTCGGCGCTGAGTGCCGCCGATCTCGGCAAGCGCTTCGAAGATGCCGGCGTGGCGGCCATCGTCTACACCGACATTGCCCGCGACGGCATGCTGCAAGGCGTCAACTGGGAGGGCACGATCGGGCTCGCCAAGGCGCTGTCGATCCCGGTCATCGCGTCGGGCGGGCTGGCTTCGCTGGCCGATGTCGAGCGGCTGATGCAGCCCGATGCCGCCCTGCTCGAAGGGGCGATCACCGGCCGCGCGCTCTATGATGGCCGGATCGACGCGCAGGCGGCGCTGAAGCTGGTTGCCGGCCGGAGCCGCGCCGCATGACCCTCAAGACCCGCCTGATCCCCTGCCTCGATGTCAAGGATGGCCGCGTCGTCAAGGGCGTGCAGTTCGTCAACCTGCGCGATGCCGGCGACCCTGTGGAGGCGGCCAAGGCCTATGATGCAGCCGGGGCGGACGAATTGTGCTTCCTCGACATCAGCGCCAGCCATGAAGGGCGCGGCATCCTGCTTGATGTGGTGACACGCACGGCAGAGGCCTGCTTCATGCCGCTGACGGTGGGCGGCGGCGTGCGCAGCACCGACGATATCCGCCGGCTCCTGCTGGCCGGTGCCGACAAGGTGTCGATCAACACGGCAGCGGTCACACGCCGCGATTTCGTGCGCGAGGCCGCCGAGAAGTTCGGTGCGCAGTGCATCGTTGTTGCCATCGACGCCAAGCGCGTGACGCCGGAGGGCGCACCGCCCCGCTTCGAGATCTTCACCCATGGCGGGCGCAACCCGACCGGCCTCGATGCCGTCGCCTTCGCGCGCGAGGTCACGGCACTGGGAGCGGGCGAGCTGCTTGTCACCTCGATGGACCGCGACGGCATGAAGACCGGCTACGATGTGACCCTGACCCGCGCCATCGCCGACGCCGTGTCTGTGCCGGTCATCGCGTCGGGGGGTGTCGGCTCGCTCGAGCATCTGGTCGAGGGCGTCACGGAGGGCCATGCCAGCGCCGTATTGGCCGCCTCGATCTTCCACTTCGGCACGTTCAGCATCGGGCAAGCCAAGGCGCACATGGCCGCAGCCGGTCTGGCGATGCGGATCGATGGAGCCGTGTCCTGATGTCTGCGCCTGCCCAGCCCACCTTCACGCTGTCCGATCTTGCCGCCATCGTGCGGCAGCGCGCGTCGGCCTCGCCCGAGCAGAGCTGGACCGCGCGCCTGCTGGCGTCAGGACCGGAGCGCGTGGCGCGCAAGTTCGGCGAAGAAGCGCTGGAAGCCGTGATCGCGGCGGTGCAGAACGACAAGGCTTCGCTCACCGCCGAGGCAGCGGATGTGCTGTTTCATCTTCTGGTGCTGCTTGAAGCCCGGAACATCGACCTCGACGATGTGATGAGCGAACTGGAACGGCGCACAAGCCAGTCGGGACTTGCGGAAAAAGCGGCAAGAAGCTCTAAGTCAACCGACTGAAAGGCCTTGCAGCCCCGCACGGCACTGGCCAAGGCCCGTTGGCGGACGCCGCGCCAACCGGCCCGGACGTTGTGAGACAGTGATGGACCAGCGTGTGATCCCCACCCCGCCGGATGTGCCCGACCTGTCACCTTACCGCGTATTCTCGCGCGATGAATGGGCGCATCTGCGTGCCGACACGCCGCTGACGCTGACGGTCAACGACATCGAGAAACTGCAATCGATCAATGATCCGATCTCGCTGGATGAGGTGGTCTCGATCTACCTGCCGCTGTCGCGGTTGCTGTCGGTCTATGTCGCGGCGGCGCAAGGTCTGTTCAAGGCGACGCAGCGCTTCCTGCAGGCGGAGGCCGAGGTCAAGGTGCCGTATGTGATCGGCCTTGCCGGCTCGGTGGCGGCGGGCAAGTCGACCACGGCGCGCGTCCTGACGGCGCTGCTGTCGCGCTGGCCCAACACGCCCAAGGTCAAGCTGATCACCACCGATGGCTTTCTCTTGCCCAATGCCGAGCTCGCAGCGCGCGGGCTGATGGAGCGCAAGGGCTTTCCGGAAAGCTATGACAGCGCGCGGCTCCTGCACTTCCTGTCGCAGGTCAAGGCCGGGAACCGGATCGTGAAAGCGCCGGTCTATTCGCACCT
>JALORF010000091.1 GCA_025459195.1 Beijerinckiaceae bacterium
CTTGCCGGAACCGTGGCTCCGGCCGGTGCCGTCGCCGGTGCCATCGCGGCCGGCACGGCCGCAGCCGCCTTCGCGCCTTCGCGCGAGGGCGTCTCTCAAGGGGCAGGGCCCGGCGGAGCCGGTCCGATCAGGCTGCAAGGCGCGATCGGGCAGGGCGGACCTGCTCCACTGCGCCCCTCATCCGCTGCCGGGATCAGGCCGAAGCCGGCACCGGCCCGCCCTGCGACGGCAGCGGTCGCACCGGCGCGGCCGGCAACCGCCACACGACCTGCGGCGGCCAAGCCTGCGCAAGCTGCCAAACCTGCCTCCGCTGCCAGACCAGCGCAAAGCGCCGGCGCGGCGAAACCTGCGGCGGGCGCTGCGGCAAGGCCAGTGGCGGCCAGGCCTCCCGCCGTTCCGCCCCGCCGTCCCCAGCCTTCCGCAGACTGAGCCGGTCCGAGCGTGAGGCATTGCCCTGTCCGGTTGTGTGCAAGGCCGCCATGCCCCTGGCCTGACCGGCGATGAACGGCCAGATTTCGCCCGCAGCGGCGCGTCTGGGGATCGCGCTGGCGCTCGGCAGTTCGGCTGGCTACGGCCTCAACATCGTCACCGCGCAGATCGCCTCGACCGTCGGCATCACCGGCGCGCTGATGGTGTTCTACCGCGTCTTTCTGATGCTGGCCTGCCTCGCCGTCGCCATCGCCATGTCGCGCCGGAGCCTTGCGGACAGTCTTGCCATTGCGCCTGGCGAAGGCCGCTCGCTCGTGGTCTTCGGCCTGTCGAGTTCGATCATCGGGACGGCCTACCTGTCATCTGTGGCTTTCCTGCCGGTGAGCGTGGCGGCGGTAATCTTCTATCTGTTCCCGATCCTGATCGTGCTCGCCGAGCCCTTCGTCGAGAAGACCCGTTTCGGCCTGATGCGGCTTGTGATCGTGCTGCTCGCCTTTGCGGGTGTGGCACTGGTGGTCGGCCCCAGCTTCGAGAGCCTTGATCCGCGCGGACTGGCCCTGTCGCTGCTGGCCGCAGCCGGGGCGGCGATCCAGTTCTTTGCCGCAGCGCGCATGCCGGCGACGCCAACGATTTCCAAGCTGTTCTGGGGGCATCTGCTGGTGCTGCCCGCCGTGGTCGCCACTCTTGTCTGGATCGACGGTTTTCACGGCCCTGCCATCTTCGCGCTGGCACCGCTGGCGGTGGCTGTCACGCTACTGGCCTACGTGGTCTCGATCGCGATGCAACTCATGTCGCTCAACCGCGTTTCGGCAGCGGTGGGCGGGCTGACGTTCTGTGCCGAGCCCTTGTTTGCCAGCCTGTTCGCAGCGCTGATCCTGGGCGAGCGACTGGTGCCGGTGCAGTATCTCGGCGGTCTGCTCGTGATGGCCGCCATCGCCGTCAACGCCGTTCTGGCCACGCGGGCCGACGGACAGCGCTGAGGGGCTTTCGCCAGGGCCTGCCGCACCCTATCTCCCGGTCTCCCTTGTCAGAGGCCATCGCCATGCCAGCCAGAACCGACATCGACGCCGCCACCATGACCGAACTGGAGGCAGCGGCCTTCCGTCGCCTCGTGCAGCACCTGCGCACGCGGGCGGACGTGCAGAACATCGACATGATGAACCTGTCCGGTTTCTGCCGGAACTGCCTGTCCAACTGGATGAAAGATGCAGCCGACGAGCATGGCATCGCGCTGTCGAAGGATGAAAGCCGCGAACTGGTTTACGGCATGAGCTATGATGCGTGGAAGGCACTGCATCAGGGCGAAGCCAGCGCCGCGCAGCAGGCAGCGTTCGAGGCCAACAAGCCACAGCATTGACCGGCGCGGCGCTTGACGGTGCCGGCGCGAGGCTGCATTCCGGGCTCCTGAACAAGGAAGCATGCCATGTCCGAACCCCTTCAGGGCGATCAACTCAAGTCCATCGTCGAGCGCATCGAGCGGCTCGAGGAGGAAAAGAAGACCATCACCGATGACATCAAGGAGGTCTACTCCGAGGCCAAGGCCAACGGCTACGATGTCAAGGTGTTGCGCAAGGTGATCTCGATCCGCAAACGCGACCTGCGCGAGCGCCGCGAGGAAGAAGCCATCCTCGATCTGTATCTCCAGGCCGTGGGCGAATCGGCCTGACCGGAGGTCCGGTCAGCGGCTGGTGTAATTCGTTGGCAAGGGCCTGACGGCGGGGCCCGAAAACCGGTCCGGACGTGTGTCGTTCGGATCGCGCTGGGTGAAGCCAAGCGAGGCGGCAGGGGCGGCATCGGAGGCGACCGGCCCGGCCTGTGGCTGCGTGGTGCGGGCGCGGGTTGTGGTGACCTTGGCTGCGCTGTCGGGCAGTGAGCCAGTTGCCACGGCTGCGAACAGGTTGTCGAGAGCAGAGCGGTCCGGATTGGCTGCAGGCCGGGCCGGAGCAGTGCTTCGCCCTGCTGCCGGCGCTGCGAGCGCCGGCGAAGCGGCAAGGCCAGCGCCAGCGGATGGCTGGGCGGCGGCCACGGCAAGACGAGGTCTTTCAGGCGGCAGCGGATGGTTGATGGCGACCAGCCGACCCGGTGGATCGCGGGTCGCGGCTGGCGCAGGCGCTTGTGCATTCACAGGCACCGTGGCGGCTGCCGCGAGAGCAAGGCCGGGCGAAGCGGACTGGGGCGGGTCATCGGGCCGGCGAGGCGGCACTGGTGCCACGACGAGCCTGCCTGCCGGCGCGGGTTGTGCCTGCTCGGCCCCTGCCGGAATGCCACTCGGCCCCTGCTGCCAGTTGAGGCGCTGCCCTGTCGAGCCGGGCTCGACCGAGGCCAGTTGCACAGGAGCCAGATTGCTCGGCCGTGCGATCGGGAAGGGTGCCGCCACGAACCGGGGCTGTGCGGGCACTGGCGATGCCGGGGCCTGTGCCGGCACCGGCGCAGGCGCCGCCGGGGCTTCTGCTTCGGTGCTGCGCGGCAGGGCGGCCACCTGGGTTTCCGCAGTGCGGCCGCGGGCCGGCGTGCGGGCGCTGGCAGGAGCCAGGGTGTCGGCAGCCGGTGGCCGCATGATGGAGTAAAGATCGCTGTTCTCGCCGCCACCAGACGGCGCATAGGCCAGTGTCTGCTGGCTGGATGCGGAGCGGGCGCGGCCCCTGCCGCGTGTGGTCACTGCTTCTTCTTCCTCGTTCCAGCCGAACAGCGAAGCCCAGAGGCTGCGGCGCGAACTCTGCATGATCGCGCCTTCATCGAAGTCAGATGAGGCATAGCCGCCGACGCTGCCGCCACGGGCGAGGATCTGCGCCTTCGCCACCTCGTAGCCTTCCATCGGCTTGCCATCGGCAGCGATGTGCACGGTGTTTCCGTTCGGGAAGATGCGCGCAAGCTGGTCCCGTGTCATGCGCGGCCAGGAACGGACACTGCCGACATCGAGATGCACGAATGGCGTGTTGGCTGTGGGGTAATAGCCCACGCCTCCACGTTGCAGCTTCATGCCGACGGCGCGGATCTGGGCGGTCGAGATGTCAGGCAGGTAGAAATCCATGGCCTTGCCCATGGTGTGCTGGCTGTGCTTGGCCACGCCGCGCGAGCGGCGGCGCAGCATGGCGTTGGTGCCCGGTGAGCGATAGGCCGACACGACATGGAACGGGCTGCTGGAGCCGACCTCGCGGTGGACTTCCCAGGCGATGTCGAACAGGCGCGGGTCCATCTTGATGACATCGTCGTTGCGCCAGTCCCGCAGCGCGTTGTTGAGCTTGTCGAGTGCCTCGCCGACATAGCGTCCGTCACGCCGGAAGGTGACCGTCGTCAATTCCTTCGTGTGCATGTGCTGGATGCTGATGGTGCGGGTATCGCCGTTGGCCACGGCATCCTGCGTGGTGCGCGAGCCGACCACGAGCGCGGCCAGCGACAGCGCCGCGACGCCGGCACGGTGTCGCCAGCGCGCCAGGGCGCACCGGGCCTGACTAGCGCCGGAAGCCAAGACCACGATCCACCATCTCGCTGATGATCATAACTGGCAATGACCTTGTGACTGCCGCGACGGACTCAGCGGATACTCCACCGAAGCGCTCACCATTGCCGATGGTGGTTAACCCTTCGTTGACAGATGGGGACACCGTGCCTGCCCGGAAGCCCCGATCAGGCCCACAGACTGAGACGATTGATCCTATCCGGCTCATAGTCGCCAATCATGGCGAAAACGTGCAAGCAATCAAGGGCCAGGGCGCGCTCGGGACGGGCCGGTGTGATCCAGATCAAGCCCGTTGCCGGCTTGCTGCGCGGAACCTCAAGTCCCAGCGCTTCGCGCGGAACCTCAAGTCCCAGCGCTTCGCGCGGAAACCCTAAAGTCCCAGCGCTTCGCGCGTCCGGCGGTGAAAGCCGTAGATGTCCTCGAAGCTGCGCAACGTGCCGTCGGCATCGACGACCTGTGTCATGTAGACGATGTGGATCGGCAGCTTGCGGGTCAGCCGGATGGTGCGCTCGCCCGAGCCGACAAGGCTTTGCAGGCGCCGTTCGGACCAGCCGCCATCGGTGCCGGCGAGGACCAGTTCCGCCAGCTTGAGCGGGCGTTCGACGCGCACGCAGCCGGAGGAATAGGCGCGCCGGGCAGAGGCGAACAGGTTCCGCGACGGGGTGTCATGCAGATAGACCGCATGGTCATTCGGGAACATGAACTTGATGTTGCCGAGTGCGTTGGAGGGCCCCGGCGGCTGGCGGACGGTGATGTTGTTGCCACGCCGGATGACCTGGAAGCCGCGCCGTTCGGCATAGCCGGGGTCGGCAGCGAGCTTTGGCAGGATGTCCTGCCGCATGATCGTCGGCGGGATCGTCCAGGATGGATTGAGCACAAGATGGTCCATCAGGTCGGAAAAGATCGGCGTCGGGCGTTCTGCCTTGCCGACAACCACCCGCGAGGAATGGATCACTTCGCCGTTCTCGACCTTGCGCACCATGTATTCGGGCACGTTGACGATCAGGTGCTCGCTGCCGAGATCGCCGGGGAGCCAACGCCAGCGCTCCATGTTGGCGATGAGATCGGCAACCCGGGCAGAGGTCGCGCCACCGTTCATGGCCTCGATGGTGGCGCGGCTGATCACGCCGTTGGCCGGCAGGCCATTCTCGCGCTGGAAGCCTGCCACCACCGTGGCCAGCCCGGCATCGTGCATGCGGCCATCCTCGGGCGCAAAACCGAAGCGGGCGCGGATCAGGGTGATGCGGTCATCGCGCATGCCGATGCGGATGGCCGGGCCTGCCGGCGGAATGCGGACCGAGGGCTGCACCTGCGGCAGGGATTGGCGCAGGTCGGCCAGCTTGGCCTTCAGCGCGCGGTAGCCCTCGTGGTTTGGCTGGTAGGATGCCAGGACCGAGTCGGGCTCGGCGTGCCCGTCGAGCCGGGCGAGAACATCGCCGGCTGCCGGCAGATCGAGCTTCGGCGTGATCAGCGCGGACAGGCGGCGCGGGTCGATGCGGCCGCCGCGTGCATCGCGGGCATAGCGCACGGCAAGGGTCGTCAGGCGAATGTCAGCCAGGGCGAGGTCAAGCGGTCGCGGGTTGATCAGCCGAGGGGTGGCATAATCCTCCGGACGAAGGCCATCCTCGGCAGCGCGGGCAAGCTGGTCTCGCAGGCGCTGCCCGGCCTCGGTCAGACCACCGGCCGCGTGCCACATCGGCTTGTGGCCGCGCGCCTCGTAGAACGCCACGATGGCCCGCTCGTCGCGCTCCGGCAGCCACGGACGGGCAACGGCTTCGGCGAGCCGGGCGGCCAGCAGCGGGCTGATCTCGTCCGGCACCATGGGCGCAGCGATCACCGGCTGCGGAGGCTCGGCAGCAGGCGGCGCAACGGGCTCGTCCAGGATGACGATGGCGGGATAGGGCGGTGCCGGTATCTCCGGCCCGACAACAATGGCGGGTGTCTCGGGGAGTGTCTCGTTGGGCGTCGCGGCGGGTGCGTCGCCAGGCGTGGCTGCGGTCAGCGGTGACAGACCCGGTGCGGCCTCGTCGGTGACAGGCTCTGCCGGCCTGATCGTGGCGGTGAGCATCGGGCCTGAGTCCGCAAGGCGCGGCTCGGGGGCTGCATCGGCCGGCGCGGAGGCCAGATCCTTTGCCGGGTTTTCAACAGCAATGTCGAGGACGAGCGGCAGCGGCTCTGGCGGAGCCGGGAAATTGCGCTCAATCTCTGCGTCGCTCAGTTGCACGGTCAGCAGCGGAGCGAGCTCATCCGGTCCATTCCGGGGCGCGATCCGCTCCTGACCGAGATCGGCCGGTGTCAGCACCAGCCCGATCGCCTCGGGCGGGGCGGGAAACGCATTCTCCTCGCTCGCGGAAGCCTGAGCGATCAGGGCAGGGAACGCGGCGCACAGGGCAAGCAGCGACGCCGACAAGGTCACGCGCCTCACAGCCATTGTCAGTCTCCCTGGGGCTTCAATCGAATCGATCAAGTGTGCAGGCGCTTCCGGTGCCGGGCAATCACATTCCTGCAACACTCTGCCGGAATATGGCGATATCTCGCCGTTCTGGCCCGTGTTTCACCATTATTGCCCTGCTTCGGCCCCACGCTGTGCGCTGCCGCACATGCCGCGCGGGGTCAGGCGGCGTTCTCGTCCGCGAGATCGAGGCCGGCGCTCTCCTCGAGGCCGTAGTCCTTGAGCTTGCGGTAAAGCGTCGACCGGCCGATCCCGAGCTTGCGCGAGATCTCCGACATGTGTCCGCGATAGTGTGCCAGGGCGAACTTGATGATGTCGCGTTCCAGATCATCCATGCGCCGCATGTCCGAGCCTTCGGTCAGGTCGATGGCGTTGGGATCGCGCACCGGCACCTGGATGATGCGGGGCGGCTCGGTGCCGCCCGAGGTGACGGCATAGGGCTGGGGAGCGGGCGGAATGCGCACATCGAAGCCGTCGACCTGGGCTGCGATCTGCGGGAATTCGGCCACCGTGAGTTCATCGCCGTCTGAAAGGACCACGGCCCGGAACAAGGCATTTTCGAGCTGGCGCACGTTGCCGGGCCAGTCATAGCGCTGGAGCAGGGCTGCCGCCTCGGCAGACAGGCCGCGAATGCGCTTGCCTTCTTCGGCCGAAAAACGGGCCACGAAGGATTTCGCCAGATCGGGAATGTCCTCGCGGCGCGCGCGCAGGGCCGGCAGCATGATCGGAAAGACGTTGAGGCGGTAATAGAGATCCTCGCGGAACTGGCCCTGTTTGACCTGTTCGAGCAAGCTCTTGTTGGTGGCCGAGATCAGCCGGATGTCGACGCGCACCGACTTGCGCCCGCCGACCGGATCGACCTCGCCCTCCTGGATCGCGCGCAGCAGCTTGACCTGCGCATCGAGCGGCAACTCGCCGACCTCGTCCAGGAACAGGGTGCCGCCGCTGGCCTCGACGAACTTGCCGACATGCTTTTCGGTGGCGCCGGTGAATGAGCCCTTCTCGTGGCCGAACAGGATCGATTCCACCAGATTGTCGGGAATGGCCCCGCAGTTCACCGTCACGAAGGGCTTGCCCTTGCGGTCGCTCGATCCCTGGATGGCGCGGGCCAGCACCTCCTTGCCGACGCCCGATTCGCCCTCGATCAGGATCGGAATGTTCGACTTGGCGGCGCGCTCGGCGAGCCGCACGACGCGGGCCATCTCGGCGCTGCGGGTGCTCAGGTCATGGAAGCCCAGCGTGCCGGAGGCGCGGCGCTTCATGCGCCGGATCTCGTCCTCGAGCGCACCGAGCTTGAGGGCATTCTTGATCGAGACCTGAAGCCGCTCGGCCCCGACCGGCTTGACCACGAAATCGGAGGCACCGGCGCGCATGGCGGCGACGACGGTTTCGATGGACGAATGGGCCGTCTGCACGATGACCGGCTTTTCCAGCCCCTTGTCCTTCAGCGCCGCCAGCACGCCCATGCCGTCGATCTCTGGCATCACCAGATCGAGGATGACCAGATCGACGGCCTCGCCCTCCATGCCGGTGAGCAGGCGCACAGCCGCCGTGCCGCTGTCGGCCGTGCGCGCTTCATAGCCAAAGCGCCGCACCATCGCTTCCAGCAGGCGGCGCTGGACCGGGTCATCATCGACAATCAGGACGGTGGTGCTCATCTCAGTCCAATTCCGGACGACGCGGCGGGAATCGCCTGTGTCGTTTCGGGGCACTGTCGGGCACAACGGTTAAGCGGCGCTTAAGCGGATCGCATCGCCCCGGCGTGATGTCGCAGCGCTGTGGCGCAGGCAGCCAGTTGATTGCAGGCCGGAAAAACCACATATGCTGTCGTCAACGCATGTCCTCGCCGGATGTGTCCGCTTGAGATGACAGGTCCCGATCCATGACGCCCACGACAGATCACGGGCTTTTGCCTGCCGACGCGGTGTTTGCGCCGGTGCAGGGGGCCTATCGTCGCCAGTCGCGCGAGGCCGGCCTTGGCGTTCTGCCGGAGTGGGATCTCACCCATCTTTATCCGTCGATGGACGCCCCGGCTTTCGCGGCCGACATGGAGAGGGCCGCCTCGCAGGCGCTGCAGTTTGCGGCGACCTATCGCGGCAAGCTGGCCGATATCGCTGCCGGGCCGGATGCGTCGGCTGCGCTGCATGCCGCAGTCGCCGCCTACGAGGTGCTCGATGACCTGATGGGCCGGATCATGTCCTATGCGGGGCTGGTCTATTCGGGCGACACCACCGATCCGCAGCGGGCAAAGTTCTACGGCGATGCCCAGGAGCGCATCACGGCGGCCTCGACGGAACTGCTGTTCTTCACGCTCGAACTCAACCGGATCGACGATGCGGTCCTTGATGCAGCCGCTGCCATCCCGCCGCTCAGCCACTACAAGCCGTGGCTGGATGACATGCGCAAGGACAAGCCGCATCAGCTCGATGACCGGATCGAGCAGCTTTTTCACGAGAAGTCCGTGACGGGCCGGGCGGCCTGGAACCGGTTGTTCGACGAGACCATCGCCTCGCTGCGCTTCAAGGTGGGTGACCAGGAACTGACGCTGGAGCCGACGCTCAACAAGCTCCAGGACAGCGATGGCAAGGTGCGCAAGGCGGGTGCCGAAGCGCTGGCCAACGTGTTCGGCCAGCACACCCGGACGTTTGCCCTGATCACCAACACCCTGGCCAAGGACAAGGACATCCAGGACAAGTGGCGCGGCTTCACCGACGTCGCCCAGTCGCGGCATCTGGCCAACCGGGTCGAGCCCGAAGTGGTCGAGGCGCTTGTGAGCGCGGTGCGGGCTGCCTATCCGCGCCTGTCGCACCGCTACTACGCGCTCAAGGCAAGCTGGTTTGGCAAGACGGAGCTGAATTTCTGGGATCGGAACGCGCCGCTGCCCAAGGTCGAGCAGCGCACCATTCCGTGGAACGAGGCGCGCGATACGGTGCTCGGAGCCTACGAGACCTTCTCGCCGAAGCTCGCCGGCATCGCCCGCCGCTTCTTTGACGAAAACTGGATCGATGCGCCGGTCAGGCCCGGCAAGGCCCCCGGTGCCTTTGCCCACCCCACCGTGCCATCCGCGCACCCGTATGTGCTGATCAACTATCAGGGCAAGCCGCGCGATGTGATGACGCTCGCCCATGAACTCGGCCATGGCGTGCATCAGGTGATGGCGGCGCACAATGGCGCGCTGATGGCCCCGACGCCGCTGACCCTGGCCGAAACCGCCTCGGTGTTCGGCGAGATGCTGACCTTCCGGCGGCTGCTCGATGCGACCACCAGCCAGAGCCAGCGCAAGGCGATGCTGGCGAGCAAGGTCGAGGACATGATCAACACGGTCGTGCGCCAGATCGCGTTCTACTCGTTCGAGCGCAAGCTGCACGAGGAGCGCAAGAACGGCGAACTGACTGCCGATGCGATCAGCGAGCTGTGGATGTCGGTGCAGGCCGAGAGCCTGGGGCCGGCGATCAGGCTGGGCCCCGGCTACGAAACCTTCTGGACCTACATCCCGCACTTCATCCACTCGCCGTTCTATGTCTATGCCTATGCCTTCGGTGATTGCCTGGTGAATTCGCTCTATGGCGTCTACGAGCGCTCGGCGGAAGGTTTCCAGGACCGCTATTTCGCCCTGCTGGCGGCGGGCGGCACCAAGCACCATTCCGAGGTTCTGGCACCGTTCGGACTTGATGCCCGCGATCCGGCCTTCTGGCAGATCGGGCTTGGGCTGATCGAGCGCATGATCATCGAACTGGAGCAGATGGGGTGACAGGGCCGATCTGGCTCGAGGCCGCGATCAACGGGCCGTGGGGTCGCAGCCGTCAACCGGGCATCCCGATCACCATCCCCGAGATCGTCGCCGACGGTCTTGCCGCGGCCAGGGCCGGGGCGGCCATCATCCACCTGCATGTCTATGACGAGGCGACAGGCCGGCAGACCGATGACTGGCAGGTCTATGCCCGTGCGATCGAAGGTATCCGAGCCCGCTGTGATGCCATTGTCTATCCCACGATCCCGATTGCCGGATCAGGCTTCGCAGGCGATGCCGTGTCCGCCTCGGGGCGCTATGCCCATCTCGACGAGCTTGGCCGGCGCGGGCTGGTGGAATGGGGCGTGATCGACCCGGGCAGTGTCAACTTCGCCAGCTTCGGCGACATGGCGGCTGGCGTCCCGGGCTTTGTCTACCAGAACCCGGAGGAGCACATCCGCGAGGGCATGGCGATCGCCGAGCGGCACCGGCTTCATCCCAGTTTCGCGATCTACGAGCCGGGGTTCACGCGCGCCGGCGCTGCGCTGGCCGCGTGCTATCCGGCATTGCCCATGCCGATCTATCGCCTGATGTTCTCGGGTGGCTATGCCTGGGGTTTTCCGCCGCGTGGCTGGGCGCTTGCCGCGCATCTTGCCTTGCTCGCGGAGTGTGCCCCGGGGGCGCCAGTGATGATCGCCGGCCTTCAGGTCGATATCCGGCCGCTGATTGCGGAAGCCGTTGGTCGCGGCGTGCATGTGCGCACCGGTCTGGAGGATGCGCCGTTCGGCGAGGCGCGCAGCAATCGCACGCTTGTGGAGGAAGCAGCCGAACGGATCGTGAGGGCCGGTGGCAGGCTCGCCGCGCCAGCCGATGTGCGCAGGGCGCTGGTGCAAGCCTGACCCCGCGACGCCATCACCGCTTGGCGCGGGCCGGCCCACGCCTTATCTGACGAGCACACCCCCAGACACCGAGCAGAACCGTTTTTCGGCCCGCGCCACGCGCTATGCGCGCGTTGGTGCCAATGTGGGCGGGGTCGCGGCCCGCATCGCCACCTCCTTCCTGACCGGGCGTTCGAGCAGCGGTGACGCGCGCAATGCGGCGGCGCTGGCGCAAGCGCTGGGCGGGCTCAAGGGGCCGCTGATGAAGGTGGCGCAACTGATTGCCACCATCCCCGATGTGGTGCCGCCTGAATACGCCGAGGAATTGCAGAAGCTGCAGTCGGAAGCACCGCCCATGGGCGTGGCCTTCGTCAACCGGCGCATGATGGCGGAACTGGGTGGCAACTGGCGGCAGCGCTTCGAGAGCTTCGATCTGAAACCTGCTGCTGCCGCCTCGCTGGGGCAGGTCCACAAGGCCATCGCTCTCGACGGCACGCGGTTGGCCTGCAAGCTGCAGTATCCCGACATGGAATCGGCGGTCGAGGCTGACCTGAAGCAGTTGCAGTTGCTGCTGGCCCTGCACCGGCAGATGGATCAGGCCATTGACACGCGCGAGATCGCCAAGGAACTCGGCGCAAGGGTGCGCGAGGAACTCGACTACCACCGCGAGGCCAAACACGCGGCCCTGTACCAGCTCATGCTGGCCGAGACGCCTGATGTGCGGGTGCCGAAGGTCGAGCCTTCCCTGTCGACGCGCCGGCTGCTCACCATGCACTGGCTGGATGGCAGCAAGCTGCTCAGCCACAAGGAAGCCGACCTCGAAACCCGCAACCGCATCGCCCGGGCGATGTTCCATGCCTGGTGGCGACCGTTCATCCGCTACGGCGTGATCCATGGCGACCCGCATCTGGGCAACTACACGGTGTTCGAACAGGATGGACGGCCCGGCGGGCTCAATCTGCTCGACTATGGCTGCGTGCGCATCTTTCCGCCGACCTTCGTCAATGGTGTCAATGAATTGCGCAACGGCCTGCTGCGCGAAGACGCGGCGCAGATCGTCCATGCCTACGAAGTCTGGGGCTTCAAGAACCTGAACAAGGACCTGATCGAGATCCTCAACATCTGGGCCAGATTCATCTACGGGCCGCTGCTCGACGATCGCGTCCGCACCATTGCCGATGGGGTCAGCCCTGGTGCCTATGGCCGGCGCGAGGCGTTCAGCGTGCATCAGGCACTCAAGGAAAAGGGCCCGGTCACGGTGCCGCAGGAATTCGTGTTCATGGACCGCGCCGCCATCGGGCTTGGCGGCGTCTTCCTGCACCTGCGCACGGAAATGAACTTCTTCCGGATGATCGAGGACGAGCTGGCCAATTTTTCTGCTGAGACCGTTGGCAACCGGCAGGCACAGGCACTCACCGAGATCGGTCTCAAGCCGTCTGATCCCGGGCCGTGAAAGGACCGTTGCCATGGCCGATGAGGACCCCTGGCGTGGGGTTCCGTCAGGCACGCGTTCAAGGGTTTGGCGGCAACGGTCCCGACCATTTGTTCGTTGACTCGTTGCATCTTGTCATGTCCTTGCGCTAAACGCAGACAAGGCTCGACACGACGATCTTTCCGCACAGGGGCAAGCATGGCTGACCATGGCAATTCCGGCGACGCCGGCCATCCGGCAATGGATTACAAGGCACACGAAAGCACCTTCAAGGGCTTCATTCATTTTACCGAAGTGGGCACCGTGGCCTGCCTCGCCATTGTGGCGGCCCTTGCCGTCGGCGGCGTGAAGCATGCGTGGATGACGGTCATCTTCGGCACAGTCCTGACGCTGATCACCGCCGCCATCGGCATCGCCGCTCCGAAGATCGGCTGGCGCGCCCCGGCCATCCCGCTTGTGCTGATGCTTGCCGCGCTCGCCTTCATGGGCGGCTCTCACTGATTCCTGTTGCCCGAAGGGACATCCCAGATGCGCATTGCTGTTCCGGCTGAAGCCAAGGGCATCGAGACCCGCGTTGCCGCCACACCCGAGACCGTGAAGAAGTTCATCGGTCTTGGTGCCAGTGTCAGCGTGGAGAAGGGGGCCGGCCTCCAGGCGGGCATCTCCGACGCCGAGTTCGAAGCTGCGGGAGCAAGCATCGCAAAGTCCGCCAAGGATGTGCTGAAGGATGCCGACATCGCGCTGATGGTGCGCCGTCCGGCCGATGCCGAGATGAAGAACCTCAAGTCCGGTGCCATTGTCGTGGCGATCATGGACCCTTACGGCCAGGATGCCGCGCTGGCCGGCCTCGCGAAAGCCGGGGTCAGCGCTTTCGCCATGGAGTTCATGCCGCGCATCACCCGCGCCCAGGTCATGGACGTGTTGTCCTCGCAGGCCAACCTTGCCGGCTACCGCGCCGTGATCGACGGCGCTGCCGAATATGGCCGCGCCCTGCCGATGATGATGACCGCTGCCGGCACCGTGCCTGCCGCCCGCATCTTCATCATGGGTGTTGGCGTTGCCGGGCTCCAGGCCATTGCGACAGCGCGGCGCATGGGCGCGGTGGTGACGGCCACCGATGTCCGGCCCGCCACCAAGGAGCAGGTCGAGTCGCTTGGAGCCAAGTTCCTCGCCGTCGAGGATGAAGAATTCAAGCAGGCCCAGACAGCCGGCGGCTATGCCAAGGAAATGTCGAAAGAGTATCAGGCCAAGCAGGCCGAGCTGACCGCTTCTCACATCGCCAAGCAGGACATCGTCATCACCACGGCGCTGATTCCGGGCCGTCCGGCACCGCGGCTGATCACCAAGGCCATGGTTGAAAGCATGAAAGCCGGGTCGGTGATCATCGATCTGGCGGTCGAGCGCGGCGGCAACTGCGAGTTGGCCAAGCCCGGCGAGATCGTCGTGACCGACAACGGCGTGCGCATCGTCGGACATCTCAACGTGCCGGGCCGTCTGGCGGCGACCTCATCGTCGCTCTACGCCAAGAACCTCTACGCCTTCGTCGAGACCATGATCGACAAGAAGGACAAGAAACTGGCCGTGAACTGGGATGACGAACTGGTGAAGGCCACGCTGCTGACCCGTGACGGGGCCGTGGTGCACCCGAATTTCCAGCCCAAAGCCTGAGCCTAAGCCGCGTCAGCCAACGCACGAGAGGGGCATTCATCATGTCGACCATCACACCCCAGGAAGCGCTCGACCGGGCCCGCGCCGCAGCCGATGCCGCCAAGCAGGCCGCTGAAGCTGCGCAGAAATATGCCGACCAGATCGCCGCAACCGCGAGCGCCGCGTCCGGCGGGGCGATCGACCCGATCGTGTTCCAGCTCGCGATCTTCGCGCTGGCCGTCGCTGTCGGCTACTATGTCGTCTGGTCGGTGACGCCGGCCCTGCACACGCCGCTGATGTCGGTGACCAATGCCATTTCCTCGGTCATCGTGGTCGGCGCGCTGCTGGCCGTTGGCGTCAGTTCCACACCTGCCATGGGCGATGGGCCGCTCTGGGCCAAGGTCATGGGCTTTTTCGCGCTGATCCTCGCCTCCGTGAACATCTTCGGCGGCTTCCTCGTCACCGAGCGCATGCTCGCGATGTACAAGAAGAAGGGCTGACGCGTCATGGCCGCAAATCTTTCAGCCCTGCTCTATCTGGTCGCAGGCATCCTGTTCATCATGGCCCTGCGCGGGCTTTCGCACCCCACGACGAGCCGTCAGGGTAACCTGTTCGGCATGGCTGGCATGGGCATTGCCATCCTGACCACGGTGATCTTCTTCCGGCCGGCCGGGTTTTCCGGCTGGCTTCTGGTCGTGCTTGGCCTTGGCATCGGCGGCGGTATCGGGGCCTACATGGCCCGCAAGGTGCAGATGACGCAGATGCCGCAGCTTGTGGCGTTCTTCCACAGCCTCGTCGGTCTTGCTGCGGTGCTGGTGGCCGGCGCTGCTCTCTATGCCCCGGAAGCGTTCAATATCGGCAAGGTCGGCCAGATCAAGGCCGCCAGCCTGTTTGAAATGGCGCTCGGCGTTGCCATCGGTGCGATCACCTTCACTGGCTCGATCATCGCCTTCCTCAAGCTCGATGGCCGCATGTCCGGCAAGCCGATCATGCTGCCGCAGCGCCACGCCCTCAACATCGGGCTTGGTGTCGCGCTGGCCATCCTGATCGTGATCTTCCTGCGCACCGAGAGCCACGCCGTGTTCTGGCTCATCGTCATCGTCTCGTTCGCTCTGGGCGTGCTGCTGATCATCCCGATCGGTGGCGCTGACATGCCGGTCGTGGTGTCGATGCTGAACTCCTATTCCGGCTGGGCCGCTGCCGGCATCGGCTTCACGCTCGGCAACATGGCGCTGATCATCACCGGCGCGCTCGTCGGCTCGTCCGGCGCGATCCTGTCCTACATCATGTGCAAGGCGATGAACCGCAGCTTCATCTCCGTGATCCTTGGCGGTTTCGGTGCCGAGGATGCCGGCGCTGCCGCCGCCACCGAAGCCAGGCCCTACAAGGCCGGGTCTGCCGACGATGCCGCCTACATCATGAAGAACGCCCAGAAGGTGATCATCGTGCCGGGCTATGGCATGGCCGTGTCGCAGGCCCAGCACGCGCTGCGCGAGATGTGCGACCTGCTCAAGAAGGAAGGCGTCGAGGTCAAGTATGCCATCCACCCGGTTGCAGGCCGCATGCCGGGCCACATGAACGTGCTGCTGGCCGAAGCCAACGTTCCTTACGATGAAGTGTTCGAGCTTGAAGACATCAACTCGGAGTTCGGGCAGGCCGATGTGGCCTTTGTCATCGGTGCCAACGACGTGACCAATCCCGCCGCCAAGACCGACAAGACCTCGCCCATCTACGGCATGCCGGTGCTGGACGTGGAGAAGGCAGGCACCATCCTGTTCGTCAAGCGCGGCATGGGCGGGGTCGGCTATGCCGGCATCGACAACGAGGTGTTCTATCGGCCCAACACGATGATGCTGCTGGCCGATGCCAAGAAGATGGTCGAGAGCATCGTCAAGGCGCTGGCCCACTGAGGCCGGCATCCTGCCAGCGGCAGCGCCCTGCCGAGCCTGCCATGGGTCATCATGGGGCGGCGGCTCTGCCGCCCCGTCGCTGAACGGGGGCCTGCCATGAGCACGGCCATCATCCGCGAGATGGACGACGCCGACCGCGAGACGGTGATCGACCTGATCTGGGAACTGAACCGCTACGAGAACGGTGTCTCGGGCGACCGTGCGCCCGACCGCAAGGCGGCGGCTTCCGGGCTCGGGGCCAACCGCCGGCGCATGGCGGAACATGGCGGCATCGAACTCGTGGCCGACCAGGATGGCCGGGTCGTCGGCTACCTGCTCTGCGTCATCGAAAGCGCACAGGCCTATGTCCACAGCCGCTATGGCCGCCATGCCTACATCGCGGAGCTTGTCGTGGCGGAGGCGATGCGCGGCAAGGGCCTGGGGCAACGCCTGATCGCTGCCGCCGAGACCTTCGCCCGCGACAACAACGTGCCGTCGATCTTCATCGGGGTCCTGGCGGGCAACGAGCCGGCGGACCGGCT
>JALORF010000092.1 GCA_025459195.1 Beijerinckiaceae bacterium
GGCGTCGTAGATGCCCTTGCGCACCAGTACCCCGCCCATCGGAACCGTGCCGGAGGTGACGCCCTTGGCAAAGCAGATCATGTCCGGGATCACGCCATAGCGCTCGGCCGCGAAGGCGTGGCCGAGGCGGCCGAAGCCCGAAATGACCTCGTCGAAGATCAGCAGGATGTTGTGCTTCGTGCAGATCTCGCGCAGCTTCTGGAGATAGCCCACCGGCGGTGGCAGCACGCCTGTCGATCCGGCCATGGGCTCGACGATCACAGCCGCCACGGTGGAGGCATCGTGCAGGGTGACGATGCGCTCCAGCTCCTCCGCCAGATGCCCGCCCCATTCAGGCTCGCCCTTCGAGAAGGCCTGCTTCTCGCGGTTGTAGGTGGTTGGCATGTGGTCCACGCCGGCCAGCAGCGAGCCGAAGAACTTGCGGTTGTTGACGATGCCGCCGACCGAGATGCCGCCGAAGCCGACGCCGTGATAGCCGCGCTCGCGGCCGATCAGCCGGGTCTTTGAGCCCTTGCCGGTGACGTTCCAGTAAGCGATGGCGATCTTCAGCGCCGTGTCGACCGCCTCCGAGCCGGAGCCGGCGAAGAACACGTGGTCGAGATCGCCCGGTGCCAGCGCTGCCACGCGGGCTGCGGCAGCGAACACCTTGGGGTGGCCGAACTGGAAGGCCGGCGCATAGTCCAGTTCCTCGGCCTGGGCCTTGATGGCATCGATGATCGGGCGGCGGGCATGGCCGGCATTGCAGCACCACAGGCCGGCGGTGCCGTCCATGATCGGCTTGCCGTCGGTGGTGTAGTAATGCATCCCTTCGGCGCGGCTGATCATGCGCGGCGCCTTCTTGAAGGCGCGGTTGGCGGTAAACGGCATCCAGAACGATTCAAGATCGTTGGGCTGCCCGGCCGGGCGCGGTGTCGAGGGGGACATGCAGGTGCTCCTGAAGGCAGACCGTGCGCCACGGCGCGGCGCGCGCAGCGGGCAGCCTAGCAAGCCTGTGGCGCAAGTAAACCGCACTGGCCATCGGACAAGGCAATCGGTGCCTGCATGCCGCGCATGGGCCATCGCACCGACGCCGGGCCGGATGGGGCGCACGATTTGCGTTCCCATCCGGGGTTGATTGCACTAGGTTTCGGTCAGGTTTGCGTTTCCGCCCCCGATGGGGCGACGCGCCCGGCAGGACCGAGACCCGACGTGAACGAGACCAGCAGGCCCGACCTTGCTTCGATCCTCGGTGATGTCACCGAGGCTGAAGCGCGCGCCGCGCTGGCCCGGCTGGTCGAGAGCCCGACCTTGCGCACCGCCCCGCAACTGGCCGCTTTCCTGGGCTACATCGTCAATACGGCGCTGGCCGGTCGCCAGAGCGAGATCAAGGGTTACACGATCGCGGTCGAGGCGCTGGGCCGCCCGGCTGATTTTGACCCGGTGACCGATCCCATCGTGCGCGTCGAGGCCGGCCGCCTGCGCCGGGCGCTGGACACCCACTATGCTGCCGACGGCCTTGCCGATCCGGTGCGCCTGCTGATCCGGCGCGGCTCCTATGTGCCGCAGTTCGAACGCTGGCGCGGTGACGGCGCGAGCCCCGCTCCTGATCAGGCTGCGCCAACGGCCACCACCGCCGCTCCCGTCAGCGGCGACGAGGCCTTGGTGCCCGCCGTGCCGCCATCGGCGCGGCCTCGGGTTCAGCCGGTCAAAGCCCCTGCCGGACCTGCTCGCCGGTTGGGCCCGGTGCTGGCGGGCATGGCCGTGCTGGTTCTGGTCGGAGCCGGGCTGGTCTGGGGCGCGCGCACCTGGCTTGCCGAGAATGCCAGCCTCACCACGGTCGAGGAACTGAGTTCGGTGACCCGGCAGCAGCCGACGGTTCTGGTGGTCGGCATGACCGGCACCGATCCCGCGCTGGCGGCGGCGATGCAGAACTACGACAACCAGCTCACCGATGCGCTCGCCCGCTTCGACGAGTTCTCGGTGCTGAAGGCCGGGGCTGCCGCAACCACGGCCGCTCCGACCTATCGTTTCGAGCATGCCGCCCAGTTCCTCAGCAGCAGCATGCTGCAGGCCTCCTCCCGGCTGGTGCATGCGCCGACGGGCCGCGTGGTCTGGACATCGAGCATCGAAATGCCCTCAAGCGCGCTGGGCCGCAACGACCAGATCCGCGAGATGGCCCGTCTGGCCGCAGTGCGCATGGCCCAGCCCTATGGCCTGATCCACGCCGACCTGCGGGCGCAGAACATCGGTGGCGGCCCGGTTCAGTGCGTGGTCCGCACCTATGATTACTGGTCCGAGCCTTCCAGTGCGCGCCATGCCTCCGTGCGCGACTGCCTTGAGGCGACGGTGAGGAACGACCCGCTTTATCATCCCGCCTGGTCGCTTCTGGCGATGATCCACCTCGACGAATACCGCATCGGCTACAATCCGATGCCGGGTTCGGCCCTCGAACGGGCGCGCCGGGCAGCGCAGCGTGCCGTGACGCTGGCTCCCGAGAGTGCCCGCGCGCTGCAGGCGCTGATGGCGGTGCAGACGGTGAGCGGCGAAACCGACGAGGCCCTGCGCACCGGCTTCGAGGCCGTGCGCCGCAATCCGTTCGACACGGACATCCTGGCCGATCTGGGCGCGCGCCTCACCCAGGCCGGACGCCCGCGCGAAGGCAGGCCGCTGCTGCTGCGGGCCGCCGAGGTCAACCGGGCAAGGCCCGTATGGCACGAATTCTACCTGTTCCTTTCGGCGCGCGGGGTCGGCGATGCGGAAGGGGCCCGTGCCGCCGTGCGCGCCTTGGAACTGGCCGATGCGCCGCTGGCCCTGCTCGCCCGCGCCGTCGCCGCTTCCGATCTTGGCCAGCGCGACAAGGCACTGCTCGCCATGCGGCAACTGGCGCAACTGTCGCCGATCTTCGGCGACAACGCCGGTGATTTCCTCGACCGGGCCTTCTTTGCGCCCGATGTGCGCGCCGGGCTGCTGCAAGCGCTGGAAGCCGGCGGGCTCAGCGAACTCGCCAAGGGCTGATCGCGCCGCTGCCAACCGGCCGGTGGCCTGCAAGGTCGGGCAGGGGGCTTGGGCCGGGCCTGGCGCGTTCCGCCAGCCCTGCGACCGTCCCGGGGCGCTGTCCGCGCCGGCCCGGCTGTCGTAGTCTGGCCAAGTGATTCGCGGATCGGCCGCTCCCCCACTGAGGCGATCTTGAGGTTGAGACATGGCGGCCCAGCCACATTCAGCGCAGAATGCCCCGCCGCCGGCGCGCCGAAGGCTGCCACGCATCGAGCCGGCCTTGCGCGCGCCGCTGCTCAGCGTTCTGGCCGGCATTGCCGCCGCCTGCGGCCTGGCCATCGTCCTGCCGCCGCCGCTGGCCCTGCCGGTGGCGCTGGCTGTGATCGGGCTGTCGGGCCTGTCGGCGCTGCTGGCGCTGGATGCCCGCCGCAAGCGCGAGGCGGACGCGCTGGCTGCCAATGTCGGCGAACTCAATGTCAGGTTGGCCGCAACCCGGATCAAGCTCGATGGCCTGCGCTCGCGCATCGATTCCGAGCCCCTGCGCGAGGCTGACATCGCCCCCACCCGCGCTTCGCTGGCGGAACTCACCGCCGAGGTCGGGCTGCTGGGCGGCGTCCTGCGCGATGTGGCCAATGCCGTGTCGGAACACGAGACGCGGCTGGCCAGCACCGAAGCCGAAGCCCGCAAGGCCGGCAAGACCGGGGGGGCGGCTGCCGCTCCCGTGCCGTCTCCGGCTGCTGCCAACCCGGATGAGGCCGGTCGCCAGGGCCTGTCCAGCATGCTGGTGGCGCAGCCTGATTCGCTGGTCGATGCCGAACTGCGCAAGCGCGACGAGGCGCGCCTTGCCGCCATCATGACGGCTTTCGGCTCGGGCGGCATCGAGGTCCATCTCCAGCCCGTGGCGGCGCTGCCGATGCGCCGCACGGTTGGCTACGAGGCGCTGGCCCGCCTGAAACTCGCCGATGGCACGCAGTTGATGCCCTCCGAGTTCATCGCCGCCCTCGAACGGGCCGGGCAGGGGGCCAGCCTCGATGCCCAGGTGCTGACCCAGGTTCTGGCCATCGCCGGCCATCTCAATGCCAAGGGCCATGACCATTTCATCAGCCTGAACCTCTCCGGCGGCACCTGGTCCGATGCGCGCGCCCTTGGCTCCATTGCCCGCGTGCTGGAAACCTTCCGTTCGCAGTCCGCCCGGCTGGTCATCGAGGTGCCGCAGCGCCTTTTCCGGCAGATGGACCCGACGCGCCTCGGCATCATCGGGGCCATGTCGGCCAATGGTGCCCGCTTTGCGCTCGATCAGGTCAGCGACCTCAGGATCGACCCGGCCGCGCTGGCTGATCGTGGCGTCTGCTTCGTCAAGGCGCCGGCCCTGATGCTGGCCGAGATGAGCGAGCGCCAGAGCGGGCTGGACATCGACATCGGCGATCTGGCCCAGTTGCTGCGCCGCTCCGGCATCGAACTCATCGGTGAGCGTGCCGAAACCGACCGTCAGGTCGCTGACCTGCTCGACATCGACGTGCGCCTGGCCCAGGGCTTCGCGATCTCGCAGCCGCGCCCGGTCAAGCCCGATGTCTTCCAGCCCGTCCAGGCCGGTGCCGCCGAGCCGCAGGTGCCCGCGCGCGAGGCGCTGGTCGAGAACCTGCCGATCGCCGCCAACGGCCAGCAGCCGGCCCGCAGCCCCGATCAGGCCGAGCGGGTTCCGTTCCGCGCGGTGCTGCGGCGCGCCTGAGCCGTCGCTGCGACCATTGACGCCGAGGCTTGACGCGCGCCTGCGCCTCGGCCACTCAACGGCCAGCTTTCGCCTTTGCATGGGGCCCGCAACGGGCCCCGCCTGACGCCCGGAGCCCGCATGACCGACCAGCCCCAGGCCAGAGCCGTGGCAAGACCCCCGTCTGCCTCCGCGCCGTTGCCCGCACCCCGCGCCGAACTCGTGCAGGGGTTCTACACGCTTTCGTGCAGCATCGATGTGCTGCTCTGCGATGTCTGGGGTGTGGTCCACAACGGCCAGACGGCCCACACGGCTGCCTGCGCCGCGCTCGACATGTTCCGCGCCGGAGGCGGCACGGTCATCATGGTTTCGAACGCGCCGCGCCCGTCGGTCGACGTGGTGCCGCAATTGCTGGGCTACGGCGTGCCGGCCTCGGCCTTCGACCGCATCATCACCTCCGGCGATGTCACGCGCCAGTTGATCACGGAGCGTGCCGGCCAGCCTTGTGTCCACATCGGCCCGGAGCGCGACCTGACCCTGTTTGCCGGCCTGAACGTGGTGCTCGCAGACGCTGGCAGCGCCGCCTATTGTGTCTGCACCGGCTTTGCCGATGACGAGACCCAGACACCGGATGACTACGCCGACACGCTCGACCTGATGGCGCGGCGCGGGCTGACGATGATCTGCGGCAACCCCGATCTCATCGTCGAGCGCGGCAAGAAGCTGATTCCGTGCGCCGGGGCGATGGCTCTGGCCTATGAGGCAAGGGGCGGAGCCGTGGTCTATGCCGGCAAGCCGCACCTGCCGGTTTACCAGCAGGCGCTGATGCTGGCCGAACAGGTGCGGGGCTCAGCCATCGATCTGGCCCGCGTCGCGGCCATCGGCGATGCGGTGCGCACCGATATTGCCGGCGCGACGGCGCTGGGCGTGCGTTCGATTCTGCTGCTCGACGGCATCCACTGGCATGATGTCGGGGCCGATGCCTGGCCCGGCGGCTATCGCGCCTGGCTGGCAGGGCAGGCGTTCCAGCCGCACTACGTGATGCCGCGCCTTAGCTGGTAGTGGCCAGAAGCCAGTCGACCGTTTCCTGCGGGACCGCGCCTGCACCACCGGGCCCATGCACCATGTTGGCCTGGTTCCAGGCGGCGCGCTGGCGCTCGATCCTGCCCTGCACGGCCTGCTGCGGCACCGCGTCGCCGAGACTGGCGGCACCATCCCCCGCCTTGACGGCGCTGGCGAAGGTGCTGAGGCGCTCCTCCACAACCTGCAGCGTGTAGGAGGCGCGTTTCAGGCGCTGCCCGGTGAGGTCCTGGAAGCTGCACGCTTCCATCAGCGCGATCATGCGGTCCTCCACCAGGGCCCGGTAGTCGCTGCCGGTCTGGGGGGCGGCGAGAAGCTCTTCGGCAGTTTCAAGGATCGTGTCGGCGGCCGCGCGTGTGGCCTGCATGACATGGTCGATGTCGATCTGCACGGAACCGAGCTTGGTTTCGGCGATGTCGGGCACGCCCAGCCGGTTGATCGCGCCCCTGAGCTCGGCCATGCGGGTGCCGAGCGTGCCGGCCCCGCGCGCTGGCGGATCACAATCGCTGGGTCCGGACGGTGCGGGTGATGGCCTCAGGTGATGTGCCATGGATCGATCTTTCGGGGGCGTGGATCGATCAGGCGCCGCAGACAGCTTCGATTTTGCTTTTCAGGGTCTGGGCGTTGAAGGGCTTGACGATGTAGTTGTTCACGCCTGCCTTCTTCGCCGCGATGACGTTCTCGGTCTTGGATTCGGCCGTGACCATGATGAAGGGCGTGGTGCGCAGGCCGTCATCGGAGCGGACCTGGCGCAGCAGTTCGTAGCCGGTCATCGGCTCCATGTTCCAGTCGGAGATGACGAGGCCGTATTTCTTCTGCTTCAGCTTGTCGAGCGCAGCCGTGCCGTCCGACGCATCGTCGACATCCTCGAAGCCAAGCTGCTTGAGCAGATTCTTGATGATCCGGACCATGGTCTGGTAATCATCGACAACCAGGATCGGCATGGATGTGTCGAGGGCCATCATACTGCTCCATCAAACGCATGATCCGGCGTCCCGGCTCATGAAAGATTGCCGCGACATGGGCGGTCATGTGCCAGACGGGTTAACACGGGGTGATTGACAACGGGTTAAGTCGCCCGGACCGCGCGCCCGTCCGGGACGCGGCGTCGGCACTTGACGCCGCGCGCACTTCGCGTCACCTCGCAGGCCTGCCCGGCAGACCATGCCGTGATCCCGCCGTCTTTCCGGTTCCACTCACGCTTCTTCAATGCGGACCTTGCCCATCGTGACGCTTCGCTCCGATCAGCCCCACGCGCAGCTCCAGACGATGGCCCGGCCCGATCCGTCGGAGCCCGCCCTCTGGACGGGCAGCGGCCCCGTGCCGGGGTGCCTGCGCGGGGCGGTCTGCGCCATCGGCAATTTCGACGGCGTGCATCTGGGTCACAAGGCCCTGCTGGCCGCAGCCAGTGCAGAAGGCGTGCGCCTTGGCCGTCCTGCCGGGCTGATCACCTTCGAGCCGCATCCGCGCAGCTTCTTCCGCCCGGAGGCGCCGGTGTTCCGGCTCAGTCCGGCCCCGATGCGCCGGGCCCTTGTTGCCGGCCACGGCTGCGAGGCTGTGGCGGAACTGGCTTTCGGGGCCGCCCTGGCCAGCCAGAGCGCGGCACAGTTCATCGCCGACCTGCTGATCGGCCAGCTTGATGTGGCCGGTGTCGTGGTCGGTGGCGACTTTGCCTTCGGGCGTGGCCGCGATGGCGATGTTGCCCTGCTGCGCCGCACGCTGGAGGCCTCGGGCCGCTCCGTGATCGTGGTGCCGCCTGTGGTCGATGCCGAAGGCGTGGCCGTATCCTCGTCGCGCATCCGCCTCGCGCTCGCGGATGGTGACGTCGCGCTGGCCAACCGGCTGCTGGGCCATCGCTGGCGGCTCGCCGGCGAGGTGGTGCATGGCGACAAGCGTGGCCGTCTTCTGGGCTATCCCACGGCGAACATGGTGCTGCCGCCCGACAACCGGCTCCGGCACGGCATCTACGCAGTGCGCCTGCGCATCGGCGGCGCATGGCGTCCTGCCGTTGCCAGCTTCGGACGCCGGCCCACTTTCGATGATGGCGCGCCGCGCCTGGAGAGCTTCGTCTTCGACTTCGAGGGCGATCTCTACGGCCAGAGCCTCGATGTCGAGTTTGTCGGCTGGATCAGGCCCGAGGAGACCTTTCCCGACATGGCGGCGCTGATTGCGCAGATGGACCGCGACAGCGCCCAGGCACGCCGCCTGACGGCCTGAAAAGACCGCAGCCCGCCGAGGTCTTTGCGAAACGTTAACCTTGATCTCGCATCACTTCAGGTGGCTGTGGAGACGGTGGTTCGATGAAGTATTTGCGTTCGGCGCGCATGTCGTTGCGTATCAAGATGGCGCTCGGCGTTCTGCTGCTTGCCCTGGCAAGTGCTGCGGTGATCGTCGTCACGGCCCGCCGGACTGTGGATGCCCGCCTCGCCGAACACACGCTTGAGGATCAGGGCAAGGCCATGCGGCTTGCGGCCCATCTGGTGCGCGCGGCCCAGCCCGGCATCGAGGTTCTGTATGCACCGGCCGGGGTTGACCGCCTGCGTGCGGCCAGTCTGCCGGACGTCGCTGACCACCGCCTCGTCGATGCCGTTGCCCAGATCACCGGCGGCAGCGCCGTGATCTTCCGCTGGGATGGCGCGCGCGGCGACTTCGAACAAATCTCCACCACGCTTCGCCGCACCGAAGGCGGGCGTGCCGTCGGCACCCTGCTCGGTCAGGCCAGCCCCGCCTTCGCCGCATTGCGGTCCGGCCGCCCCCACTACGGCGCGGTCACGCTGCTCGGCGTGCCTTATGTCAGCCAGATCGTGCCGGTCATCGCGCCTGACGGCCTCGTCAGCGGTGCCATCGCAGTCGGCATTCCGGCGGCAGAAGCCCAGGAGGTGTCGTCGGCCATCGACGGTTCGATCCTGTTCGTGGCGGCGCTGATGACGCTGCTGTGCGCGCTGGCAGGTCTGGCGATGATCAGCTTCTGGCTGACCCCTCTCACGCCTCTCGCCGCCTCGATCACGGCCCTGGCCAAGGGCACCTTGTCGGGCGTCGTGCCCTATCGCCAGCGTTCCGACATCTTTGGCGACATGGCGCGGTCGGTCGAGCAACTGCGCGTGTCCCTTGTCGAGAAGTCGATGATGATGGAGGAAGATGCGCGCGAATCCGAAGAGGCCATGCGCCGTGCCATGCAGATCGGCGAGGCGGCCCGCCATCTCAACCGCGCCGTGGAAGGCTCGGTGTCCACCGTGCTCGAAACCACCACGCTGCTGCGCGCCAGCGCCGAACAACTGCGCGAGGCCGCCGAGATGACGGCCAGCCAGCTCGAGGCCGCCACCACATCCTCCGCCGGCTCATCCGACAGCGTGCGCATCGCCGCCGCCGCCGCCGAGGAATTGAACTCGGTGATCGCCGACATCTCCCAGCAGATCTCGCAAGGTTCGACTGTGACCGCCGCTGCCGTGACCGCCATGGACACAACCCGCGAACTGGTGGGCGTGCTCGCCACATCAAGTTCGCGCATCGGCGAGGTTGTGACGCTGATCACCAACATCGCCGAGCAGACAAACCTCCTGGCGCTCAACGCCACCATCGAGGCGGCCCGCGCCGGCGAGGCGGGGCGCGGCTTCGCCGTGGTGGCCCAGGAGGTCAAGCAACTGGCCAGCCAGACCGCGCGCGCCACCGATGAAATCCGGCGTCAGGTCGAGGAAATGCAGACCGCCACCCAGCAGGCGGTCGGCGCCATCGGCGGCATCGGCGAGACCATCGCGATGATCGACAAGATCACCATCTCGATTGCCGGTGCGGTCGAGCAGCAGGGCGCGGCCACGCACGAAATCGCCCGCTCGATCTCGGACGCCGCCGGCTCCAGCGCTGATGTCACCAGTGCCATCATCGCGGTCGACCGTGCCTCGAAGAAGACCTCGTTCGCCGCCGGCGACCTTGAAGCCGCCGCCGACAGCGTGATGCAGACCGCAGAGACCCTGCGCCACGCGGTGAGCGAACACATCGCAAGCATCAAGGCCGCCTGAGCCGGCCAGCTTCGGAAAGCCGTTGCCAGGCTTTCCCGCCCTGGGCTAGAAGCGCAGGCATGCAAGCGCTCATGCAAGCCTCACAGCACGCCCACGGAATCCCGGCGGCGCGGCACCCCGACACCGCGCGAATTACGCGCCCGGTCCCTCACGCCTGACCACAGGCGCTGGCGGGCCGGGGGAACGCTGCCAAGCGACTGTTTTCGCCGCAAAACCTTGCCACCCTACCGCCGATGGCCCATGACAGGGCACCTGTCAGGGCGCTTTGCCGGCCTGCTCCGGTGGGCCTCGTGCTCCCGGGCAATGCCAGCCATCCGCGCCACAGCCGTGAAATGACGATGACCGAAACCAGAACGCCAAATTCCGCCGAAGCTGCCGGGCGCGACTATTCGCAGACGCTCAACCTGCCGCAGACCGCCTTTCCCATGCGTGCCGGCCTGCCCGTGCTGGAGCCGAAGCTGCTGGAGCGCTGGGCCGCCAACAATCTTTATGGCCAGTTGCGCCGGGCCGCGAAGGGCCGCGACCGCTTCGTGCTGCACGATGGCCCGCCCTATGCGAACGGCGACATCCACATCGGCCACGCGCTCAACAAGATCCTCAAGGATCTGGTGGTGCGCGGCGCGCAGATGGCCGGCTACGACAGCAACTATGTCCCCGGCTGGGATTGCCACGGCCTGCCGATCGAATGGAAGATCGAGGAGCAGTATCGCGCCAGGGGCAAGAACAAGGATGAGGTGCCAGTCATCGAATTCCGCAAGGAATGCCGCGCCTTCGCCGAGCATTGGGTCGGCGTGCAGCGCGAGCAGTTCAAGCGCCTCGGCGTCGAGGGCGACTGGGACAAGCCCTACCTGACCATGAGCTACCCCGCCGAAGCCCAGATCGCGCGCGAGATCATGAAATTTGCCAGCAACGGCCTGCTTTATCGCGGCTCCAAGCCGGTGATGTGGAGCGTGGTCGAGCGCACCGCTCTGGCCGAAGCCGAGATCGAATATCAGGACTACCAGAGCGACATGGTCTGGGTGGCGTTTCCGGTGAAGGGTTTTCGCGTCGAGCCCACCGATTTCATATCGGTATTTGCATCTTGGCGAGACCCCAGCGAGTCCGAGCGCAACGATGCACTTGCCGCTGCGGAGCTGGAGCGGATGGAGAAGTTGCTTCTGTCGGCCTCCATCCTCATTTGGACCACCACGCCGTGGACGCTGCCGGGCAACCGCGCGATCTC
>JALORF010000234.1 GCA_025459195.1 Beijerinckiaceae bacterium
CGCACGCTGACGGCGGTCGATTCCGCCGTGATGGTGATCGACGCCGCCAAGGGCATCGAGGCACGCACCAAGAAGCTGTTCGAGGTCTGCCGCCTGCGCGACATCCCGATCATCACCTTCATCAACAAGATGGACCGCGAGACCCGCGATCCGTTCGACCTGATCGACGAGATCGAGAAGACGCTGGCGCTGGATGCCACCGCCATGACCTGGCCGATCGGGCGCGGGCGCGACTTCGTCGGCACCTATGACCTCCATGGTCGCTTCATCCGCAACAACCAGACCGACGCGCCGGACCGGGCCGTGAGCGGGCCCGAGGACGCCGCTTTCGATGCGCTGCTGCCCCATTCCGCTGGCGAGTGGCGCG
The DNA here is from genome assembly GCA_025459195.1 of Beijerinckiaceae bacterium. Lineage (GTDB taxonomy): Bacteria > Pseudomonadota > Alphaproteobacteria > Rhizobiales > Beijerinckiaceae > Allobosea. Next base: position 368 of record JALORF010000234.1, read on the forward strand.
ACGAGGTGATGCTCGCGGAAGGCGCGATGAAACCGTTTGACATGGCCGCTTTCCGCGAGGGCCACCTGACGCCTGTCTATTTCGGCGCGGCGCTGCGCGACTTTGGCGTGCGCGATCTGATCGAGGCCATCGGCAAGCTGGCGCCCCCTCCCCGCGCCCAGATTGCCGCGACCCGCACCGTCTCGGCCGACGAGCCGAAGATGACCAGCTTCGTGTTCAAGATCCAGGCCAACATGGACCCCAACCACCGTGACCGCATCGCCTTCGTGCGCGTCTGCTCTGGCAAGCTCACGCGCGGCATGAAGGCGAGGCTGGTGCGCACCGCCAAGCCGATGTCGCTGTCGGCACCGCAATTCTTCTTCGCGCAGGATCGCCAGATCGCGGATGAGGCCTATGCCGGCGACATCGTCGGCATTCCCAACCACGGCTCGCTGCGCATCGGCGATACACTCACCGATGGCGAGGACATCGTCTTTCGCGGCGTGCCCAGCTTCGCGCCGGAAATCCTGCGCCGCGTCAAGCTCAAGGACGCGATGAAGTCCAAGAAGTTGCGCGAGGCGCTCCAGCAGATGGCCGAGGAAGGCGTGGTGCAACTGTTCGTGCCGCATGATGGCGCGCCCGCCATCGTGGGTGTCGTCGGCGCGCTCCAGCTCGATGTGCTGAAGGAGCGGCTCGACGCGGAATACACCATCCCGGTCGAGTTCGAGACCTGCCAATTCACCATCTGCCGCTGGCTGACCTCGTCCGATGCCATCGCCCTCGACAAGTTCGTCAGCAGCCACGCCTCGTCCATGGCCGACGATCTCGATGGCGATCCGGTGTTCATGGCCTCAAGCCCGTTTTCCCTGCGTTACGAAGCCGAGCGCGCGCCCGGCCTCGTGTTCAGCGATATCAAGGATTACCAGAAGGCGGCGTGAGGAGGCCCTTGCGGCTGGCAGGGATACATCCGCCAAGCCGGGCTGCGCTCATAGCGCAACGTTCACAGCGCGCCGAACACCACCGCAACCACCAGCGCAAAGGCAGCAACCATTGCCAATCGATCGAATGTTGGAGACCAAGTCATTGTCACCTCCGTTGGATCACAGATGCGAGACTACCAAAACCGCCCCACTCCGCAACAGGATTCTTCAGGCACAGGTTTGTGCGCCGCATCAATCCACATGAAAAGAGCGGTCAACAGATCGTTAACATTTTAACCATAATTGCGGCACAAAAGATCGTGAAAAGCAAATCTTTCCAGTCTTGACTGTCACGATCCTTCGATCATTCTTACAAGACTTGCCGTTGCTTTTCTTGCGAGTGGAATGGCAATAAAAGCGGCCAGGGCTGCGGCTGGCCAGGCGATCAGGAAGGCCTTGGCCCAAAGCCAGCCGAAGCCGGCTGGAAGGCCCAGGTTGAGCCAGGTGATCAGCCCCGTCATCAGGAAAGCCATGATTCCGGCCATCAGCACCGGGAAGATGAAGCGCGCCTTGCCTTCCATGGGGGAAACTCCTGATCAGGCAGATATGCCTTCCCGCCGCCACAATTCGTTAGCGAGACATTAAAACTTGTCGCGCATTTTGCGGTCATGCGTAAAGGTTGCGTTGCGTTCCTTGGCCTTGCGCTCATCGGCGTTCTTCTGGCGAGTTGTGGCCGCGGCTTCCGCGAGCAGCGCGCCGCGTGGCGTGATGAGGCAGAAGCTGCGTGTCTTGCCAGGGGCGAGGTGCGCACCTCGGCTTATGTCTCGCTCAGGGGCTCGCCGATCCAGGGTGCCGGCTCCTGCGGCATGGAGCAGCCCTTGCGGGTCAATGCCTTCGCCAGCGGCCAGATCGGCGTGACCGCGACCCAGACTCTCGCCTGCCCGATTGTCTCGACCACCGACCGCTTCCTCGAAAAGGTCGTGCAGCCTGCTGCCATGGGCGTGCTCGGCAGCCCGATCATCGAGATGAAGGCCGGCTCCTATTCCTGCCGCGCCATGAACAACGGCACCGGCACGGCCCGCCGCTCGGAGCATTCCTTCGGCAACGCGCTCGACATCTTTTCCTTCCGCACCGCTGATGGCCGCGAGATCACGGTGAAGAATGGCTGGCGCGGCGCGCCGCAGGAGCAGGACTTCCTGCGCGAGGTTTTCGTCGGGGCCTGCTCCCACTACAAGACTGTCCTCGGCCCCGGCGCCGACATGTTCCATTATGACCATTTCCATGTCGATCTGGCGCGCCATGCCGGCGGGCGCTCGATCTGCCGTCCCGTGATCAAGTTCACGCCCCGCCGCGACCAGATCCCGTATGATCCGGCCCGCAACTGGAATGCCCGCCAGGAAGCACCAGTCGACGAGCCGCGCAGCAGCATCGCGCGCAGCCAGCCGCAGGCGATCCCGCCTTCGGCCAACGCCTGGGCGCGCGCCGAAGCCAATGCAGGATCCGGGTTTGGCTCTGCGCCGGCTGGCGGTCCGATCCGGCTGCCAGGCTCCGGGCACATCACCGAGGAACTGGTCCTCGGCGATCCGGAGGGTGAGGGCATCGATCCGGACAATGATCCGTTTGCGCTGGAAGACCCGCGCAGGCCACAGGCGGGTGCACAGGCGGGTGCTGCACCTGCCCGGACGCTGCCCGTCGCGCCGGGCCGGCAAAGCTACAGGCCGCCCGCCTCGGCCAGCCTGCAGCCGCAGGACCGGTTCCGGCCCGAGGCGGTTCCGCCCGGCCCCGCCAGCCAGCGACCCTGGCCGCCGCGCTTCTGAGCCGCCCCTTGCCCGCAAGGTTGCGCCAGCCAGGCGGCAATGACAGTGTCGGCTCATGCCGCGCCTAGCCCTGTTCCAGCCTGACATTCCGCAGAACACGGGCACGCTGGTGCGCCTGTGTGCCTGCCTTGGCGTTGGCGTCGACATCATCGAGCCTGCCGGCTTCGATGTTTCCGACCGCAACTTCCGCCGCGCCGGCATGGACTACATCGAGCGCGCCGCCATCAGCCGGCATGACAGCCTGGCGCGGTTCGACCAGTGGCGGCGGCAGGCGGGGCACAGGCTCGTGCTGGTTGAAACCGATGGCGCCTGCACCTACACCGACTTTGCCTTCGCGCCCTCCGACATCCTTCTGGTGGGGCGCGAGTCGGCAGGTGTGACGGGGGAGGTCGTGGCCATGGCCGAAGCGAGCGTGCGGATCGAGCAGGTGGCCGGCTTGCGTTCGATCAATGTCGCGGCGGCAGCGGCCATGGTTCTTGGGGAAGCCATGCGGCAGACGGGCGGCTTCATCGCCCTGCGCGCGCAAGCGGAGGCCGCGCCCCCGCAAGACAACAGGAACACCGTATGCGTGACACCGCGATGACCGAACCGAAGCCTGCCGGCCATGACGCCCAGATGGCGCTTGCCGAGGCCATGAAGCCGCGCGCCAGGGCAACCTTCGAGGCGCTGCGGGACCGGATTTGCGCGGCCTTCGAGCAGATCGAGGATGACTGCACGGGCCCGTTTCATGCCGACGCCCCGGCTGCTGCTGGCCGCTTCGTGCGCACGCCGCATCAGCGCACCAATCATGATGGCACGCCCGGTGGCGGCGGTGTCATGTCGATGATGTCGGGCCGCGTGTTCGAGAAGGTCGGTGTGCATGTCTCGACCGTGTTCGGCACTTTCCAGCCGGAGTTCGCCGGCCAGATTCCCGGCGCTGCCGATGACCCGCGCTTCCACGCCACCGGCATTTCGCTGATTGCCCATCCCTGGAACCCCAACGCGCCGACCGTGCACATGAACACCCGTTTCGTGGTCACCACCAAGCCGTGGTTCGGCGGCGGGGCGGACCTGACGCCGGTGCTGATGCGCCGCCGCACTCAGGAGGACCCGGACACGGCGCATTTCCATGCCGCGATGCGCGCCCCTTGCGAGGCCAACGGCGTGGACTATGCCGCCTACAAGGCCTGGTGCGACGAATACTTCTTCCTCAAGCACCGCAACGAGCCGCGCGGCATCGGCGGCATCTTCTACGACTATCGCTGGACCGGTGATGCCGAGGCCGACCTCGCCTTCACGCGCGATGTCGGGCTTGCCTTCCTCGATGCCTATCTGCCGGTGCTCAGGCGCAACATGGGCACGCCCTGGACGGAAGCCGACCGGCACGAGCAGCAGGTGCGCCGCGGGCGCTATGTCGAATACAACCTGCTTTATGACCGCGGCACGATCTTCGGCCTGAAGACCGGCGGCAATGTCGACGCCATCCTGTCATCGATGCCGCCCACGGTGCGCTGGCCCTGAGGCCCGCCCGCTCCTGCCGGACGGCGAGGACGAGGCAGCACAGCGGCATCAGGCGGCGGCCCGAACTGTCGCACGCCCGACATCAGGCCGACACGATCAGGCGGCAAGGTCAGGCTGTCCCGCAAACAGGAGCCTGAACCATGACCTTTTCCGAAGGCGATATCGTCAATGTGAAATCCGGCGGCCCGGCCCTGACCGTCCTGTCCGTCGCCAGCGGGCAGGTGACCTGCCTGTTCTATTCGGAGGAACTCGGCGAGTTCAAGCAAGCCGTGATCCCGTCTTTCGCGCTCGAGGCTTATGACGACGAAGCCGAGGACGAGGATGACGATCACACCTCGTCCAACGATGACGAGGAAGAGGATGAAGACAACGAGGATGACAAGGCGGCCTGATCCGTCGCCGGCGGGGCCACCCGTTCAGACACCGGCGACCTCTCTGAGGATCGCGGCCTGAACAGCAGCCTCCTCGGGGAAACCGCATTCCGCCCAGCGCCGGGTTGCTTCAGCAAGAGCCGCGCCGACCCCAGGGCCGGCCGGCACACCGAGCGCCAGCAGGTCCGCCCCGCGAAACGGCATGGGCGGGATGGGCAGGCTGGCCAGTGCCTGCACCCGGACGCGGCCAAGCTCCAGGGCCAGCACGCCGAACGTATCCTCGAGCGCCCGCGCGCCATGCTTGAGCCCGGACAGGCGCACCGCTGTGTCGGTCAAAGCGAGCGGCTCGGTCCACTCGGCCAACAGCCCTGCCACCGCTTCGCAGCGCCTGCGCTCCTCGGCGCTCAGGCGCAGCCGCGCATCGAGCCGCTGACAATCCGTGATCGTGCGCACGCCCAGCGCAGCCAGGCGCATCACCGCGTCGCTGGCGGGAAAGCTGGCAAGACAGGCCGTGAAGGCCGGCACGTCCGCATCAAGACCCTGCGTGATCTGCGACCAGATGCCGGCAGCGACAAAAGCGGGCACCGCAGCCCCTGCCCCGCGCGCCGCCAGCAGCTTGACCAGCTCGGCCCTGATCCGCTCGGCCGAGAGCCTGCCCATGCCGCCGCGATGCCGCAGGCAGGCGGCAAGCCCGGCCTCATCCGGCGCGCCCTCGCCATAGGCTGCGTGAAAGCGGAAGAAGCGCATGATCCGAAGAAGCGCATGATCCGGAGGTAATCTTCGGTGATGCGCCGGTCCGCATCGCCGATGAAGCGGACCCGGCGCGCCTTGAGATCATCGAGGCCACCGGCATAGTCGTGGACAACGCCATCGGCGGACAGCGAGAACTGGTTGATCGTAAAATCGCGCCTGAGCGCGTCTTCCTCAAAACTGTCGGCAAAGGCGACCGTGGCATGGCGCCCGTCCGTGGCCAGATCATGCCGGAGCGTGGTGATCTCGAACGGTTCCTTGCCGATCAC
>JALORF010000093.1 GCA_025459195.1 Beijerinckiaceae bacterium
CTGACCGACCGCATGGCGGACGGGCTGTCCATGGTCTATTCGTTCTATGATCCGGTGCTCGCGGACCGCTCGCTCGGCACCTACATGATCCTTGACCATATCGAGCGCGCCAGGAAGCTGGGCCTGCCCTATCTCTATCTCGGATACTGGGTGCAGGGTTCGTCCAAGATGGACTACAAGTCGAAATACCTGCCGCAGGAGCGCCTGATGGGCCGCGGCTGGGAGCGCATCGACGGCTGAGCGCCGGAGATGGGTGCAAGCCTCGTCCCGCAATGGCCCATCCGCTGTCGTCCCGGACGCGATCCGGGACCGGACGGGGCGCCGCGATCTCCATGCTCGGCAGCGCGGCTCACGGAGCGATCCCGGGTCCAGCCCGGGATGACGCGGGTCGCGAACTGTGTTCCTCGACACGCGCCCTTGTGGGAGGCCTCTCGCAAATCGCCACAATCCGGGTTAGAATACAGATCATGATCCGCTTCGCAGTCCTGATCGCATCGTCAGCGGTGCTCATTGCCAGCCCTGCCGCCGCCATCCAGGAGGTCGTGCTCGGGCCGCGCGCGCCGAGCTTCGCCGCTGCCGCGAGCGCCGGCCTCGGCTGGGAAACCCTGCCGATGCCATCCTCGGCTCCCGTGCAGGCGTTCGAGACGCCCGGCTTTGGCACCTCCGCGCGCGATCCGCGCCAATGGGCCTTCACTTCCGGCGAAACGGTGAGGATGGGCTCGTTCCTGTTCAACACCACCTCCGGCCCGTCATGGTCGATGGCCAGCCCGCTCGGCTTCTCCTCATCCATGTCGCGCTTCGGCGGTCTGGGCGGCAGCTTCGGCGGCGGCCTTGGCGATCTGGGGTTCACCACGCGCTCGACCTCCGCCGTGATGGCTGCCGAGAACCTGATGTTCTACACCTCCGTGGGTCGCACCACCTACGGCGGCGGGGCGTCAGCCGTGCCCTCGATCGGCCTTGGCGTCTCGATGACGCCGGCCACGCAGATGGATGTGCGCACCGGCTTCAAGATGGAGTTGATGCCGGGCCTCAGCTTCGGCATGGAAGCAGCCTTCCAGCCGGCACCGCGCTGACAGGCAGGGCGGCAACAGTCTCACGCGCGTCGCCGTCGGCGACCCCCGTCACTCTCGTCGCCGACAGCAGCCCGCGCTATTCTCGTCGCCGACGGCGACCCCGGCCCTCGCTTGTGCTCGGGCGTTCGCCGCCTTTGAAAGGTCCACCGGACCTTTCAACCCGCTGCGCGGACCGGCGGCTCACCCCACAAACCTATTGTTCTTCGGGAAGCCCTTGGGCGGCAGCCGGCCTGCCTCGGCCCGTTGCCCCAGCCATTCGTCGAGTTCGGGCCGCGCCACCGTATAGGTCCGGCCATCGCTCGATTGCCAGGTCAGACCGTCCGCCAGCGTGAAGGACTTGGCGTCGGCAATGCCGCCATCCTTGTATTTCTGCAGGCGCACGCCCTTGCCCCGGCCCATTTCCGGCACCTGCACCAGCGGGAAGCAGAGCAGCTTGCGGTTCTCGCCGATCACCGCCAGGTGGTCGCCGGCGACGGGGAGCGCAAAAGCGCAGGTCTGCCCCTCATCAAGGTTCAGCACCTGCTTGCCCTTGCGCGTGTTGGCCACGATGTCGTCTGCCGGCGCGATGAAACCGCGCCCGTCATGGCTGGCGAAGAGCAGCTTGACCCCGGCCTTGTAGGGGAAAGCGGCGATGAAATCGGCCCCTTCCTCGAGGTCGATCGACAGCCGGATCGGGTCACCGAAGCCGCGCCCGCCCGGCAGCTTGGCCGCATCAAGCGTGAACACCTTGCCATTGTCGCAGATCACCAGGATCTTCGAGGTTGTCTCGGTGAAGAACGAGAACTTGAGCGCGTCATCGCCCTTCCACGTCAGGCTCGACAGATCGCCGACATGGCCTTTCAGCGCGCGGATCCAGCCTTTCTTCGACACGACAACGGTGATCGGCTCGCGCTCGACCATCGCCTCGTTCATGTCGATGTCGGTCGTCTCGGGCGCGTCGGCGAACTGGGTGCGGCGTTTGCCGAGCGCGGTGTCAGGCCCGAAGGTCTTGCGCACCTGCCGGATGTCCCAGGCAACGGTCTTCCACTGCTTGTCCTCGGAGCCGAGCAAGCCCTCGATCTGGGCTTTTTCCTCGGTGAGTTGCTCCAGTTCCTTCTTGAGCTCCATTTCCTCGAGCTTGCGCAAGGAGCGCAGCCGCGTGTCGAGGATTGCGTTGGCCTGCACCTCGCTGAGCTCGAACACCCGCATCAACTCGATCTTCGGCTCGTCCTCCTCGCGGATGATTTTGATCACCCGGTCGAGATCGAGATAGACGATCAGCATGCCGCGCACGATCTCGAGGCGCTTGTCGATCTGTCCGAGACGGTAGCGCGAACGCCGCAGCAACACGTCGCGGCGGTGGTTCAGCCACTCGCGCAACGCTTCGGCCAGATTGAGCACGCGCGGCGCGATGCCGCCGGTCAGCACGTTCATGTTCAGCGAAATGCGGCTTTCCAGCGCCGTCAGCTTGAACAGCGTCTCCATCATCAGGCCCGGATCGACGGTGCGCGAGCGCGGCTCGAACACGATGCGGATGTCCTCGGCCGATTCATCGCGCACATCCGCCACGAGCGGCAGGCGCTTGTCCTGCAACAGTTCGGCGATCTTCTCGATCAGGTTGCCCTTGGCCACGAGATAGGGGATCTCGGTCACCACCACGACCCAGCCGCCCCGGCCCGTGTCTTCCTTCTCCCAGCGGGCGCGCGTGCGGAACGCGCCGCGCCCGGTCCGGTAGGCCTCGGCGATCGAGGCCCGCGGCTCGACGATCACCCCGCCAGTGGGAAAATCAGGGCCGGGCACGAAGGTCAGCAACTGCTCGGGCGTCGCACCCGGATGCTGGATCAGATACAGCGCGGCGTCGCACAACTCGGCAGCGGTGTGGGGCGGGATCGAGGTCGCCATGCCCACCGCGATGCCCTGCGAGCCATTGGCCAGCAGGTTGGGAAAGGCCGCCGGCAGCACCACCGGCTCCTCGTCCTCGCCATTGTAGGTCTCGCGGAAATCGACCGCATCCTCGTCGATGCCTTCGAGCAGCAGCCGCGCCACCTCGGTCATGCGCGCTTCGGTGTAGCGGTAGGCAGCGGCGTTGTCGCCGTCGATATTGCCGAAATTGCCCTGTCCGTCGATCAGCGGATAGCGCTGCGCGAAATCCTGCGCCAGCCTGACAAGGGCATCATAGACCGCCTGGTCGCCGTGGGGATGGAACTTGCCGATCACGTCGCCGACGATGCGGGCGCATTTCTTGTAGCCCTGGCCCGGATCGAGCTTCAGCAGGCGCATGGCATGCAGCACCCGCCGGTGCACCGGCTTCAGCCCGTCGCGCGCATCGGGCAGCGCCCTGTGCATGATCGTCGACAGGGCATAGGCGAGATAGCGTTCTTCCAGCGCCGACTTCAGGTCGATGGACTCGACCCCGTCCGGGGAGGGCGGATCAACAGGCTTTCCCATCGCGGGACGAACTCCTCAACACAGGCCAGCGCTCGCAAGGGCTTGGCCCACGGCCACAGCGACCCTGGCGGGCACCGGCCTGATCCCTGACACTGATTCTGCGCGGCATCCTACAGCACGCGCCCCGTTGCGGCATCGCCCGCATGGCCAACTTGCGCCAGGCAGGTCTCCCCCACGCCGTCAACCATGATGCGTCAAACGGTTGAATTGTGGGAGGCAGGACAACTGCCGCCACATTGCTGCCACATGTTAACGACTTTTAAGGGTTCTGATCGTCATCAGGCGGTCGCGTCGGCTTGCCCCCATGGCGGGGCGGGCCGGACAGCTCGTTTTTTCGAAACAGGTCATCCTCGTTCCGCATGTCGGCAAGCACAATCAGGCGGTTGTCGTATCTTTGCCTGTCGCTCGTGGCGACGGCGGGGCAAGCGCATGCCTTCGAGGTCACCAGTTCCGTCTGGGAGCGCTTCACGCTTGATCAGGGCCAGACGGCGGGAATCAGCCTGCGCGGCTATCGTTTGCCGCAGTTCGCGCCGACTCTGAAGCCGATCGTCGGGCTCAACTACGAGAATGCCCAGACCGCCAGCGCCGTGCGCGGTGCCTGGCTGGAAGCGGGCCGCATCGGCTCCTTTGCCGTGGGCGCCGTGGTGTCGGTCGAGCGGCATCTGTCCTTGTCCTCGCGCGCCAGTGCCGCCGCCTTCGAGACCGAGCGGGCGGCGCGCTATGGCGGCTTCCTGGCCTACACCTCGCAAGGCCAGGAATATGGCCGGCTGTCGCTGACAACCGGCCGGTCCGGCGGCTTTGACATGAAGGCGACGCGCACCTTCAAGCTCAACGACAATCTGTCGCTCGACATCGGCCCCACCATCGCGCTCGGCTCTTATGAGCGCTTCGGCTATGCCCAGCCTGTCACCTCATCCTTCGCCGGGGCCTCGCTGGCCGGCATCACCGCGCCCGTCAATCCGGACAGGGCTCAGCTTGGCGCCTTCGGCCTCGCCACCGCCATCGAGACCCGCCTCAGCGATCGCACCGTTGCCCGCATGTTCGCCGACTATGCCCGCATCGAGGCCCAGCGCGGCCAGCCCGGTGCGGCCAACCTGCAGGGCCGGGATCGGGTCGATTTCGGCTTCTCGCTCACCACCCAGATCGGGCGCTGAGCGGCGTCATTCCGGTTTTCCGGCTCTCTCTTCGCCTATTGCTGCTGCCAGGAAGGCTGCGCGTTCATCCGGTGGCGTCAGCCCCCGCGGCTCGTAGATGTTGCGCATCAGGAAGTGGCCGGTCAGCGCAAAGCCAGCCGCAATCTGCGCGGACGTCACGCTTTCGCCGGCGAACCGGTCGCTGACGAAAGCCGGCAGGGCCAGCAGCCGGGCGGCATAGGCTTCCCCGGCCCGCGCCGAGACAGCCCGCCCCGTTTTCGGCGAGACAAACACCAGATCCTGCGTCGCTCCGCTCACGGCACAGGCCGAGAGGTCGAGCCCGAAGCCAAGCTCCGCCAGCAGCGCCACCTCGAAACGCACCATCAGGGCAGCCGCAACTGCCGGCGCGTCGAGATGTTCCAGCACTACCTGCAGTGCGAGGTAAAGCCCCTCATGCGGGTCACGCTCCGGCAGCAACCGGAGCAACCCCGCCAGATGGCCCAGCCCGAACAGCGAGGCCGCACTGTCGAGGAAGCGCCCGGCGCGAAACTCCGTGGCCTCGATGGCGAACTGGCCCAGATGCTCATCCAGCCGCGCCCGCCAGGTCAGTGTCACACCATTGCCGGGCTGGATCAGCGCGCTCATCCGCCGCGAGCGCCCGCCGCGCACGAGGCCAAGATGCCGGCCATGGCCGCGCGTCATCGCTTCCACGATCACGGAGCTCTCGCCATGCCGCCGCGCGCCCAGGATGACAGCTTCGTCAGTCCACTCCATGGCGCTGTTGTGCTGCGCTTCGCCATGCCGGCGCAAGAGGCGCGCATGCCGTGCCCCGGAACCGCCCGTCGTGATGCCGGCGCTGGCTGCCTCAAATCTTCCTTAACCATGCGCAATGCCTTGTGGTGTCAAACCGGTTCGCTCCTTGAGGCTCCCCATGTTCCATCACCGTTCCCTGGCCGCCTTGCCGCTCGCCGCGCTGGCGCTGACGATGGCTGTTGCCACGCCGGCACAGGCCGACTTCGCCGGCTGTGTCGCCGGCATCCGCGCCGCGGCCCTGTCGCAAGGCGTGTCGGCCGCCGTGTTTGACCGCGCCATGGCAGGTGTCACGCCCGATCCCAAGGTGATCGAGGCGATGAACAACCAGCCGGAATTCCGCACCCCGATCTGGGACTATCTCGGCGCGCTGGTCGATGACGAGCGCGTGCAGGAAGGCCGGCAGATGCTGCGCACCCATGCGGCGGCGCTGGCCTCGGCGGAAGCGCGCTACGGCGTCGACCGCCACACGATCGTCGCGGTCTGGGGCGTCGAATCGAATTACGGCAAGGTGCGCGGGCGCTGGTCCCTGCCGCAGTCGCTCTCGACAGCAGCCTGCCTGGCGACGCGGCGCAATGCCTTCTTCCGGGCCGAGTTGATTGCCACCATGAAGATCATCCAGCGTGGCGATCTGAGGCAGGAGCAGTTGATGGGCTCGTGGGCCGGCGCTTTCGGCCACACACAGTTCATCCCCACCACCTACCTCAGGCTGGCGGTCGATGGCGATGGCGACGGGCGGCGTGATCTGGTGGATTCGATCCCCGATGCGCTGCATTCCACCGCCAATTTCATGGCCAAGGCCGGGTTCCAGAGCGGCGCAAGCTGGGGCTATGAGGTCGATGTGCCCTCCGGCTATGCCGGCCCCGTGGGCCGCACGGCCCGCGCGCCGGTGTCAAGCTGGGCCGCGCGCGGCATCACCCGTGTCGGTGGCGGGGCACTCTCCGGTGGCGGCAATGCCGGGCTGGTCTATCCGGCGCGTGGCGGACCGGCCTGGATCGTGTTCAGGAACTACGACGCCGCCTTTTCGTATAACGGCGCGGACAGCTATGCGCTGGCGATCTCGATCCTCTCGGACCGGCTGCGCGGTCGCCCAGGCGTGCAGCAGGCCTGGCCCACCGATGATCCGCCAACCTCGCGCGAGGAGCGCCGCGAGTTGCAGCGGCTGTTGATCGCGCGCGGGCACGATGTCGGCGAGCCCACCGGCGGCATCGGCCCGCTCAGCCGTGCGGCGATTTCTGCCGAGGAGCGCCGCCTCGGCATGCCCCCGACCGGCCGCGCCGGAGGCAAGATCCTCCAGGCGCTGAGGGCAGGGCGGTGAGTCGCCGCCTGATCACCACCGGCTCGCCGTTCGAGACCGCCTATGGCTACTCGCGTGCCGTCGTCGATGGCGACCTGGTGTTCGTCTCCGGCACGACGGGTTATGACTACGCCACGATGATCATGCCGGATGATGTGGTCGATCAGGCCCGCAACATCTTCAAGACCATCGTTGGCGTGCTCGTTGACGCCGGATCGTCACTGGAACAGGTCGTGCGTGCCCAGTATTTTGTCACGGACCGCGCATTCTGCGAGCCTGTCCTGCGGGTCTGCGGCACGGTCTTTGGCACAGTCAGGCCGGCTGCTGGTATCTACGTCGTCTCCGGCTTGCTGAAGCCGGAGATGAAGGTCGAGATCGAGGTGACGGCGCGTCGGGGTTAGGGCGACCGCCGGCTTTGGTGGTCTCCGAACCTGATCTTGCTTGGTGAAACGGATTGCTGCGATGAAACCCGCCACACCCGAAATGCCCGCGCCTGCGGACGCTGAAGCACGCCGGGCCATCAGGCCGGTCATCTGCTATCCCGTGGATGCGCTGGCCGGGCCCGATCTGCCAGCCTTGCGGGCGGCGCGCGCCGGCTGGCGCAAGCTGGATGAGGTGGTTGTGCCGCCGCGCGATGCGCGCAGCTTTGCCGTGCCGCAGGGCTGCTTCTTCCGCATCACCAGCATCGAGGGGCCGCAGGTCGGCGATCTCAACCTTTGGAATGCCCACGACACCACCGAGCGCTTCTTCTCCGGCAAGACCCGCGCCCTGCACGGCACCCATCTGTCGAGCGGCGACCGGCTCTGGTCGAACCTGCCATTCCTGCGACCGCTGGCCACCATCACCGCCGACAGCCTCGACTGGTATGGTTTCGATGCGTATGGCGGCTCCGTGCATGACGTGATCGGCACGCGCTGCGACCCGCACACCCATCGTCTGCTGTCCGGCGGCACCTATCACCAGTGCTGCCATTCCAACCTGACACGGGCCTTCGCCGATGCGCGGAAGGTGCCGCTGCCCGAGGCCGAGATGGCGGTGCATGACGTGCTCAATGTCTTCATGTGCACAGGCTTTGATCGCGCAACCGGGCAGTATTTCATGAAGGCCAGCCCGGTGCGGCCCGGCGACTACCTTGAGTTCTTTGCCGAGATCGACCTTCTGGGCGCGCTGTCGGCCTGTCCCGGCGGTGATTGCAGCGCCGAACATTCCAGTGACGTGGCCCAGTGCCATCCGCTGCTGGTCGAGGTCTTCCAGCCCGGGGCCGCGCCGGCAGGCTGGCAGCCGCCACAGCGCAGTGACTATGACCGCACCCATGGGCGCTGATCGCGTGCGCCTGCCAGCCGCCAGTCCGCGCCAGCCGCATGGCAGCAGAGCCGGGACGGGAGCTTGCACGCGGCCAAATTGCGGGTAAGACGCAAGCCCAGAACCGGCTCGTTCCGTCTTGCCACCGATACCTGACCCACCTGCAAAGGGCGCTCCCATGGCTTCGCACAATCTCCTGATCCTGCCCGGCGACGGCATTGGCCCCGAAGTGGCCCAAGAGGTCGAGAAGGTCACTGCCTGGTTCGGCAAGCGCGGCATCGCCCGTTTCGAGACCGAACGGGACCTGGTTGGCGGCGCGGCCTTCGATGCTTGCGGCGCGGCCATCTCCGAGGCGGCGATGAAGAAGGCCGATCAGGCCGATGCGGTGCTGTTCGGCGCGGTCGGTGGCCCGAAATGGGCCAATGTCGCCTATGAGCATCGCCCCGAGGCCGGCCTGCTCCGGCTGCGCAAGGATCTGAAGCTGTTCGCCAATCTCAGGCCCGCGATCTGCTATCCGGCGCTGGCCGATGCCTCCTCGCTCAAGCGCGAGAACATCGAGGGGCTCGACATCCTGATCGTGCGCGAGCTCACCGGCGGGGTCTATTTCGGCGAGCCGAAGGAGATCGTGACGCTGGAGAACGGCCAGAAGCGGGCCGTCGACACGCAGGTCTATACCACCGGCGAGATCGACCGGATCGCCCGCGTCGCCTTCGAACTGGCCGGCACCCGCCGCAGCAAGGTCTCGTCGGCGGAGAAGCACAACGTGATGCGCTCCGGCGTGCTTTGGAAGCAGGTGGTCACGGCCATCGGCGCCGAATACCCCAACATCGAACTGGAACATGTGCTCGCCGACAATTGCGCCATGCAGCTTGTGCGCTGGCCCAAGCAGTATGACGTGATCGTCTGCGACAACCTGTTCGGTGACATTCTCTCGGACGTGGCCGCGATGCTGACCGGCTCGCTCGGCATGCTGCCCTCCGCCTCGCTGGGCGCGCCCGATCCCGCCACCGGCAAGCGCAAGGCGCTCTACGAGCCGGTGCATGGCTCGGCCCCGGACATTGCCGGCAAGGGCCTCGCCAACCCCATCGCCATGATTGGCTCGTTCGGCATGGCGCTGCGCTACTCGTTCGGCCTGATCGAAGCCGCCGATCTGCTCGATGCCGCCATCGCCGATGTGCTGGCCAGCGGTGTGCGCACGCGTGACATTGCCGGGCCGGGCGTCAACACGGTTGGCACGCAGGGCATGGGTGACGCCATCATCAAGGCGCTCGACGCGCGAAGCTGAGCGGTCTCTCGCTCAGGAAAAACGCATGGCCACCCCAAGGCTGGCCAGATCGTCCCAGAAGCGGGGATAGGTCTTGGCCACGCAGGCCGGATCGAGAATCGCGATGCCGCCGACCAGCAGGCCAGCCAGCGCGAAGCTCATCGCGATGCGGTGGTCGTCGAAAGTCTCGATCTCGGCAGGATGCACCTGTCCGATCAGGCTGCGATCGGGGCTGATCACGAGATCATCGCCATCCTCATGCGCCAGCCCCGGCTTGATGCGGTTGAGCCCGCCTGACAGCGCGCGGATCCGGTCGCATTCCTTGACGCGCAGGTTGGCGATGCCGGTGAAGCGCACGGGCGTGGTGTTGAAGGCGGCGATCACCGCCAGCGTCGGGATCGCATCCTGCATCTGCGAGCCTTCGATCACGGCGGGCATCTGCGGCCATGCGCTGATCATCGCGTGGGCCTTCGCATCGGGCTGGGTGAAGGCCGAGGCCGGCGTGCCCAGATCGATGGCGCCGACACTGATCCGCTCGGCGGCCCACAGATAAGTGGCTGCCGAGGCGTCAGGCTCGATGGCCATGTCATGGGCATGGTAGCCGGTCGCTGCCACGCGCCAAAGGCCGGGGGTGGGCTGCTCGACCCGCGCGCCGAACGCCTGCATGGCGGCCACCGTCAGATCGATGTAGCCACGCGCGCCGATATGGTCGCCGGTCAGCGCCACCTCGATCGGGCCTTGTCCGCAGGCGGCGAGCATCAGCAGCGCCGAGACATACTGGCTGGACAGGCCGGCATCGATGCTGACGCGGTTGCCGCTGATGGCACCCTGTCCATGCACTGTCACAGGCGGGCAGCCCGTCTCTGCCTCGGCGCGCACGCCCAGTTCGGCCAGCGCCGTCACCAGCGGCCTGATCGGGCGCTTGCGCATGTTGGCGTCGCCATCCACCACCACGGGGCCATCGACGAGCGCCACAGCCGCCGTGAGAAAGCGCGTGGCCGTGCCGGCATTGCCGAGGAACAGCGGCGCGGCGGGAGCGCTAAGCCTGCCCGTGGCCGTGACCACGAAGCTGGTCGCATCCGGCTCGGCCACGGCGACGCCCATCGCGGTCAGCGCCTCGGCCATGCGGGCCGTGTCATCGCTTTTCAGCGCCCCGGTCAGGCGGCTCGTGCCCTTCGCCAGCGCCGCCAGCAGCAGGGCGCGATTGGTGATCGACTTCGAACCGGGCAAGGCAAGCAGCCCGCTCAACGGCTGGGAGATCGGCGTGAGCCTGACAGCATGGGGGCGGGGATGGGACATGGCGATCAGCGCCCTTCAGGAATGGCACGCCTGCATAGCGGGCCGACAGGCTGCTGCACAAGCGGCCGTGTGCGGAGCACATTCCCTGCTGTCTCCTCGTTGAGGCACCTTCTCGTCGGCGACGACGTTGAAAGCGCGGGCTGCCCCCTCGCATCCGGGCAGGACTCGCGCCATATTCGGCGCATGGCCAAATCACCGAGCAAACCCGCGCGCGATCCGGCGCGCCCCACCACTGCGAAGGCA
>JALORF010000094.1 GCA_025459195.1 Beijerinckiaceae bacterium
TGTGAACGTGTCGCGGTCCAGAAAGGAGGGCTGGGCTTCGCGCTGGATGCGTTTGCCCAACTTGGGGGGAGGCGGCGGGGCCGCCACGCGCTGGCTGACGGGTTCATCATCGAATGGGGCGCCATCCGCATCATCGTCGTGGTCATTGGCCTGTGGCCTGGTTCCGGCGCGCTGGGCTGCACCATCAAGGACCGGTGGCATGCTTCGCGGGGCGGGGTTCGCGAGGGGCCGATCCGGCAAGGGTTGGCGCGATGCGCGGGGCGCACTGTCGCCAAAGTCGGGTTCGACCCGCACGCGCGAGGCACGCTGCGGCTGTGTGTCAGGGGTGCCAGCATGGCCCTGGCCGGCATAGGCGAGGTTCCTGCCGCCGCCGAGCCAGCGCCGGATCGTGCCCTGTGCGGTCATGATGACGTGGGCGAGGCCGCCAATCAGGACCACGCCAAGGCCTGGATCGGTGTCGGCGCGCAGGTCATCCTCATCTTCCTCGATGCTTGCCGGATCATCGGTATCATCGGCATCACGGGTGAAGGCGTAGCCAGCGGACGCAGTCAGGGCCAGCACGGAGAGGGCGAGCCAGACAAAGCCGATCAGGCTGCCGAAGGGTGAGCCGGAGAGGCCGATCAGATTGCGGGCACCGAGGTGAAGCGAATCGCCCACCACCCCGCCGAGCCCGGTCGGCAGTGGCCAGCGGTCAGAGGGAGGCAGCGCACTGGCCAGGGCTGCGGCAGCGACCGAACCCATCAGCCAGAGCACGAGGCGCAGCGCGAAGCGGCCGAGTGTGCGGGTCCGCATCAGCTTCAGCGCCCAGGCGAAAGGCGGCAACAGAACGGCGACGACACCAAGCCCGAAGAGTTGCATCAGCACATCCGACACGACAGCGCCGGGTTTGCCCATGAGGTTGCGGACGCGTCCATCGGTGGCGTTGTTGAGGCTGGGATCATCGACCGACCAGCTTGCCAGGGCCGCAAGCAGCATGACGATCAGCGCGATCAGGGCCAGGCCCGACAGTTCGGCAGCGCGGCGACCGGCAAATGCCCTGAGGGCCGGCGGTAGATGATCGATCAGGGAATGGCGTCGGATCATGCGCATGGAATCATCGGCTCGCGGTTGAGCTCACGCTCTCGGCAACAAGGCAGGCCCGGGCTCAGATGGCGGACCCTCTCCGACAATAGGAAGGGGTGGGTTAAGGCGCGCTTAACCTTATGACGCAGCGCATGGCACCCACGCATGAAAAAACCCCGGCACCGCGAGGTGCCGGGGTTCGTGGCAGGCCAAAGGCCGATGTTCAGGGATCAGTAGTTGTAAGCCCGTTCGCCATGCTCGGCGATGTCGAGGCCTTCACGCTCCTGCTCGGCGGTGACGCGCAGGCCGATGATCACATCGACGATCTTGTAGAGGATGAACGAGCCGATGCCGGTCCAGGCGATGGTGAACAGAACCGCCTTGGTCTGGGTCCAGACCACGGTGCCGAAGGCATAGGCGCCAACGGCAAGTTCGCCCGGCTTGGATTCGTAGTCCGGGATGCCAGCGCCGCCGAGAGCGGTGTTGACGAGGATGCCGGTGCCGATGGCGCCAAGGATGCCGCCCACGGCGTGGATGCCGAAGACATCGAGCGAGTCGTCATAGCCGAAGCTGTTCTTGACGGTGGAGCAGAACACGAAGCAGACCGCGCCGGCGACAAGACCGAGCATGATGCAGCCCATTGGTCCGGCGAAGCCGGCGGCAGGTGTCACGGCAACCAGGCCCGATACGGCACCCGAGACCATGCCCAGCAGCGACGGCTTGCCCTTGGCAGCCCACTCGACGAAGAGCCAGGCCACGGCCGCCGCAGCCGTCGCCACGAAGGTGTTGATCATGGCAAGGCCGGCTGTGCCGTTGGCTTCGAGGTTGGAGCCGGCATTGAAGCCGAACCAGCCGACCCAGAGCAGGGCCGCACCAATCATGGTCATGGTCAGCGAGTGTGGGGCCATCAGCTCCTTGCCGTAGCCGATGCGCTTGCCGAGCACGATGCAGCCGACGAGGCCGGCGATCCCGGCATTGATGTGCACGACGGTGCCGCCGGCAAAGTCGAGAGCGCCCCACTGGAACAGCAGGCCGGCATCAGCCTTGACCGCGGCCAGAGCCGCTTCGGCAGCCGCCTTCTTGGCAGCATCCGTGCCGGCGTCGGCAACAGCCTTGGCGGCGGCGGCAATGCCGTCCGGACCAACCCAGTACCAGACCATGTGCGCCATCGGCAGGTAGATGAAGGTCACCCAGAGCACCGAGAACAGCACAAGCGCCGAGAACTTCATGCGCTCGGCGAAGGCACCGACGATGAGGGCCGGCGTGATGCAGGCAAAGGTCATCTGGAAGATGATGTAGACATATTCGGGAATGACGACGCCATTGGAGAAGGTGGCCGCCACCGAGTTGGCATCGACGCCGGCGAGGAACGCCTTGGAGAAGCCGCCGATATAGTCGTTGAGGCCGCCGCCATTGGTGAAGGCGAGCGAATAGCCATAGGTGACCCAGATCAGCATCGTGATGCAGACGATGGCGAAAACCTGGGTGAGGACCGAAAGCATGTTCTTGGAGCGGACAAGGCCGCCATAGAACAGCGCGAGGCCGGGGATGGTCATCAGCAGCACGAGCACGGTGGCGATCATCATGAACGCCGTGTCACCCTTGTTGGGAACGGGCGTTGCAGCGGCCTGCGCGAGCGCCGGGCCGGCGGACAGCAGGGCCGCCGCACCGAGCGTGGAGAGCCCGGCGAGGGCCGCTCCGGAACGAAATGTCTTGAACATGAGGTCGATTCTCCAGAATGGGGCGCTGATCACAGGGCATCCTGATCGGTCTCGCCAGTGCGGATCCGCACGGCACGCTCGATCGAGGAGACGAAGATTTTGCCGTCGCCGATCTGTCCGGTGCGGGCAGCACCGGTGATGGCGTCGATCACCTTGCCGACGAGATCGTTGGCAACCGCCACCTCGATCTTGATCTTCGGCAGAAAGCTCACGGCGTATTCCGCGCCACGATAGATTTCGGTGTGACCTTTCTGACGGCCGTAGCCCTTCACTTCGGTCACGGTCAGGCCGTGCACGCCAAGACCCGTGAGTGCATCACGAACCTCCTCGAGCTTGAACGGCTTGATGATGGCCATCACGATTTTCATGTTGCCTCACACCCCATCTGTTGGTTGCCGGTTCTTTCGGGAACTTCCGGCGTTTCATGCTCAACAGCCCGCAGGGACCTGCGGGCCTCGGATGGGTCGCTATCAAGGAGTATGCCAAACGCACAAGCGCAGCCCGATTCGGCCTGCCGCGTGGATGATCCGTCACGATGCCGTCACCGTTGCGTGCGCCGACTGCCGGTCGATGTGCCAAGAAGCGCCGTGAAATTGATCAAGAATTAGGCAATTGCTGTATTATAGGGCAGTTTCCATAGCTGCCTGGCCCGCGACGGGACCCGCCGTGGCACCCGTTCAATCGAGATCGGGGCGTGGCCGGATCAGACCTTCCTGTGCCACGGAAGCGACGAGCTGGCCCTTGAGGTTGAAGATCAGGCCACGGGAAAATCCGAGCGCTCCCGAACTGGACGGGCTGTCCTGTGCATAGAGCAGCCATTCATCGGCCCGGAACGGGCGATGGAACCAGAGTGCGTGATCGAGGCTGGCCGCCTGGATGCCCTTCTCGAACACGGTCCGGCCATGGGCGATCAGCGAGGCATCGAGCAAGGTCATGTCCGATGCATAGGCCAGCACGCAGCGGTGCAGCACCGGGTCGTCAGGCAGCCGGCGGGTAGCCCTGATCCAGGCATGGAAGCGCGGAGGCCTGGGCTCGCGGCTGGCATAGCGCCCGAATTCGACCGGGCGCAGCTCGATCGGACGCTCGCGCTCGAAATAGGCGCGCACGGCGGGGGGCATCGTCGGCAGGATCGTGGCGCGAACCTCCTCGTCGCCCGGCAGGTCTTCGGGCATCGGCACATCCGGCATGTCGGCCTGATGGTCGTAGCCGGGCTCGGCCTCATGGTAGGACGCGGACATCGAGAAGATCGCCTGTCCGTGCTGGATGGCCACGACGCGCCTGGTGGTGAAGGAGCGGCCATCGCGGATGCGGTCGACCTCGTAGATGATCGGCACTTTCGGATCGCCGGGCAGCAGGAAATAGGCATGGAGCGAATGGGCAGCACGGCCTTCCACGGTGCGCGAGGCCGCGACAAGGGCCTGGCCGATGACCTGCCCGCCAAACACGCGCTGCCAGCCAACCTGGGGGCTGCGGCCACGGAACAGGTTCTGTTCGAGCGGCTCGAGGTCCAGGATGTCGAGCAGTGCATCAACCGCGCTGGCCATGTCCCCGTTCTCCCTGTGCGCGCGGCCACACAGGCGACCCGGGACGGATCGCCGCTGGCGGAGGCGCTTGCCATCACCATCACGCGGGTCCAAACAGGTTCCGTCAAGACCGGCGCGTGTCAATGCCGTGGAGGATCAGGCTCATGCCCATGCGGATCGTCATCGCCGGTGCGGGGCTGGCGGGCTTGAGCCTTGCGCTGGCACTCAAGCAGTCGCTGGCGGACAGCTTCGAGATCGTGGTGGCCGATCCGGTGCTGGAAAGCGGCCCGCGCCCCGACGAGAGGGCCTATGCGATTTCCGCTGCCGGCCGGCGCATGTTCGAGGCGCTGGGCGTCTGGGATGGCATGGTTGCCGGCGCGCAGGCGATCACCGACATGGTCATCACCGACAGCCGCACCCGCGATGTGGTGCGCCCGACCTATCTGACGTTTGGAAGCACGGCAGAAGACCGCGCCTCGCCCGATGCCGGCGAGCCCTTTGCGCACATGGTCTGGAGCAAGGTGATCAACGCCGAACTCGGCAGGGCCTGCACTGCCGCAGGCGTGATCCTGCGCCCCGATGTGGTGCGCGCGGCCAGCGCCGGTGCCGACAGGACCCGTGTGGAACTGGCATCCGGCGCAATGATCAACGCCGCGCTGGTTGTTGCTGCCGACGGTGCCCGCTCGCGACTGCGGGAACAGGCCGGCATCGGCTGGGTCGGCTGGTCCTACGAGCAGTCAGGCATCGTTGCCACAATCGGCCATGAGCGCGACCATGGCGGGCGTGCCATCGAGCATTTCCTGCCGGCCGGGCCTTTCGCCATCCTGCCCTTGCCGCCGCGCCCTGAAGGCGGGCACCGCTCCTCGATTGTCTGGACCGAGGCGACGACGGACGCCGCTGCCCTGTTGACGCTGCATCCTGACGATCTTCTGGAGGAGCTGGAGACACGTTTCGGACACCAGCTCGGCGCCATCCATTTCGAGACGCCTGCCAAGGCCTATCCGCTGTCTTTCGGGATGGCACGGCGTTTTGTCGGTGAGCGGCTCGCGCTGCTTGGCGATGCCGCGCATGTCATCCATCCGATTGCGGGCCAGGGCCTCAACCTCGGTCTGAAGGATGTGGCGGGACTGGCCGAGGTGATTGTCGATGCGGCCCGACTCGGGCTCGATGTCGGGTCTGGCGTCGCGCTTGCCTCCTATGAGCAGGCAAGGCGCTTCGATACGGTCGCCATGGGCGTCGTCACCGACGGGCTGAACAAGCTGTTCTCGAACGATCTGGCTCCGGTGCGGCTGGCGCGCGACCTCGGGCTAGGTCTTGTCGACAGGATGCCGGGGCTGAAGGATTTCTTCATCAGCCAGGCGGCGGGACGATCCGCGTCGCAGCCCCGCCTGCTGCGCGGCGAACCGATCTAGACTGGATCGGCGGCGCACGATCACTCGATCACGCGGGCTTCTTCCGGCAGCATGATCGGAATGCCATCGCGGATTGGATAGGCCAGCTTGGCGGAACGGGACACAAGTTCCTGACGCGCCGCATCATACTCCAGAGTTGCCTTGGTCACCGGACAGACCAGCAGTTCGAGCAATCTGGGATCGACGCGCAGGACCGGCATGGTTTCAGGCTGTTGATCGGGCATCACGGTCTCGCTTGTCGCCGGCAGCAGCCGTTCAGCCGGCTGTGCGTGTCAGATCGTCCATCAGGCTGGCGGCCACCGAGAGTTTGGCCGTGGTCAGCCCGCTGTCGATCAGTTCATCCAGCATCACGGCCAGTTGTGCAAGCGCTTCGGCCCGGCCCTTCCGCCATTGCTGCAGCCCCTTGGGGCCGCCGCCATGGCTGCGGATCACGTCAACCGAGATGGTGCGCAGGGCAAGGTCGGTGCGCTCAAGCGCCCGGTCAATGGCCAGCCTCTCGAAGCGATCGGTGGTCCTGAGCCCCAGTCCTGCCTGCCGCAGCCGCCCGACGCCGAGGGAATCGGTGACGGCAAACAGGGTTGCAACCCCATCAGCCACGCTGGCACCGCTCTGCTCGGCGATCAGCACACCATCAGGGGCCGCCTCGAGCGCCGGAAGATCGACGATGCGCGCGGCCAGATCGGTCGGCACGCCGCGTTCCAGCCAGGTGCCGATCTGGTTTTGCCGCAGGGCCGGATCGGCAATCAGGCTCGTTCCCGCCGCGGAAACGGCTGCGACACCGGCTGCAAAGCGGGCAACCTGCCCGTCCAGCGGTCGGCCCACATCCGCATTGCGCAGGAACCAGACCATCCGCGCCACCAATGTTTCCTGCACGGCGCCATAAAGGGCAAGCTGTGTTGCGCCCGGCAAGGCATTGTCGAGCCCGTCGATGGCGAGGTTGAGATCAAGCAGACCGAAAGCATCGCGTGTCAGGACATAGGCGCGGGCAATGGCGGCGGCATCGGCCCCGGTTTCCTCCGACAACCGCGCAACCACGCCTGCGCCTGCGCGGTTGATCACGGCATTGGCAAGCTGGGTCGAGATGATTTCGCGGCGCAGCCTGTGGCCCGCGATCGCATCGGGAAAGCGTTCGCGCAGGGCGCGCGGGAAATAGCGCGTCAGTTCCGTGGCCAGATAGGGTTCGTCAGGCAGGCCGCTGGCCAGAAGGTCATCGTAAAGCGCCAGCTTGGCATAGGCGAGCAGCACGGCGAGTTCTGGCCTGGTCATGCCTTCGCCACGGGTCTCGCGGGTGGCCAGAACCGGATCGGGGGGCAGATACTCGACGGCGCGGTCAAGCCGGCCTTCCTTTTCGAGCCGGCGCATCTGGGTGCGTGCCAGGGCCAATTCTGCCGTGCCGCGTCGTTCGGCGAGCGAAAGCGCCAGCGATTGCAGGTAGTTGTTGCGCAGGACGAGGGCACCGACCTCGTCGGTCATGTCGGCCAGCAGGGCATTGCGGGCCGTCTCGTCGAGCCGGCCGTCGCGTTCAGGCGTCTTCAGCCCGATCTTGATGTTGACCTCGACGTCGGAGGTGTTGACGCCGGCGGAGTTGTCGATCGCGTCGGTATTGAGCCTGACACCATGGCGCGCCGCTTCGATGCGGCCGCGCTGGGTGGCACCAAGGTTCGCGCCCTCGCCGACCACCCGAGCGCGGATGTCCGCTCCGGTGATGCGGATCGGATCATTGGCGCGGTCACCGACCTCCGCGTCGGTCTCGGTCGAGGCGCGGATGTAGGTCCCGATGCCGCCGAACCAGAGAAGATCGACACGCGCCTTGAGGATCGCGTTCATCACCTCCTGCGGCGTCGCCTCGGCCTTGTCGAGGTCGAGCAAGGCGCGCACCTTTGCCGAAAGCGGGACCGCTTTGGCGGCGCGGGAGAAGATGCCGCCGCCAGCCGAGATCAGCGTCTTGTCATAGTCCTGCCAGCTTGACCGGGGCAGCGCGAACAGGCGCTGGCGCTCGGCGAAGGCCGCTGCTGCATCCGGAGCGGGATCGAGGAAGATGTCGCGATGATCGAAGGCGGCGACAAGGTTGATCACCGGCGAGAGCAGCATGCCGTTGCCGAAAACGTCGCCGGACATGTCGCCAACGCCCGCCACGGTGAAGGGCCGGGTCTGGATATCATGGTCGATCTCGCGGAAATGGCGCTTCACGGCCTCCCAGGCACCGCGCGCGGTGATGCCCATTTTCTTGTGGTCATAGCCCTGGCTGCCGCCGGAGGCGAAGGCATCCCCGAGCCAGTGGCCCTTTTCCGCAGACAGCGTGTTGGCGGTGTCGGAGAACGTGGCAGTGCCCTTGTCGGCGGCGACGACCAGATAAGGATCGTCGCTGTCCAGGCGCACGGTGTTGGCTGGTGGCGCGATGCGCTCGCCGTCCAGATTGTCGGTCAATTCCAGCAAGGTCCGCACGAAGATGCGGTAGCTCTCGGTGCCTTCGGCGAACCATGCCGCACGGTCCGAGGCGGGTGGCAACTGCTTGGGCACAAATCCGCCCTTCGCACCCACGGGCACGATGACGGCGTTCTTGACCTGCTGGGCCTTGACCAGACCGAGCACCTCGGTGCGGAAATCCTGCGGGCGATCCGACCAGCGCAAGCCGCCGCGCGCCACCTTGCCGAAACGCAGGTGCACGCCCTCGACGCGGGGTGAATAGACGAAGATCTCGTAGAGCGGCCTTGGTGCCGGCAGGCCTTCGACCTTGCTGCTGTCGAACTTGAAGGCAATCGTCGGACGGCTGAAGCCATCAGGCCCGATCTGGAAGAAATTGGTGCGGATCGCGGCATCGATCAGATTGGCGAAACGCCGGAGAATCCTGTCATCGTCAAGGCTGCTGACCTGGGCGAGCTGCTGTTCGAGAAGAGCGCCCAAACGGGTTGTCCCGGCGCTGCGCGCTGCCTGGTCAAGGCGCGGATCGAAGCGGTTGACGAAGCTGTTCGACAGTGTGGCCGCAATGTCCTTGTGACGCGCCAGCGTGGTTGCCAGATAGTCTTGCCCATAGGGCACGCCAGCTTGCTGGAGATAGCGTGCCATGGCGCGCATCAGGGCAGCCTCGCGCCAGGCAAGGCCGGCTTCCAGCACGAGCGCATCGAACCGGTCTGATTCGGTGAGGCCCCTGAACTGGGCCATCAGCGCCGCTTCGACACCGGGGCCGGCGAGGGCAATGTCGATGGCTCCGCCGCTGCTGCGTTCCAGCGCCATGTCATGCAGCCAGACCCGCTCTGCCTCGCCCGATCCGGCGGGCACGATGCGATAGGTCCGTTCGTTGACGACAGTGAAGCCCATGTTCTCGAGCATCGGCACGCGCTGCGACAGCGGCATCGGCCGGCCCCGCGTGAACACCTTGAGGTTGATGCGGCTGGCCGGGTCCCCTTCGCGGCGATAAAAATCGACGGCCCGCGGCTTGTCGGGCGACAGGGTTTCCAGCGTGCCGATGTCCTCGACCGATTCGGCTGCGGAAAAGGCCTCGCGATAGGCAGCGCCGAACGCATCGGCATAGCGCTCAGCGGGCATTCGCGCCCCTGCCGTGCCCTTGATGCTGGCCAGCGCATCCTTCAGGCCGTCGGCCCAGGTGCGGACAATGGCGCTGATGCCTGCTTCCAGCGTGGCCCGGTCGATGCGCGGGGTCTCGCCTTCGTCCCGGCCGATGATGTAGTGGGTGCGCGCCAGGGGGCCCTCGGGATAGGTCGGGTAGGCGGCCGAGACCCGCCCCGCGAAGACCCGTGCCAGAAAGTCTCCGACACGGCGGCGCACGGAAGTGTCGTAGCGATCCTTCGGGATGTAGACGAGAACCGAGACGAAGCGGTCGAACTCGTCGATGCGGGCCAGGGCGCGGATGCGCGGGCGCTCGGTCAGTTGCAGGATGTCGAGCGCGAAGCGGTGCAGCGTCTCGACATTGATCTGGAACAGCTCGTCGCGCGGGTAGGAATCCAGCACGTTCATCAACGAACGGCCGGAATAGCTGGCCTGATCGAAGCCGCTCATCCTGGCGACCTGTGCCACCTTCAGGCGCAGGTAGGGCACGCTGGCGGCCGTGCCGGTGTAGGCACTGGAGGTGAGCAGGCCGACAATGCGCAGTTCGCCATCGAGCCTGCCATCCGCCGTGAAGAGCTTGACGCCGACATAGTCGAGATGGACGCGCCGGTGAACGCGACTCTTGA
Organism: Beijerinckiaceae bacterium; assembly: GCA_025459195.1. Taxonomy (GTDB): domain Bacteria; phylum Pseudomonadota; class Alphaproteobacteria; order Rhizobiales; family Beijerinckiaceae; genus Allobosea. The sequence goes on from JALORF010000094.1 coordinate 9,912, forward strand.
CGTTGGCCTTGGTGATGATCAGCGCCTGGGGCTTGTTGAGGAAGGCCCGGATTTCCGGCGTCGTTGCCACCAGGTCCCGGCCACGGCGCAGCACCATCACGTCGGGATCGCGCAGGATGCCAAGGCCGCTGCCGCCGACCTGATCCGCCGAGGCGTCGGCTGCCGCGAAGCGATACTCCCGCATGCCGAGAAAGGTGAAGTTGTCGGCGCTGATCCAGTCGAGAAAGCGCATGGCCTCAGCCATTTCCTCATCAGGAAGCGGCGGCGGGTTGTTGCGGTAGGCCTGCATCGCGGTGGCCAGCCTGGCCCGCATCTGCGACCAGTCGTCGACGGCGACCGTGACATCGGCGTAGACCTTTTCGAGCCCTGCTGCGAGCCGGGCGCGGGCATCGGAATCGGGCAACCAGTCGATGTGGACATGGATGACGCTCTCGCGCTGCGTGCCTTCCGGAGCACGGGCCGAGGCATCGCCGGCCAGCCGCGTGAGAGCGCCATCGCCATCGCGCGCCACGGCCACGATCGGATGGGCCACGAGGTTGGGTTCGATGCCCTGATCGGCGAGCTCCGAGAGGGTCGAATCGAGCAGGAACGGCATGTTGTCGTTGATCACCTCGACGATGGTGATCTGGCGGCGGACACCGGCATGATCGACAGCCTCGTCGCGAAGGCTGACATGGGTGATCCGCGGCTTGCGCGCTCTGGCGAGCTGTTCCAGCGCCCCTGTGGCAAACCGGTTCAGATCGGTGCTGTCATAGATTGCGATGTCTTCGGCGGCGACACGGCCAAACAGCAGGTCGGTGAAGGCTTTCGGGTCTGCGCCTGGCGGCAGGTTT
>JALORF010000235.1 GCA_025459195.1 Beijerinckiaceae bacterium
AACACATCGGTTCCGCCATCGCTGGGCTGGATGAAACCATAGCCCTTCGTTGCGTTGAACCACTTGACCGTACCTTCGCTCATGTTCTCTTACCTTCGTGGATGAAGCGACGACCCTGCGAATGTGCTTGATCGCGCGTTGCTCGACTTTGGAAAGAAGCTCATCAGCAGACCGACGCTAACGCGCGGCGGGCCTAGGTATCCGGCCTAAATCGTGATCAAGCTCTATCGACACCCCGCGCCGGAGTCAATGACTGTTTGCATGCCTGCCACGCAGGGCAGCCCTCCGCCACCGGCCTTCGTGCCGCGCGCTCAGCCGCTGCAGGCGGAGCCCGGGCTGGTCAGATGCCCGCCATGGCCGAAGCAATGGCGGCGAAATGGCAGGTCGCGGCACTGACAACAAAACCGTGCCAGATGACATTCTGGAACTTCAGGCTGTTCCAGCGATAGAAGATCACGCCCGCCGTGTAGAGCAGGCCGCCCACCACAACCAGCGTCATGGTCAGCCCCGGCAACGATGCCGTCAGCGGCTTGAAGGCCAGCACAGCCACCCAGGCCAGCGCCAGATAAGCTGCGACCTTGAACTTCTCGCCGCGCCCCGGAAAGCCCAGCGACATGACGATGCCGGTGATCGCGCCGCCCCAGACGGTCACGGCAAGGGCATAGGCCGTGAACGGATCGGAGACCTGCGTCAGCAGCGGCGTGTAGGTGCCGGCAATCAGAAGATAGATGCCGCAATGATCGAAACGCCGCAGCAGCCATTTCAGCGGCGAGACCGGCATCATGTTGTAAGCCAGCGAGCAGCCCAGCATCGTCACCAGCGCTACACCATAGATCACCACGGCAGAGACCTCGACCATGCCGCGCCAGCGCGCCGTCAGCATCACCAGCGCGGTGAGGCCGATGAGCGCGGCCACAAGGCCGACGATGTGCACCGCCCCATCCGAAATGATCTCGGCGCGACTGTAGGGCCGTTCGAACAGGCGATGATGCTGAGGGACTGACGACATAGTGGCGCAGGACGAGAGTGCGGAAACCCCAAGACGCCGATCATGTCCGATGGGCCACCCGCTGGCAAGCGCCATTGTCCGCGTGAAAGCTGTTGAATGGTGGCAGAGATGCCCTCCCTTTCCGCCCGACAGATGCCTAGAAGCCCCACCGTCACGGCCAGACCGGGGCACCCTCCAGTCCAGCGGTCTCCGGCAGGCCACAGATCAGGTTTGCATTCTGCACAGCCTGTCCGGCCGCTCCCTTGCCGAGATTGTCGACAACACCCATCGCGATGACCAGGTTGCGCTCCGGGTCCGCCGCATAACTGACGAAGACGAGGTTGGAGCCGGTCGCCCATTTGGTCTGTGGCGGCCTGTCGGTCACGCGGACGAACGCCCGCCCGGCATAGAAGGCTCGGGCCGCGTCGATGCACTGTTCCGTGGTCGCGCTGCCGCGGCAGTACATGGTAACGAGGACACCACGGGTCATCGGCACGAGATGCGGCGTGAACACCAGCCCGGTCGCGCTCCCGCCGCTCAATCGCTCGATCGTCTTGGCCATCTCGGGCATATGGACGTGCTTAAGCAGGCCATAGGGCACCAGGTTCTCGTTGCTCTCGGCATAACCGAACTTGCTGTCGCCGCCGCCCCGCCCAGCACCGGAAATGCCCGTCTTGGCGTCGATCACGATGTTGCCGGGCTCGATCAGCTTGTTGGTCAGGAGAGGCGCCAACGCGGTCAGCGTCGCAGCAGGGAAGCAGCCGGGGTTTGCGATGCGAGTCCGACCCATGATCTGGTCGGGCCAGACATCGGCCAGCCCGTAGGCCCAACCCTCGGTATGGCGGTGGTCGCCGCCGATATCGACGATCTTCACCTCCTTCGAGACACGCGCCAGCGCTTCGGCAGAGGAGCCTGTCGGCAATGAGGCAAACAGCACGTCGAGCTTCGGCAGGGTCGCAGTGTCCCACTTCTCAATCATCAGTCCGCCCAGCTTGGCCGGCACACCGGGAAAGCGGTCCACGAGACGGCTGCCGGCGCTGCCCTCGCCTGCTGCGTAGACCAGTTCGAAGGCAGGATGGCTCGCGAGGAGGCGCATGGCCTCGCCGCCGCCAAAACCGCTGATGCCAACGATGCCGACACGGATGCTCATGGTGATGTCCTTTCAAGGTTCGTTCAAAAGAAAACCCCCGGAGCCGAGGGCTGCGGAGGTTCGGGAATGCGGGCCGGGCTTTTCCGGTGGATGTGGTCTACAATGATGCAGGCACACAGCGGAAGGATGCTAATCGACACACAGCCCAAAGGACCGCTGCTAGGGTCCAGCGGCGGCGTCGGCGGTCGAAAAGGGTCTGGCTCGGAAGCATGCGCAGAGTCATTGCTGTTGGCTGCAGGCATCGTCAAGCGGAATATCGTGTGACGCTGGCAAAGCGACATGGGTGGCAGAATCCTGAAGTGGGGTCGCCCGGCCCGGCCCGGCCGGAGCGCCCCTTGGTGGAGCGGCGGAATTGACACCGGCGCATTCGCCGCTACTCAGGCGGCCATGACCGACACCACCTCGCCCGACCCAAGGCCGGCCCCCAGCACAGCGCCCATGGCCGAACACCAGCGCCGCCGCACCTTTGCGATCATCTCGCACCCGGACGCGGGGAAAACCACGCTGACAGAGAAGCTGCTGATGTTCGGCGGCGCGATCCAGCTTGCCGGCGAGGTCAAGGCCAAGGCAGGCCGCCGGCAGACATCATCCGACTGGATGAAGATCGAGCGCCAGCGCGGCATTTCGGTCGTCACCTCGGTGATGACCTTCGAGCATGGCGGCTGTGTCTACAACCTGCTCGACACGCCGGGCCACGAGGACTTCTCGGACGACACCTA
>JALORF010000236.1 GCA_025459195.1 Beijerinckiaceae bacterium
GTCTTGCCGCTGACGACCCTGAGGATCGTTGAAGAAGCGGAAGAAGTCGGAGTTGGGCGACAGCACCATCCGGGTCTCGCCCGCTTTCAGCCCGGTCTCATAGGCCTGCATCGAGCGGTAGAACGAGAAGAACTCCGGGTCCTTGTTGAACGCTGCCGCGAAGATGCGATTGCGCTCGGCATCGCCCTGACCGCGCGTCTCGTCGGCCTTTCGACCCGCTTCGCCGAGCAGAACCTGCACATCGCGGTCTGCACGCGCGCGGATTTCCTGCGAGGTCTGCGAACCGTTGGCGCGCAGGTCCGCAGCCTCGCGCTGGCGCTCGGTCTGCATGCGCTGGAACACGGCCTGGCTGTTGGCAGCCGGCAGGTCCACGCGGGTCAGCCTGACGTCAACGATCTCGATGCCGAAGGCACGCGCCTGACGGTTCACATCATCCTGGATGCGGTTCATCAGGGCAGCGCGATCCGTCCGCACAATGGCGGTGTAGGTGGCATCGGCCAGCGTGTTGCGGATCGACGAGTTGGCGATGCGGTTCATCTGGGCGTTGGCGCCGTTGATGTTGTTGACCGTCTGGAAGAACAGCAGCGCGTTGGTGATCCGGTAACGGGCGAACGCATCCACCGACAACCGGTTCTGGTCCGAAGCCAGCACTTCCTGCACGGGCAGGTCGAGATCCAGCACGCGCTTGTCGATGGTGATCACCGAGTCGATGAAGGGCATCTTGAACTTCAGGCCCGGGTCCGTGATCACCCGGTTGATCGCACCGAAGCGCAGAACGAGGGCCTGCTGGGTCTGCTGCACAACGAAGGCCGACAGGACCGCAACCAGCGCAATCGCGCCAAGCACGACCATGGAGACGAGTTTCAGGGGGCTGTTCATCGTGTCGTTCCCTGCTGGGTCTGAGCCGTCGGACGACGCTGGAGCTGGTCGAGCGGCAGGAATGGCACCACGCCATTGCCCGCACCACCGGTGTTCTGGTCGATGATCACCTTGTCCATGCCGCCGAACACACGTTCCATTGTCTCGAGGAACAGGCGCTCGCGCGTCACATCCGGTGCCAGACGATACTGCTCGTAGATCTGGCTGAAGCGCGAGGCCTGACCGGTCGCCTCCGCCACCGAGCGCTCCCGGTAGGCTTCCGCCTCCTGGATCAGGCGGGCAGCCTGACCGCGCGCTTCCGGCACGACGCGGCTGGCGTAGGTTTCAGCCTCGTTGCGCAGACGGCTCTGGTCCTGCTGGGCAGCCTGGACGTCGCGGAACGCTTCGATGACCTGCGCCGGCGGGTCGGCCTTGAGCATCTGCAGGCCGCTGATCAGCACGCCGGCATTGTAGGAGTTCAGCGTGTCCTGAAGCAGGGTGCGCACCTCCGTCTCGATCGGCACGCGATCCGTCGTCAGGATCGGCTGGATCGGACGCCGGCCGATGGCCTCGCGCATCGAGCTTTCCGCCACGGCCCGGATGTTGCTCTCCGGGTTCTGGATGTTGAACACGAAGTTTTCCGGGCGCGCCGGGTCGATCTGCCACTGCACCTGGAAGGCGACATCGACGATGTTGCCGTCACCGGTCAGCATCAGGCTGTCTTCGCCGCTCTGGCGCTGGACCTGCTGCCCGCGCTGGTTGACCAGCAGGGCAGAGCCGATTTCCATGCGGTTGATCTGGGTGACGCGCGGCTTGATCACGCCGCCGATCGGGGCCGGCCAGTTCCAGTCAAGGCCGGGGGCCGTCTTGGTCGTGTACTTGCCGAACACCGTCTTGATGCCGATCTCGTCGGGCCGCACGGTGAAGAAGCCCGTGGCCAGCCAGCCGAACACGGCCAGAAGCCCGATCAACACCGCGCCCTTGGCGCTCATGCCGCCGCCGGTACCGCCGGGCATGATGTTCTTGAGCCGGTCCTGGCCCTTGCGCAGGATGGCTTCAAGATCGGGAGGGCCGCCTTGCGGGCCCGAAGGACCGCCGCCGCCACCGCCGCCCCATGGGCCACCGCCATTGCCGCCGCCACCACCGCCGCCGCCGCGATTGCCCCAGGGACCACCCCCGCCGCCGCCGCTGCTGCCGCCTCCCCCGCTTTGATTGCTCCAGGGCATGAAAACCGCCTTTGTTGAGTTCGTGCTGTGGTCACGCATCGCGGCGTCCCACGTCACTGCGTGAATTGGGCATCGCCAGCCCTTCCGTCAACACGCCAGACGTCAGATGCGACGTTTCAGATCAAGAAAGGTGAACGGATGCTCATCATCAGGGCCGGCAGGATGGCTGCTGCTGGCGATCTGCTGCCATTCGGAGCGGGCAAACTCCGGGAAGAGCGCGTCGCCAGCCGGCTCGGCGTGGACGAAGGTCAGGTGCAGCCGCTCGCACAAGGGCAAGGTCTGGGCATACAGGTCGGCCCCGCCGCCGATCACCACTGCATCGGCACCATGGCTGCTGGCAAGTCCCTGCCCCAGCGCCAGCGCCTGATCGAGCGAACGGGCCAGCACAACGCCCTCGGCCTGAAAGCCCGGATCGCGCGTCAGCACCACCGTGTGACGGCCCGGAAGCGCCTTGCCGATCGACTGGAAGGTCTTGCGGCCCATGATCAGCGGACGCCCCATGGTGAGCGCGCGAAAGCGTTTGAGGTCGGTTTTCAGCCGCCAGATCAGCCGGTTGTCGTTGCCGATGACACGGTTGTCGGCCAGTGCCGCCACTGCAATGAGGGGCACGCTCATGGGCCTGCCGCCCTGCCCGCAAGCCGCGCCAGCGCCTCGCCGGACAGCCCGAACGTCGTCCACGCATCCTTGGCCTCGGCGCCAAGCGAGCGGTAGAACGCGATGGACGGCTCATTCCAGTTCAGCACCCACCAGCGCAGCCGGCCAAGGCC
>JALORF010000095.1 GCA_025459195.1 Beijerinckiaceae bacterium
GACATCCGCGCCTTCCTGGCCGCGCGCCGCCGTGACGGCATCGAGAGCCGCACGCTGATGCGCCAGCTTGCCTCCTTGCGATCCTTCGCCCGCCACCTCGAACAGCATGGCCTTGCCAATGCCTCGGCCATCGTCAACGTGCGCGGCCCGCGCATCGCGCGCACCTTGCCGCGCCCGATCGCGGCCCCCGCCGCCCGCGCACTGACCAGCACCGGGACACGCGATGGCGAGGAGCGCGCACCCTGGATTCTCGCCCGCGATGCGGCGGTGCTGGCGCTGCTCTATGGCTGCGGCCTGCGCATCTCCGAGGCGCTGGGCTTGCAGCGCCGCGATGCGCCCGTCGCCGGCAAGGACAGCATCATCGTGCTCGGCAAAGGCGGCAAGCGGCGCGAATCGCCGGTCATCGCCCCGGTCAGCGCGGCCATAGCCGCCTATCTGGATCAATGCCCCTGGCCGCTGCCGGCGGATGGGCCTCTGTTCGTCGGCGCTCGCGGCGGCCCCTTGTCGCCGCGCATCATCCAGTTGGCGGTGGAGCACATGCGCGGCGCGCTCGGCCTGCCAGACAGCGCGACCCCCCACGCCTTGCGTCATTCCTTCGCCACGCACCTGCTCGGGCGTGGCGGTGATCTCAGAGCCATCCAGGACCTGCTCGGCCATGCCTCTCTGGCCACCACTCAGATCTACACGCGCATTGATGCCAGCCGCCTGATGGCCGCCTACAAAAGCGCCCATCCGCGCGCCTGACCGGCCAGATAATGCCGCAAGACCCGGCTCAGAAGCCAGCCATCTCGGTTTGGCTTAACCACTCGGCAACCAGATTGGCATAAAAACTCTGGCAATCGCTCCAGAACGGCTTTGACCCATGGCTTCTGCTTCCAGTGCAATCGAACCGCGCGAGCTTGGTATTCTGGTCGCAGACCAGTCTCCGGACATTCGCGCCATGGTCATGCCGGCGATCAGGGAAACCTTGCCCACGGCCCGCATCCATGAAGCGAAGTCCGGCCCAGAAGCGCTGGCGCTGCTGCGCTCGCAGAAAATCGACGCGGTCATCATGGATGTGACCATGCCGCAGATGTCGGGCCCGGACGTGGTCACCGAGGCCCGTCGCGACGGCAAGCGCCCGTTCCTGATCCTCACCTCCGCAGTGGTATTGCCCAACTGGGGCATGCTCTGCACCGAGCTTCAGGCCTACGAGTTCCTGAAGAAGCCCTTCTCGCAGGAGGATGTGCAGAATCTTTTGGGGAATTTCGCGCGGATGAGCAAGCCGACCCGGGTTCTGATTGCCGATGCCGGCGACCAGACGCGCGCCATGGTGCGCAAGGTGGTCAGCGCCAGCCGCTTCGCCATGGACATCCACGAGACCGACAATGGCGGCCACGCCATCAAGCTGGCACGGATGAAGCCCTTCGATCTCGTGCTGATGGATTCCAACCTCAATGGCATCAGCGGGCTGGAAGCGGCCTGCCAGATGCAGAACCTGCATCCGGAGACCACCGTGGTCTCGATCCTGCCGTCGAATGACGGCGGCCTCGGCCAGTCGCTCAAGCATCTCGGCCTGACCCATTTCCTGCGCAAGCCGTTCTTCACCCGCGACATCGACCTGATGCTCCACGTCGCGCACAACCTGCGCCGGCCTTACCTGATGAATGCCGTGATGAAGGCAGCCCAGACGGCGCTCGCCAGCTAGGATCAGGTTCTGAAGGATCAGGTCCGGCAGGTTCCTGCCCACCACAATCCCTCCGCTCCGGCCCCCGCATGCACGATCTGCGTCACCGGCTCTGGTCGTTCGCGCCAAGCCGCGCCATGATGCCATAGGCCCGGCACCAGACGCGGGCGATCGGGCGGGGAGGCACGCAATGGCAGGGCGACTGAAACACAAGACAGCTTTGGTGACGGCCGCGGGGCAAGGCATCGGCCGCGCCATCGCAGAAGCATTCGTCCGCGAGGGCGCACGCGTCATCGCCACCGACCTCGACCTCGCCAAACTCGCCGATCTGCCGCGCGTCACCCGGCGCAAGCTCGACGTGCGCTCATCGAAGGCCGTGGCGGCGCTTGCCGCAAAGGCCGGCCCTGTCGACATCCTCGTCAATGCTGCCGGTTTCGTGCATCACGGCAGCATTCTCGAATGCAGCGAGGAGGACTGGAATTTCTCCTTCGATCTCAACGTCACCTCGATGCACCGCATGATCCGCGCCGTCCTGCCCGGCATGCTGGAGGCCGGCGGCGGCTCGATCATCAACATCGCCTCCGGTGCCAGTTCGATTCGCGGCATCCCGAACCGCTATGCCTACGGCATGACCAAGGCCGCCGTGATTGGCCTGACCAAGGCGGTCGCGGCGGATTTCATCAAGCGCGGCGTGCGCGCCAACGCGATCTGCCCCGGCACCATCCAGTCGCCGTCGCTGGACGAGCGCATCGCCAGCCTCGCCGCCAGCACCGGCACGGCCATCGATGCCGTGCGCCAGGCCTTTGTCGACCGCCAGCCCATGGGCCGGCTCGGCACGGCGGACGAAGTGGCAGCGCTCGCGGTCTATCTGGCATCCGACGAAGCCAGCTACACGACCGGCCACATCCACATGGTCGATGGCGGCTTTGCCCTCTGAATGCCGCATCCGCCGTCCGGCCCGCACCGTTTCACGGAAAGTCTGAACTGATGCACATCCTGGTCCTTGGCGCTGCCGGCATGGTCGGCCGCAAGTTTCTCGAACGACTGGCCGCCGATGGCCATCTCGGCGGGCAGGCCATCCGGCATGCCACCTTGCATGACGTGGTGATGCCGGCAGCCCCTGCGGGAGCGGCCTTCTCTGTCAGCCTCACCGCTGGCGACCTGTCAGCCGCTGGTGAAGCCACAAGGCTGGTGGCGGGGCGGCCCGACCTCATCGTGCATCTGGCCGCCATCGTCTCGGGCGAGGCGGAAGCGGATTTCGACAAGGGCTACCGCATCAACCTCGATGGCACCCGAGACCTGTTCGAGGCCGTGCGCGCGATCGCCGACGGCTATCGTCCGCGCCTGATCTTCACCTCCTCGATTGCCGTGTTCGGCGCACCGTTCCACGAGCGCATCGGGGACGAGTTCCACCTCACGCCGCTCACCAGCTACGGCACGCAGAAAGCCATCGGCGAGTTGCTGCTGGCGGATTACAGCCGGCGCGGCATCTTCGATGGCATCGGCATCCGCCTGCCCACCGTGTGCGTGCGCCCCGGCAAGCCGAACAAGGCCGCCTCCGGGTTCTTCTCGAACATCATCCGCGAGCCGCTCGCCGGGCAGGAGGCCGTTTTGCCCGTGTCGGACGATGTGCGCCACTGGCATGCCAGCCCGCGCTCGGCCGTGGGCTTTCTCATCCATGCCGCGACCATGGACCTCGCTGCCGTCGGCCCACGCCGCAATCTCAGCATGCCGGGCCTGTCCTGCACGGTGGCCGAGCAGATCGCGGCGCTGGAGCGGGTGGCCGGCAAGTCGGTCACCGCGCGCATCAGGCGCGAGCCGGACCCGGTCATTCAGGGCATCGTCGCCGGCTGGCCGCGCAATTTCGATCCTGCCCGGGCGCTGGCCCTCGGATTCAGGGCTGAAACCAGTTTCGAGGACATCATCCGCGTTCACATCGACGACGAACTGGGTGGCAGCTTCGTGGCCTGAGCCAGCCCGGCGGCACGGACCAGTCAGTTCGGCAGGCGCCGAAGGGTCAGTTCGGAGCCACCCGGCGGGTCCTTCTGCCATTCACCGTCGGCAGTCGGAACCAGCGTCATCTCGTGGCCGCGCCGCGCGATCAGGTAAACCTTGCCGCCCGTATAGCGCCATGCCACCGCATCGAAGACCTGAAGGCCCTTGTCGCGGCACCTTGTCGGGAAATTCGTCAGGAACCGCCCGTCGGCAGCGCCGGGATTGGTGCCCAGCACGACGCGGCAGACCTCCTGCCCGCCATAGCGGATCATGGTGTAGGTGCCAGGTATGCTTTCACGCGGCGGGGCCTTGGCCGGATCGAAGGCGACGCGCGGCGCGGCCGGGGCGTTGGCAATGCGCGGCACATAGCGCCGTGGTTTGCCGAGTGAATCGATCTGGTAGTCGGCACCATCGGCCGAGGCCTTCAGCCGGAACGCCTCGCTGTCCTCGCTGAATGACAGCACGGGCTGGCCGGAGGCATCGGTGAGCCGGATCAGGCCATCATCGGAGACCGTCCAGGCGCTGATCCTGCCCAGGATTGGCAGGCCGCGCCGGCATGTTGCAGGGTAGCCCAGAGCCCGTCCGCCTTTCACCTCGACGTTGCGCAGGGTGATCCTGCACTTGCGGGCCCCTCCCTGCCCGATCAGTTCCCAGGCGCCGGCAAGCTGCTGGATGGCGGGCGGCACCGCGGCCGGCCGCGCGCCTTGCGCCTGCGCCGCTCCAGCCAGCAGGGCCGATCCCAGCAGGGTGACGGCGGCAAGGCCGGCGTTGCGCAAGGTCGGGAAGGTCAAGGTCCGAATGGTCAAGGTCTGGGCCATGGTGTTTCCGCCACAGGTGTGAGGGGGCCTTTGCCGGAGAACCAGCTCGTGAGGTTATCGATCTGCAACTGGCCCATGCCCTCGCGGGTGTGATGCGAGGCCGAGCCGACATGCGGCAGCAGCACGACATGATCCATGCCGATCAGCTCCGCCGGCACTCGCGGCTCGTCCTCGAACACATCGAGACCGGCGGACAGGATCACCTTGTCCCGCAGTGCCGCAATCAGCGCCGCCTCGTCGACCACCGAGCCGCGCCCGACATTGACCAGGATGCCGTCAGGGCCGAGGGCCTTCAGCACCTCGGCATTGATCAGATGGCGGGTGGCTTCACCGCCGGGAGCGACGCTGACCAGCGTGTCAACATCGGCGGCCATGGCCAGCAGCGACGGGTAATGGCGATAGGGCACATCCGGCTGCCGGCTGCGACCATGATAGGCGATGGGCACGCCGAACGGCTCCAGCCGCCTGGCAACCGCCTTGCCGATGCGCCCGAGGCCGACAATGCCGATGCTGCGTGTGCGCAGGCTGGTGGTGAACGGAAACGGCTTGTGCAGCCACTGGCCTGCCCTGAGATAGCGGTCAGCCTGCGGCAATTGCCGGATGGTGCCAAGCAGCAGGCCGAGCGTGAGATCGGCCACCTCCTCGGTCAGCACATCGGGCGTGTTGGTGACGATGATGCCACGGCTGGCAGCCGCATCCGCGTCGATGGAATCGTAGCCGACGCCGAAATTGGCGATGATCTCCAGCGCCGGCAACCGCGCCATCAGGCCCGCATCGAGCCGCGCCTTGGAGCCAGCCATGGCAATGCCGCGCACACCGGAGAGCGCGGCGAAACCGGCCGCGTCGCCTGGAAGGGCATGCACGACGAACGCCTCCGCGAGGCGGCTTGCCACAAAGGGCATCATGCCGCCGACGGCGAGGATTTCAGGCTTGGACATGACCATGGCTGCGCTCGAGGTGAATCGGCGCCACCTTTCCCCGGCAATGGCGGCAGCGTCAAGCCGCCAGGCGCGCCGTCGTCCCGCGCACCACCAGCGCCGGAGCAACCCTCAGCCGCCTGGGCGGCATGGTCGGCGCATTCATGCGTTCGTTGAGCACATCGAGGGCCTTGTGGACCATCTCGACATGGTTGCCGCGCACGGTCGTCAGGCCGGGAAAGGAGGCAGCAGCCTCGGCAATGTCGTCGCAGCCGATGATCGAGACATCGCGGCCCGGCTCGATACCCTGCTGGCGCATGCCGACCATCGCGCCGAGCGCGGTCAGATCGTTGTAGCAGTAGATCGCGGTCGGCCTGTCGCGGCGCTCCAGCAGCCAATGGGCACCGTTGATGCCGGCCTCCCGCGTTTCCGCGCCCTGCACATGCAAGGATGTGTCCGGCGTCAGACCCGCCGCCACCATCGCCTTGCAATAACCGGCATGCCGCGCACGACCGGTCGAGACATTGACCGAGCCGCCAAGCATCGCGATGCGCTTGTGGCCGAGGGAGACGAGATGGTTGACCGCAAGGGTTGCGGCCTGCTCGTCGTCGACGCCGACGAAATCGAAGCCGGTATCCTCGATCTCGCGCACGATCTGCACGACCGGAATGCCGGAGGCGATGAGGTGGTCGAGATGCTCGCTCTCGGTGCCGACAGTCGGGCAGAACAGCAGCCCGTCAGGCCGATATTCGCGCAAGGTCGTCAGCACCCGCTCCTGGCGCTCGCTGTCGCCGGCGCAACTGCCGAACATCACCGTCCGGCCATTCTCGATGGCACGCTGCTCCACCGCCGACAGGATTTCGGCGAAGTAGGGATTGAGAATGTTGTGCAGCGCCACGGCGATGATGTTGGTCCGGGCCATCCTGAGCGCAGCGGCACTGCGGTTGTAGGTGTAGCCGAGATCGCGGGCTGCCTTCTTGACCTTGCGTTTGGTGGTATCGGCAACCAGCGGACTGTCACGCAGGGCCAGCGAAACGGTTGCTGTCGAGACAGCAAGCTGCCTTGCAATCATCTGCAACGTCACACGCGAGCGGCTGATCCGGGCGTTGCCGGTTTCGCTGTTGCCTTGAAACCCGTTCATGCGGCGTGCCTCGCGAAGCGTCGCGCACAGTGCCGCCACTTCAATTAACAGTTTTACGCGTGAAAATGGATTCGATCAAGAGATGTAACTCTACTTAGTCAGACAGCAGCGTCAATTTAAGTTGACACTTGCCGACGACGGAAGGTCGCGACCGGTCAGGCCGGAAAGCCTGCGCGCGCCTCCGCCAGCAGCCGGTCCGAGGCCGCTTCGATGGCGGTTGTCATGCCGGCGAAGAAGGCCTCCCGGCTCAGCCCCGGCGGGATCGCGGGCAGCACCTCGACCACGATGGTGCCGGGATGGCGCAGGAACTTGCGCCGTGGCCAGAACACGCCGGAGTTCAACGCCATCGGCACGCAGGTGATGCCGATCTGGTCATACATGTGGACGATGCCATACTTGTAGGAGGGCTTGGCACCCGGTGCCGTGCGCGTGCCTTCCGGGAAGATCACGACCTGGCGGCCATGGCGGATCTCATCGCCGGCCCTGGCGTTCATCTGTGTCAGTGCCGATGAGCCGCCCTTGCGATTGATCGGGATCGAGCGCGCCTTCCACGTATACCAGCCGAACAGCGGCACCCATTGCAATTCGCTCTTCAGCACGAAGGCCGGATCGTCCAGCACGCAGAACAGCGCGAAGGTCTCCCACATCGACTGGTGCTTGCACGCGACCAGGAAGCCGCCTTGCGGGATGTTCTCGCGCCCGCGAAGCTCGAAGCGCGTGCCGCAGATCACCTTGAGCAGCCACAGCGATGACCATGCCCAGGCCCGTGCCGCCCGCATGAACACCATGCGCGGCAACAGGTAGGACGGGATGAGAACGAGCATCCACACGATCATGTTCAGATAGAACATGACGTTGAAGATCAGGGATCGAAGCTGAAGCATGCCTGCGGTCAAACACGACAGGCAGCCATGGCGTCAAGCCCGCAGGGCTGGAATTCCGCAGGCCGGGCCGTTCGCGGCGCGCAAGGCCAGCCGCCTGGCCACAGGATCAGGGATTGTCCGCCCGTTCGATCGGCAGATGGCCGACCGGCTTTTGCCGGCCCACCAGGATCGGCAGGCGTGATGTTTCCGGATCACTCTCGATCAGGTGCCGGGCCCGGGAGACCACGAACTTGAGATACTCGGCCCCCACCACCCGAAAGACACCGGCATCGGACCACAGCCGCGTGATGTCGACGCTGTCGCTGACCACCGGGTGGCCGATCAGCCGCATGTCCTGCAGCGCATGGCGGAACTCTCCGACGGTGCGCGGCATGTGGTAGTTCGATGTCACGACCAGCAGCGAGGTGAAGCCGTTGGACTGCGCCCAGCGCCGCGCCTCGATGGCATTGCCGATGGTGTTGCGCGCGCTCTTGCCGAGATCGACACAGCACGCCAGCATCGGGCGCAGGTCGCGGGCATGGCGGGCAATCTCGTCGCGACCGGTCTTCTGGTAAACGCCGCTGATCAAGAGCCGCCTGCCATGGCCCTCCGCGAGCAGACCAAGGCCGTCTGACAGCCGCTGCGAGCCGCCCGTCAGCACCACGATGCCGTCGGCACGCTCGGGGTTGCGCGGCTCGAAGGTGGCGATGGAGCGGCTGAACGTGAGAAAATCCTGAACCAGCCAGAGCGCAGCGCCCAGACCCAGCGCGAGCAGGACGAACGCCGCCTGACGCAACCGCCGCCCGCCGCGCGCAACGGGCAAGGCCTTCTGGGCCGACGCTGGCGCATCGGGGGCAATGTCTTGGCCGCGGATCAACGACATGCTTGGAAAATACAGTCCAATCGAGGCATCAAAGAGACAGGACGAACGGCAACGCAAAGCCCCACGATAGACCTGATGGCCCAATTGGCAAGACAGGCTGCCGAGCAGCCCGTTGTCTCGCAAGACACCCTGTCAACTGGCCGTTCCGGCTTCAGGCCATCTCCTTGAGGTGCCGCCGCACGGTGAGCCGCGAAACCAGCCCGGCAATCAGCGCCACCATCGCAGCGATCAGGATCACGATCAGATAGCCGATCCAGCCGATCTCGAACGAGCCGAACAGCGCCTGCAACTGGTCCGCGCCCGGCCCCGAACTCCAGCTCAGGCTGATCCAGCCCAGCACTGCCGTGACCACCAGCGCCACCAGCCCGCCGATGGCCCCGCCTTCCAGCCCGAGCTTGAGGAAGCGGCCCTGGAATTCGCGCGCGATGAAGCTGTCATCGGCACCGACCAGATGCAGCACCTCGACTGAATCCTGGCTGCCGGCCATCGCGCCGCGCGTGGCGAAGGCCACCGCCAGACCCGCCGCCGCCGTCACCAGGATGACGACCACGACACCGGCCAGGATCAACGTGTTGGCCATGGTCGAGAGCCGGCCGATCCACAACCGGTGATCATCGAGACTGGCACCGGGAACCTCGCGCCGGAGGCTCTGGCGCAAGGCCTCGTTGTCAGGCCGCGAGCCGCGCGCGATGGTCACGATCACGAGGCGCGGCACGGGCAGTTCGGCCAGGCCAAGACCGGTGCCAAGCCCGGCCCCAAACCCCGTGCCAAGCCATGGTTCGAGCAGCCGGTCAGACTCCGCGCGCGGCACGATGCGCACGGCCTCGACCCCCGCCGCCCCACGGAACAGGTCGGCGGCCTTCTTCAGATCATCCTCGATCGAGCGGCGGACATCAGGCTTGATCTGGATGGTCATCTCGTTGGACACGGCGCTGCGCCAGTCGCTCGAAGCGCGCGCCACCATGTGCGCAGCCCCGCCCGCCAGCGCGGCCAGGAAGGTCAGGATCGCAATCACGGCAACCAGCGCGCGGCTGGCGGCGGAATCAACCGGGATCAGCGGCTGCTCCCGCTTGAGGCCCGCCGGCAAGCCGGGAATATCCGGCATCATGCCGCGCGGCACCACGCCGTCGACACCGCCTGCCGGAGCCTTGGCACCTCGCTTCTCCCCGAACCAGGCCGAGAGCCTGGCGCGAAGGGTGCCGATCATGAGAGCCGGATCGCGCGCCATCGCCTCAGCCGTCCACGTGCAGGTAGCCGTTGGCCAGCACGAGGCGGCGCGCATCGTGCTGGTCCATCAGGTTGAGATCATGGGTGGCGATGACCACGGCCGTTCCCAATTGCTGCAACTCCATGAACAGCCTGAGCAGGCGGCGCGCCAGCGTCGGATCGACATTGCCGGTGGGCTCATCCGCCAGCAGCAGTTCCGGCTTGACGATCAGCGCCCGCGCAATGGCCGCGCGCTGCTTCTCGCCGCCGGAGAGGACCGGCGGGATCGAGTGCATGCGTTCGCCCAGCCCGACCCAGCGCAGCAACTCGATCACCTCGCTGCGATAGCTTGCCTCCTCACGCCCCTTCACCTTCATCGGCAGCGAGACATTCTCGTAGACGGTGAGATGGTCGAGCAGACGGAAATCCTGGAACACGACCCCCATGCGCCGGCGCGCCGCGCTGAGGGCATCGTTCTGGCGGCGGGTGACATCGTGGCCGAACAGGTTGACCAGCCCCCGCGTCGGCTTCAGCGAGAGCAGCATCAGCTTGAGCAGCGTGGTCTTGCCCGCGCCCGATGGCCCCGTGAGATACTGGAACGAGCGGGGCTCGACGCTGAAGGTGATGTCCCTCAGCACCTCCGGTCCCATGCCGTAACGAAGGCCGACGCCTTCAAACCGGACCATTGCCACCTCTCCGGACCCGGAGGTCTCACCCGTCTTCACCAAGCATTAACCATGAACACGGCCAACTGGCGATCAACCGTTCCTGGATGCCGCCGGATTGTCACGCTGATTCGCCATGCTCATTGTCTGCCCGACCTGCGCAAGCAGATACAGCATTGATGACGACAAGATCGGCCCCGAGGGCCGGATGGTGCGCTGCGCCAGTTGCCGCGCCGATTTCTTCGTGGCCGCACCGGTCACCGCAGCCGATGATGCAGCACCGCTTGCCGAAGCGCCCCGCGAGACTCAAGCCGCTCAGGCGCCACAGCCGGCACACGCTGCGCCGCTGGCCAAAACCGCGAGGCGCAGCGCCGACGATGATCTCGCCGCAGCATGGCTGGAAGAGGCAGGGCTCGAGCCGGATCCCCCGCCCGAACCTGAGCCTGTGCCTGAAGGGGCACCGTTGCCGGCAGAGCCGGCCAGCGCTGCGCCCGCCGATCAGGCTGCGCTCGATGCCCTGTTCGAACAGGAACTGGCGGC
>JALORF010000096.1 GCA_025459195.1 Beijerinckiaceae bacterium
GATGCCATAGACATCGGGGCGGAAGTGGATCACGCCATCGGGCGTGGCATAGCCGGTCATGTAGACCCAGGCCACCGGCACGGCGCGGGCAAGGCGGATGTCCTTGCGCTCGCCCTTGGCGATGCCGGCATCAATGGCCTTGCGGTCCCAGCCACCGCCCGTGCCATCCAGCAGCCAGGATGCCAGATCGCGCACATCCTGCACGCGCACGCAGCCCGACGAGTTGAAGCGCTGATCGCCGCCGAACAGGTTGCGAGACGGCGTGTCATGCATGAACACCGCATCGCGGTTTGGCATGTCGATGCGCACCAGACCCAGCGCATTGCGCGGTCCCGACCCAGCGCATTGCGCGGTCCCGGCTCCTGCCGATAGGTGTAGTTCAGCGCCCGCGCGCTCGACCAGTCAATGCTGGAGGCCGGGATTTCCTGCCCGCCGGCAAAGACCTTGACCCCCTTCTGGGCCAGCACATTGCGGCCTTTCTGCATGCCGGGGATGATGTCTTCCTTGATGATCGTCGGCGGCAGCGTCCAGTTGGGGTTGAGGTTGACCGCCGTGATGCGCGTCTCCACCGTGGGCGAAGCCCGGTCGGGCCGGCCGACAATGGCCACGTAACGGCGGCTGACCACGCCGTTCTCCACCGTCTCGACATGGGCGGAGGGAATGTTCACCACCACATAGCGCTGGCCGAAAGCGAAAGTGCTGCCGGCAATGCGCTGCGCCGAAGAGGCAAGCTGGCGGAAGCGCGTCTGGGCGCTCACATTCATCTCGTCGAGCGTGCGCCCGGCCACGATGCCGGTCTGGCGCAGGCCATGGCGGAACTGGAAGCGCCTGACCGCAGCGCCAAGCGAGCCGTCGAACACATCGCCAGCCATCTCGCCCTCGAAATCCCCGGTGATGGCAAGGCGGCGCTTGAGCGTGATGACGGCGGCACCTTTCGAACCTTCCTTGAGGTTCGTGCCCTTGGGCAAGCTCGGCCAGCCACCGGCCCGCACGATGTCGAGATAGCGCTCCGAGGCCAGAGCCGTGCTCGGCAGCGTGTCCGGCGTCAGCGTTGGCCGGCGATCCTCGGCATTGATCGAGGTTTCGCGGGTCGTGGCGGGGCGCGCCACGCGGCGGGGCCTGGGCTTGGCCGGCGCTGCGGCGGGCACGGCATCGGCAGACGGCACGGCAGGGACTGGCTGGAAGCCCTGCGCCGGCAGGCTGGGCGAGCCGAGCACCGGAGCTTGCGCCAGGGCCAGGGTGCCGGCTCCCAGCAGAAGCGTCACAGTCGCGAAGACACGGATTGGCAGGCGAAGCATCGGCAGACCCGGTTCGAGAAACAATCCTGTCCTAGCCCAAATCGGCCGGCTTTGCCATGCAGGCAATACCACCCCGGCCAGCTAGAGGATCACAGCACGGCAGCGGCAGCGCACAGGCGGCAGGCTGGCCATGCGCCGGATGAGCTTGCCCCGAACAAACAAGGCCGGGTTGCCCCGGCCTTGTGCATGTCGGACGTGTCTGGCGCGCTCAGAAAGCGTAGCCGAGCTTCACGCGGGCGTAGTGCTGGTTGTAGTTCGTCAGATTGATGTTGCCCGGCCCAGCCTTGACCTTGCCGGCCACCTGCACCTGATAGGCAGCATTGAAGGTCCACTTGTCATTGATGGCCCAGAGCATGTTGGGGCCGACAAAGAAGCCGTCGCCGAGATAACGGTCATAGCCAGCACCGGAGTAGCTGCGCGAATACCAGGCTTCTGCGCCGACATAGACGTTCGGCAGCACCTTGGCCGACAGCGCCGCGCGGACGTTGAACTGCGAGGTGTCGACCAGAATGCCGGTCTTGCCGGAGAAGCTGGAAATGTGTTCCAGGTTCACTGCGCCGAAGAGGCGGCCCGCGACCAGTTCCTTGTCGAGGAACAACCGGCCCGCGACGTTGACTGCGCTGTCATTGCCCGCACCCAGGATGCCGGAGAGGCGGTTGCCGTTGGCACTCACGTCGAGATCGAGCGTTGCGCCGACGCCGTGAACATCACGGCCAAGAAACTTGTATTTCAGTTCAAGCCCGCCGCCCCAGAACGAACCATTGCCGGAAAAGCCGGCCCGATCCCGCGCCGTGGTCGTGTTGGCGAAGACGTAAGGGGCAGCCTCGAAGCAGCGGAACACGCCCGTGGCAAGCTGTGCCACGCCGGTCAAGCCTGTCAGCCGCTGGCCGCGGCCCGAGAAGTTGCCATTGGCCGTGACGCCGAGACCCCAAGCACCGACATCGGTCACGTCAGACCCGACGGTGAAGCCGAAGACGTCAGTCGGCAGCGTGTTGGTTTCGAGGCAGGTAGCCGAAACGGCTGGTGCAGCCGGTGCACCCTTGCGGGCCGGCAGGTCGGCAGCCAGCGCTGCGGTTCCGAAGGTAGCCATCACGGCCCCGGCAAGAACAAACGTCTTCATGTTTCATGATCTCCAGATGCGTCGACAAACCATACAGCCAAGGAGCGACTTTGCACGGCTTTCAGATGTCTTTTGTGATCCGAATGCCATGAAACAACGGTCATGTTGCAATGCGGCAACAAGTCGAGCCGGCTATTGCTTTATTTTCAGGCAACTGCCGTCAGGAGAGGCAGCAACCTGTTCAGCGTGCATGCAGGCTCCGTCGGGCGTGGTGCTGTGCCGGTCTCAGGCACCCGGTGTTGGCGCGGCAAGATCGCGGCGCACCGCATCGCGCCAGGCCAGAATCAGCCGGTCAAGCTGGGCTATGTCAGACCCGCCCAGCTTGCCGAGGGTTCCGCGCACATAGTGGCGCTGCGCTTCAAGCCCTTTGTCGGCAAGCTCGCGTCCATGGGCCGTGAGGTGCAGTGCATAAGAGCGCCGGTCATTGGCGATGGCGCGGCGCTCGACCATCCCGGCCTCGACCAGCCTGTCCACCAGCCCCGAGACATTGCCCTTGGTCACATAGAGCTTCTCGGCCAATTCGCTCTGGGTGATGCCCTCACGCTCGCTCAGTGTAGACAGCAAGTCGAACTGCGGCACCGACAGCCCGATGGTCCTCAGCCTTGCCGTCATCGCCATCGAGACGCGCTGGTGCATCCTGAGGAAGCGAAACCAGACGCGCATGACATCGGCCTCGGCATTCGCCATCGCGTCGGTGCCTGCGCCCATGCCTGTGCCTGTCTCAGCCACCTTGCCCGCCATTGCCCTGCTTGTCCGTGTGATTGCTGCCCGGACCTCACCTATCAGACGTTTGCCATCTCGCACCAGCCCTCGTGAATGCGCTATCATGCGCCACTGGCTTGATCCGCAGGCACGCGGAGATGGCCCTTCAGGCCCGCCAAGAGGCCATGACACCGGGAGGCACCCATGATCGGCCTGATGCAGGACTGGTCCTTGCTGATCCATCGCATCATCGACCATGCTGCCATCCAGCATGGCAGCCGCGAGATTGTCAGCCGCGGCACCGAAGGCGTGATCCGGCGCTCGGATTATGCGCGGACAAGGCAGCGCGCGCTCTGCATCGCGCAGCAATTGGCCCGCGACGGCATCCGCCTCGGCGACCGCATCGGCACGCTCGCCTGGAACACCGACCGGCATCTGGAACTGTGGTATGGCATCACCGGCATTGGCGCGATCTATCACACGCTCAATCCGCGTCTGTTCGAGGACCAGATCGCCTGGATCGCCAATCATGCCGGCGACCGCCTGATCTTCCTCGACCTGACCTTCGTTGCCCTCGTCGAGCGTTTGCAGGCGCGGCTGCCGGGTGTCGAACGCTTCATCATCATGACCGATGCCACCCACATGCCCGAGACGACGCTGCGCGGTGCCATCGACATGGAAAGCTGGCTGGCGGCGGCAGATGGCGACATGGTCTGGGCCGACCTGCCCGAACAGACCGCCGCCGGCCTGTGCTACACCTCCGGCACCACCGGAAACCCCAAGGGCGTGCTGTATTCGCACCGCTCCAACGTCCTGCATGCCATGGCGGTGTGCGCGCCCGATTTCCTCGGCCTGTCATCGCGCGATGCGGTGATGCCTGTGGTGCCGTTGTTCCATGCCAATGGCTGGTCGCTGGCCTTCTCGGCGCCGATGACCGGGGCCAAGCTGGTGTTGCCAGGCCCGAAACTCGACGGCCCATCGCTGCATGACCTGCTGGAAAACGAGCAGGTCAGCATCACGGCCGCCGTGCCGACGGTGTGGCTCGGCCTGCTCCAGCATCTCGATGCCAGCGGTGGCAGGCTGAGCGCGCTCAAGCGCGTGGTGATCGGTGGCTCGGCCTGCCCCCGTGCCATGACGGAGGCTTTCGAGACCCGCTATGGCGTGACGGTCGCACACGCATGGGGCATGACGGAGATGAGCCCGCTGGGCTCGTTCTGCTCGCTCAAGCCGGCAACAGACGGCCTGGCTGGCGAAGCCCTGCTGGATCTCAAGATGAAGCAGGGCCATCCGCCCTTCACGGTGGAAATGAAGATCACCGATGACAATGGCCGCCCCCTGCCCTGGGATGGCTGCACCTTCGGCCGGCTCAAGGTGCGCGGTCCAGCCGTTGCAGGCCGCTACATGAACGGCGATGGCGGCGACATCCTCGATGACGAAGGCTTCTTCGACACCGGCGACGTCGCGACCATCGATGCCAACGGCTACATGGCGATCACCGATCGCGCCAAGGATGTGATCAAGTCCGGCGGCGAGTGGATTTCCTCCATCGAACTCGAAAACCTCGCCATGGGGCATCCCGACGTGGCCGAGGCGGCCGTCATCGGCATTCCGCATCCGAAATGGGACGAACGGCCCCTGCTGGTGATCGTGCCGAGACCGGGCCGCGCGCCGAGCCACGCCGACATGCTGGCCTTCATGACCGGCAGGATCGCCAAATGGTGGCTGCCCGATGCCACCGAACTGGTCGACGCCATTCCCCACACCGCCACCGGCAAGATTCAGAAGACCGCGCTGCGCGAGATGTTCAGGGGATACAGCTTCGGGGCGTGAGCGACAGTCACACCGCAGCGCGGAGGCGCTTCCACAATCGGCCATCGATCGCCGCCAGCCCGAGCCCGATCATGGCCATGCCAACGATGTGCCGAGCCTGCAGCGCTTCGTTCAGGAACAGGATTCCGAGAAGGATCGCGCTGACCGGGATGAGAAATGTGACCAACGCGATGTTGGTCGCACCTGCACTGGCGAGGACGCGAAAGAACAGCACGTAAGCAAGCGCCGTCGACAAGGCAGCCAGCGCGATCATTGCGGCAATCGCCTGGGCGCTCGGCACCGGCAACAGCCACGGCTTGTCGATGGTCAGCATCAGCGGCAGCAGGATCAGGCTTGAAGCCGTCACCTGCCCCCATGCCGTCGCCATCGGCGAGACCCCCATCGCACGGAACCGCCGCCCGAACACGCCTGCGAAGGCATACGAGACTGCTGCCGCAAGGCATGCGAGTTGCGCGACAATGCCCACGCCAAGGGACTGCAACACCTCGGTGCCGATCATGATCGACACGCCTGCAAGCCCGACCGCGACGCCGAGCAGTCGATTTCCGGTCATTTTTTCGTCCGATGTCAGAACATGGGCAACGATGACCGTGAACAGCGGCGTCGTGGCGTTGAGAATCGAGGCAACGCCCGATGCAATGTGGCCTTGACCCCAGACAATCAGCGTGAACGGCACGACATTGTTGAGAAAACCCATCCCGAAAAACGCAAGCCAGACCGGTGTGCTCATCGGGATCACCGTGCCGCTTGCGCGCAGAACGGCCAGAAGGAACAACGATGCCAGCACAACGCGCACAACCACAATCGTCAGCGTCGGGAGTTCTTTGACGGCCACGCCGATGAAGAAGAACGAACCTCCCCAGAGCACCGACAGGGCAAGCAGCATCGCCCATTCCAGCGCCGACATCGATCTGTTCACGGGGGCAACGGTTGACACGGCGATCTCTGATGGCAAGCACGAGCGCTATCAAGGTTTGCACCTCACCGCCACCCGATTTCCGAATTCACCGGGTCGTCAACATCGCTGACAGACACCGCAGCGGCATTTGGATTCCGCAGTGGAACTCCGACCTCCAAAACGATAGACCTGAGCCATGCGCCGCCTTGTGCTCGAACAGCCCCCATCCCGTGCCGCGATCTGGTCGGTCCGGATCGCGCTGTTTGCGGTGGTCGTGACGGTGTATGGCGCGCTTCTGGTGCGTGGCGGCCAGCAGGGCCTGCCCGGCCTGGCGGCACTCGGGTCCGGATTTGCGCTGGCCTTGCTCACTGTCCTGGTGGCGCTGATCGGCGGGGTGATGATCTGGAACCATGGCCTCAAGGGCGTCGGGCGCGTCAGCCTTGCCATAGTGCTGGGTCTCGGGGTTCTGACAACACCCGCCGCCATGCTGGTGCAACTGGCGCGCCTTCCGACGCTGAATGACATCACCACCGACATTGACGATCCACCAGCCTTCTCGCGCTCGCGGGCAGCGCTCGCTGCCAGGGGCGGGCTGGTTCCAGCCGAGCGCCCGCGTGACAGCCGGCTGCCGCAGCGTGAGGCCTATCAGCGCATCATCCCGATCATCACGGAGCTTCCGGCGGAGGAAGCCTTCGAGATCGCCTTGAAGGCCGCCCGCAACATGGGCTGGCAGGTGATCGAGGGCACAGTGCCCGGTGGCCGCACCGGTGCCGGCCGGATCGACGCCATCGCCACCACCCGCATCCTGCGCTTTGCCGATGATGTGACGATCCGCATCAGGCCGCGCGTCGACGGCTCACGCATCGATGTGCGCTCGGTCTCACGGCTGGGCCGGCACGATCTCGGCACCAATGCCGCGCGCATCCAGGCCTTCAGCGACGAGGTGCAACTGCTGATGTCGCGGTAGGCCTGTCCACACGCTCAGGCTGGTTCGAAGACCCCATCCAGAGCAGGCCTGCCCGTGGCGCAGCGCACGAGCCCGCGCTGCACCAGATCTTCGAGATGCGCGAAGGTCGAGAGCGCCGCAGCGCCGGCCAGCGCCGGCGGCAGCCCTTCATAGACTCGCGCCACGATGGCAGAGATCAGCCGGTCGCCATGGCGCACCCGCGACAGGATGCTTGCTTCGCGCAGACGGCGATGGCCGATCAGGGCGCGGACAAAACGGCCAGGATCGCGCACCGGCCCGCCATGGCCCGGCCAGTAAACGGTTTCGTCGCGCCCCTTCAGCTTGTCGAGTGACGCCATGAAATCCGCCATCGAGCCATCCGGTGGGGCAACGATGCTCGTCGACCATGCCATCACATGGTCGGCAGACATCAGGGCGTTTTCTTCCCGCAGGCTGAAGGCGAGGTGGTTGGCCGTGTGGCCGGGAGTCTCGACAGCGCGCAGTGTCCAGCCCGGGCCGCTCACCGCGTCACCCTCGGCCATGGCCATGTCCGGCGCGTAGTCATGATCGACCGACGCATCGAGCGGGCTGATCTCGCCGAGCGCGAGATCGCGCGCACGCCGGTGCGGGCCACAGCCCACCACGAGCGCGCCTGTCAGCGCCTTCAGCGCCGGCACAGCGGGCGAATGATCGCGGTGCGTGTGCGAGACCACGATGTGACTGACGCTCTCGCCAGCCAGCGCCCCAGCCAGAACGGCCAGATGCGCAGGCGAATCAGGCCCCGGATCGAGCACTGCGACGGTGCCGTGTCCAATGATGTAGGTGCAGGTGCCGGTGAAGGTGAACGGCCCCGGATTGGGGGCGATCACCCGCCGGACAAGCGGCGAGACCGCCACCACCTTGCCCGCTTGCGCATCGATGGTCCGGTCCAGGTTCAGGTCATCCGCCATGCCGCTGTTGTCCATTCCGTTGTCGCGCCGGTGCCAGATGATGCCGGCACCATGTCACCGGCTCCGTGACGCATTTTCTCCTGGCCTGCGCCGCATGCCGGCACGACCATGGTCCAACGCGCCCGCTTTCGGCTTGTGAGCACCAAGGCGACCTCCTATACAGCCTTTGAACGCGTTTGAATGCCACCATCCGAGGATTTGCCCCATGGCTGAAGCCACCTTGCGCCCTGCATCCGCCCCTGCCCTGTTCGATGCGGCCTTTCCACGGCTTCTGGGCGGCCTGTCCGCGCCGCTGCGTGGCATGGTGCTGGCGCTGGCGGGCTCGCTGCTGCTGATCCTCTCGGCCAAGGTGCAGGTTCCGATGTGGCCGGTTCCGATGACCATGCAGAGCTTCGTCGTGCTGTTTCTCGGAGCGGCCCTTGGCCCGCGCCTTGGTGCGGCAACCGTCGCGCTCTACCTCGGCCAGGGCCTTGCCGGCCTGCCTGTCTTCGCCATGCCCGGGGCTGCCGGCCCGGCCTATTTTCTCGGCACCACAGGCGGTTTCCTGCTCTCGTTCATCCCGGCGGCGTGGGTGGCGGGCATCTTCGCGCAGCGCGGCGCCTCGCTGCTGCGCGTGGCTGGCGGCATGGCGCTGGCCCATGCGCTGATCCTCGGCCTCGGGATGCTCTGGCTGGCCTATCTCGCACAACTGGCCAGCGGCGCGACCGGCATCGGCCTTGAGCGCGCCTTCGCCGTCGGCGTGCAGCCCTTCGTGCTCGGCTCGCTGGTCAAGGTGGCGCTGGCGACAGCGCTGGTCGCCGCCGGCTGGACAGCGCTCCGCCGCCGCTGACGGATCAGGCATCCCTCATCAGGTGGATGCCGTCGGGCATCAGCGCAATCGTCACCGCCGAGCCGGCCACCAGCCCGGTCCGGCGCGCGTAATGCGCCGGCAAGGTCATCGACAGTTCGGGCCTGTCCGGCCCGTCCAGCGTGACCTTGACCGAGACGCTTTCGCTCAGATGCACCAGATCGCTGATCGTGGCGGCAAAGCGGTTCGGCGTCTCATCGGCCACACTCACGTCCGTGCGGCTGATCAGGACCTGCGTCGCGGGGATCGCCCATGAAAGAGCCTGCCCCTGTGCGATCGCTGCCATCGTCTCCGGCGGCGCATCCGCCTCGATGCTGCGACCGGCCCAATCGAGCCAGATGCGTCCCCGCTCGCGGCGGACCACGCGGGCCGAGAACACGTTCTTGAGATCGACCAGCGCAGCAGCGCGAGCGCTGACCGGCCTTGCCAGGACCTCGCGCGGCGTTCCGCTCTGGATCACCCTGCCCTGATCGATCAGGCACATGCGCCCGGCCACCCGCGCCGCTTCATCGAAATCATGCGTCACGAACAGGATCGGCAGCGACAGGCTGAGGGTCAGATCGCGCAGTTCCACATAGAGCCGCTGGCGGGTCACCTTGTCGACCGCCGAGAATGGCTCGTCGAGCAGGAGCACATCCGGGTCGCGCGCCAGCGCCCTGGCCACGGCCACGCGCTGCTGCTGACCGCCCGACAGCGCAGCTGGCTTGCGGTCCTCGAAACCTGAAAGATGGACCCGGCCCAGCAAGGTCAGTGCCCGTGCGCGGCGCTCTGCAGCGGGCAGATGTCCGAGCGCAGCCATGACATTGCCCAGAGCGGTCAGGTGCGGAAACAGCGCATAGCTCTGGAACACCATGCCCACGCGGCGCTGATGCGGCGGCACATCGATGCCGCGCTCGGTGTCGAGCCAGACCGCGCCATTGACCACCACGCGGCCATGCCGGGGCCGGTAAAGACCTGCCACCGCCCTGAGGATCGTGGTCTTGCCACTGCCGGACGGCCCGACCAGAGCCATCACCACCCCAGCCTCGGCCACGATGCTGGCATCGAGCGGAATCGGCCCCGGCTGGCTGAGGCTGATCGAGAGCGCGGCTTCAACCATGGCGTCTTCCGACCCGTGCCGAGAGCATGTAGGTGATGCTCAACGCGAGCAGGGACAGGGTCAGCAGCAAAAGCGACATCGCGCCGGCCCCGGCATTGTCGAAAGCCTGCACTCGGTCATAGATCGCAATCGCCACCGTGCGGGTCTCGCCGGGGATCGATCCGCCGACCATGAGCACGACGCCGAACTCGCCGAGCGTGTGCGCGAAGGTCAGCACGAGGCCCGTGACGATGCCCGGCCAGGCCAGCGGCAGATCAATGCGTGCCAGCACCTGCCACGGTGACAGACCCGACACCGCCCCCGCCTCGCGGACATCGCGCGGGATGGCCTCGAAGGCGCGCTGCATCGGCTGGATCGCAAAGGGCAGGTTGACGATGACGGACGCCAGAAGCAGGCCTTCGAAGCTGAACACCAGCGCCCGCCCGAACAGCCGCATCCAGAGATCGCCGATCGGCGACGCGGCCCCGAACCCGACCAGAAGGTAGTAGCCGATCACCGTGGGCGGCAGAACCAGCGGCAGCGCCAGCGCGGCCTCGACCACGCCCTTGCCGCGAAACGTGCCAAAGGCCAGCCAGCGCGCAACCCAGATACCGACCGGCAGCAGGATCAGCACCGTCAGCGCCGCCAGCTTCAACGACAGGGAAAGAGCAATCCAGTCCATGCGTTCCGATCTGGCAAGTCCGCGCGCGAAAGACAACGGGAGATTGAGGCCGCGCCCTGCTTGTGGCGGCGCAAGCCCTGCCGATCAGGGCGGCAGAGCAAAGCCGTAGCGCTCCAGCGCGGCCCTGGCAGAACGTCCCTGCAGGTAGGCATGGAACTGTGCCGCAGTCGCGCCGGCCTGTTTCAGCAGCACCATGCGTTGGGCCAGCGGCCTGTGCCAGCCTTCGGCGATCAGCGCGTGCCGCCCGGCCTCGGCCAGTTGCGGAGCCCTGACCAGCGACAGTGCCACGATGCCGCCTTCCGCCGACCCGCTCAGCGCGAACTGTGCCGCCTGGCTGACATTCTCGCCGAGCACCAGCCGGGGCCGGATCGCCTCCCACAAGCCGGCATGGCGCAGCGCCTCTTCGGCGGCGCGGCCATAGGGCGCATGCTCCGGATTGGCGATGGCGAACCGCCGGATGCGCCCATCCGCCAGCGCCGCTTTCAGACCTTGCAGCCCCTCATCGACCGCCAGCGGCGAAGCGTGCGGTGCCAGCAGCACGATGCGGCCTATGCCATACAGCGAGCCGCGGTCCCGCGTCAGACCCTCGTCGGCCAACTGGAAGACAAAGTCCTCGTCTGCCGACATGAACATCTCGAACGGCGCGCCCTGGGC
>JALORF010000237.1 GCA_025459195.1 Beijerinckiaceae bacterium
TCCTTGATGGCGGCGTAATTCTCGAAGGTTCCATGGCGGTCGATGTGGTCGGCCGTCAGGTTGAGATGGATGCCGATGCTGGGATTCAGCGAGGGGGCGAGGTCGATCTGGAAGGACGAACACTCGACGACATGCACGCGGTCGGCGGAGGGCGGCATCAGGCTCAGAACAGGTGCGCCGATGTTGCCGCCCATCTCGACCGACTTGCCCGCCACGGTGAGCAGGTGGGCAATCAGCGCCGTGGTGGTGGACTTGCCATTGGTGCCGGTGATGGCGATGAAGGGCGCATCAGGCGCGATCCTGGCCCGTTCGATGCAGAACAGTTCGATGTCGCCGATGACGGGGATGCCGGCAGCGCGGGCGCGCTCCACCGTCCAGTGCGGCTGGGGGTGGGTCAGCGGCACGCCGGGTGCAAGCACCAGCGCATCGAAATCCTTCCAGTTGGCGGCGCGCAGGTTGGCGGTGCGCAGGCCATAGCCCGAGGCAATGCCGACCGAGCGCTCGTCATCGTCGAAGCAGATGACCTCGCAGCCGCCATCGCGCAGGGCAAAGGCGGTGGCAGCGCCCGAGTTGCCGAGGCCAAACACGGCCACGGTCTTGCCGACGAAGGATGTGACGGGGGTCATGGTTGGCTCAACGCAGCTTGAGGGTGGACAGGCCGACCAGCGCCAGCACGACGGAGATGATCCAGAACCGGATCACCACCTGGGCCTCGGTCCAGCCCTTCTTCTCGAAATGGTGGTGGATCGGGGCCATCAGGAACACCCGCTTGCCGGTGCGCTTGAACACCGCCACCTGGATGATCACAGAGAGCGCCTCGACCACGAACAGGCCGCCGACAATGGCCAGCACGATCTCGTGCTTGGTGGCCACCGCGATGATGCCGAGCAGACCGCCGAGGCCGAGCGAGCCGGTATCGCCCATGAAGATCTGCGCCGGCGGGGCATTGAACCACAGGAAGCCGAGGCCCGCGCCGATGATCGCGCCGCAGACCACGGCCAACTCGCCGGTGCCGGGCACATGGTTGATCTGCAGATAGCTGGAAAACACCACATTGCCCGAGAGGTAGGCGATGAAGCCAAAGGTGGCGGCGGCAATCATCACGGGCACGATGGCCAGGCCGTCGAGGCCATCGGTCAGGTTGACGGCGTTGCCCGCGCCGACGACCACGAAGGCCGCGATCAGCGGGAACAGCACGCCGACATAGATCAGGCTGTCCTTGAACAGCGGCACTGCAAAGGATTGCGAGAGGGCCGGCGGCGACAGCATCATGATGGCATAGCAGGCCGTGACGGCGATGACGGTTTCCAGCACGATGCGGGCCTTGCCTGAAAAGCCCTTGTGCGACTGCTTGGTGACCTTGAGATAGTCATCGTAAAAGCCGATCGCGGCATAGAGCACGGCGACGAGCAGCACGATCCAGACGAAGGCGTTCTTCAGGTTGGCCCAGAGCAGGGTCGAGACGATCAACCCGCTGAGGATCATCAGGCCGCCCATGGTGGGCGTGCCGCGCTTGGCGAGGTGGCTTTCAGGGCCGTCGGTCCGGATGGGCTGGCCCTTGCCCTGCTTGAGGCGCAGCCAGGCAATGCTGGCCGGGCCGAAGAAGAACACCAGCATCAGTGCCGTGGCGGTGGCCCCCGCCGTGCGGAAGGTGATGTAGCGGAAGATGTTCAGCGGACTGAACACGCTCGACAGGTCGGCGAGAAGGGCGAGCATGGTGTTTCGGCGCTCTTTCGGTCAGGGCAGGCGCTGGACGGGCGCTGCGAGGCGAACAATCGACGCGGGTCAATCGGTGGCGACAGGTGGGAAGCGCGTCACCATGGCTTTCACGAGCGGGCCCATCTTCGAGCCCAGCGAGCCCTTGACGGTGACCACATCGCCAGCCCGCAACGCATCGAGGACATGGGCTTCAAGCGCTGTGGACGCTGGGGCATACGCTCCCCGACGGGCAGATGGCAAGGCATCGTAGAGATTTCGCATCAGCGGCCCGGCGGCGAACACCAGATCGACATGGTTGTCCTCGATGGCGCGGGCGAGTTCGGCGTGCATGGCGGGCGCATCAGGCCCCAGTTCGAGCATGTCGCCCAGCACAGCGATTCGGCGGCCGCGCCCGGTTGGTGCAAGCCGGCCGAGATTTTCGAGCGCTGCCCGCATCGAGGCCGGGTTGGCGTTGTAGCTCTCGTCCATCAGGATCATTTCGCCGCCGGCTGCCGACAGGCGCTGGCGCGCGCCCCGCCCCTGAGGCGGGGTCAGGTCGGCCAGCGACAGGGCAACCAGCGCCAGATCCGCACCGATCAGGCGCGCTGCCGCCAGCACGCTCAGCGAGTTCATGACGATGTGCTTGCCGGGGCTGCCGATCTTGTAAGCCACGCGCGTGCCGAAGACATCGGCCTCGACCACAGACAGATCAGCGTGGAGGCTGCACGAGACAAGACGGACATCCGCACTGGCAGCCTCGCCGAAGGTGACGAAGCGTCCCGCCCGGCTCGCCATGGCATGCGCCCTCAGCCGCGGCGTCTGGGGCAGGTCGGCATTGGCAATGGCGATGCCATGGGCCGGCAGGCCTTCATAGATCGCGGCCTTCTCGTCGGCGATGGCATCGACACTGGGGAAGGCTGCCAGATGAACCGGCTGGACCGTGGTGATGATCGCAATGTCGGGCCTCGCCATGCGGGCCAGCGGGGCGATCTCGCCCGGGTTGCTCATGCCGATCTCGTAGACGGCATAGCGGCTGTCGAGCGGCGTGCGCACCAGTGTCAGCGGCACACCCCAGTGGTTGTTGAAGGAGGCCACCGGCGCCATGGTCGGCCCCTGCCGCGAGAGTGCCAGCC
>JALORF010000097.1 GCA_025459195.1 Beijerinckiaceae bacterium
TCGGTGTCATCGAGCAGGTGATGTTCCTTGAGCAGTTTCACGGTCTGGCCAACCACATAGCCGCCGCAGCCCGTGCCGGCGGGCGGGCCGCCCGCCTCCACGCACATCACACCGTTGTAGCCCTCGAACACGAAGTCCTCGCGCCTGAGCTCTTCCGAGTGGAAATTCACGGTTTCCAGCACGTCGATGACGGTGGGGATCAGGCTCTTGGTCAGGGTGAAGGTCGAGTCGTGCTTGGGATCGCAACCGATCTGCAGCACGCGCTTGCCCAGCTTCGAGAAGGCGACCGACAGGTTCGACGAGGTCGTCGACTTGCCGATGCCGCCCTTGCCATAGACCGCGAAGACCTTGGCTGTGCCAAGATCCTGGGCCGCGTCCATATGGACCTGCACCGAGCCTTCGCCATCGCCGTTGCCAGCGGGCTTGCGGGCGACCGGATTGCGGATGGGCAGTTCGATCGTGCTCATGGCGTGCTCTTTCGGCTGGGGCTCATGCGGCCCTCCCGGCAGTGTTGGCAGGCGTGACGACGCCCTCGAGCCGGTCTTCGAGCGCTTCGCCTGCCTCATGCAGGGCATCGAGCGTCTCCTGGTCCGGCGTCCAGTAATTGCGCTGGTGGGCTTCGATCAGGCGGTTGGCGAGGCGGGCCGACGCCGTGGTGTTGAGCGTAGCCAGCCGTTCGCGCATCGCCGGATCAAGCACGTAAAGCTCGGTCACCTGCTGGTAGACCCAGGGCGCGACCTCGCCTGTCGTGGCCGACCAGCCAACCGTGTTGGCGACATGCTCCTCGATCTGGCGCACACCCTCATAGCCATGCTTGAGCATGCCCTCATACCATTTCGGGTTGAGGATGCGGGTGCGGGCTTCGAGCGCCACCTGTTCGTTCAGCGTGCGGACGACGCCGGGGCCGGAAGTCTGGTCGCCGATATAGACCGGGACAGCCTCCTTGCGGGCGCGCCGCACGGCGCGGCTGATGCCGCCGAGCGTGTCGAAATACTGGTCGACGGTGGTGACCCCAAGCTCGACCGAATCGAGGTTCTGGTAGGTCAGTTCCACATCAGCCAGCACCGATTGCAGCAGTTCTGACTTGCGTTCCGCCGTGCCCTTGCGCCCGTAGGCGAAGCACTTGCGCTTGGTGTAGGTCTCGGCCAGTTCGTCCTCGTCATCGAAGGTCGATGACTGGACGAGGTGGTTGACGTTGGCGCCATAGGTGCCGTCCGCGTTCGAGAACACCCTGAGCGACGCCGTTTCCAGGTCGCAATTATGCTCGGCCATGTAGGCGAGCGCATGCTTGCGCACGAAGTTTCGCTCCAGCGGCTCATCGGCCGAGGCGGCAAGGAACGCCGCTTCCGCCAGAAGCCTGATCTGGAGCGGCAGCAGATCGCGGAAGATGCCGGACAGCGTCATCACCACGTCGATGCGCGGATGCCGCAGGTCGGCAGCGGGGACCAGTTCCGCGCCGCACAGCCGGCCGTAGCTGTCGAAATGCGGACGCGCACCCATCAGGGCCAGCGCCTGGGCAATCGGGCCGCCCTCGCTCTTGAGGTTGTCCGTGCCCCACAGGACCAGTGCAATCGATTCGGGCAGCGCCTTGCCGTCCTGCATGTGGCGGTCGAGCAGGCGCTGGGCCTGCCGTGCCCCGTCGGCGACGGCAAAGGCGCTGGGGATGCGGAACGGATCGAAACCATGCAGATTGCGCCCCGTTGGCAGGATCGCGGCGTTGCGGATCAGATCACCGCCGGGAGCCGGGCGGATATAGCGCCCGTCGAGCGCGGCCAGCACCCCACCCAGTTCGGTCTGCTGTTCAAGCATCAGGTTGGTCTTGACCAGTTCGGCCTGTAATTCCGGTGTCAAGGTCGCCGGCACGTCGTGCAAGGCCTCGTGGCGGGCCAGCGCCATCGTCACCTCGCGCGGCAGCCGGACCCCGTGATGGGCATCGGCCATCGAGGCCAGCATGTCGGCGCGCTCGTCCTCTGATGGTGTCTGGCCGACCACATGCAGACCGTGCGGGATCAGCGCGTATTCGAGTTCGAGCACCTGCTCCGACAGCTTCTGGATCATGGTGTCAGGATCGAGCCATTGCGGCTCGGCCTGCGCCAACTCCACCTTCGCGGCCTGAGCCTGGATCAGATCAGCCAGATCCTCGCGCTCCCCGCCCTGCTCGGGCTGGAGGTTGCGCCAGCGGTCGATCGAGGACTTGAGATCGACCAGGCCACGATAGAGCCCGGCCTGCGCCACCGGCGGGGTCAGGTAGCTCACCAGCGTCGCTGCTGCCCGCCGCTTGGCGATCGCGCCTTCCGACGGGTTGTTCGCTGCATACAGATAGATGTTCGGCAGATCCCCGATCAGCCGCTCGGGCCAGCAGGCACTCGACATGCCGACTTGCTTGCCGGGCATGAATTCGAGCGCGCCATGGGTGCCGAAATGCAGCACCGCGCTGGCCCCGAAATCCTCCCGCACATAGCGGTAGTAGGCCGAGAAGGCATGGGTTGGGGCAAAGCCCTTCTCGAACAGAAGGCGCATCGGGTCGCCCTCATAGCCGAAGCCGGGCTGGATGCCGACCATGACATGGCCGAACTCCGCGCCGAGGATGTGGATGCTGGCACCGTCCGCCTGCTGCTTGCCGGGGGCCGGGCCCCACTGCTTTTCGATCTCGGCCAGATGGGTCTCGCGGCGCACATGCTCGGTCGTCGGCACACGCGCCATGACATTGGCGGCAGCCCCGAAACGGGCGGCATTGCCGATCAGGATCGCATCGCGCAGCGCCTCGACAGAGGCCGGCATGGTGACGCTGTAGCCATCGGCCTTGAGGGCACTGAGCACGTTGAACAGCGATTCGAACACCGAAAGGTAGGCGGCCGTGCCGACATTGCCGGCATTGGGCGGGAAGTTGAAGATGGTGATGGCGATCTTGCGCTCGGCCTTCGCCCGCTTGCGGGCAGCCACGAGCCGGTCGACGCGAGCCGCCAGCAGTTCGGCCCGGTTGGCACAGGACTGCACATTGCGCGCGCCAAGCGCCCCGTCGAACTGGCAATGCCGCTCGCAGCCATCGCAATGGTGATCGCTGCCGCCGCCGCGCCCTCCGAACACCATCGGCCCGGTGCCGCCATCCAGTTCCGGAATGGCCACCATCATCGTCGCTTCGACCGGAAGCAGGCCGCGGGCCGAACTGGCCCATTCCTCGATGCTCTGGAACTCGACCGGTGTCACCGACAGATAGGGCACATCGAGCGCAGCCAGCGTCGCCTCGGCGGCCTTGGCATCGTTGTAGGCCGGCCCGCCGACCAGCGAAAAGCCGGTGAGAGACACCACCGCGTCAACCATCACCCGGCCCTGCGGCTGAAAGAAGCGCTCGATCGCCGGGCGGGCATCGAGCCCGCTGGCAAAGGCGGTGATGACATTCAGGCCGCGCGCCTCCAGCGCCGAGATCACACCGTCATAATGGGCGCTGTTGCCGGCCAGCAGATATGAGCGCAGCACGATCAGCCCGACCGTTCCGTTGGCACCGGCCTTGCGCGGCAGGCTTGCGGTTGTTTCTGCCATGCGGGCTGGCAAGGTCGGGTGATAGACACCGATCTCGGGATATTCCACCGGGTCGGCAGCCTTGAAGCGGCCACGGAAATGGGCGCGCGGGCCATCGGCATAGCGATCGACCAGGAAGCGCACCATGCTGACCACGTTGTCGTCCGAGCCGGCGAGCCAGTATTGCAGGGTCAGGAAATAGGCGCGCACATCCTGCGCCGTGCCGGGAATGAAGCGCAGGATCTTGGGCAGCCGGCGCAGCATGCTCATCTGGCGCGCACCGGCGCTGGAATCCTGCCCCGGCCCGGTCTTGCCGCGCAGTTTCTTGAGGAAAGCCAGTGGCCCGCCACCGCCCTTGCCGGGCTGGAAGCGGCCCATGCGCGTCAGCCGTGCCACCTCGGCCGCCGACATGCAGGCCACCATGGCATCGCAGTGCTCTCGCCGGGCGAGCAACGCATCCATCACGGGCCTGATGTGGTCCTCCATGAACAGCATCGTCACGAGGATGATGTCGCCCTTGGCGATGTCCGCCCGGCAGCGCGCCAGCGCTTCGGGGTCGTGCTCCCATTCGGCAGCGGCATGCAGCGTCAGCGAGAGGCCCGGAAGGTCTCGCCGCAAGGTCTCGCGCGCCCGGTCGCAGGCGCTCGCCAGATGGCTGTCCAGCGTCACGATGACGACACTGAGCGGCGTCACCGCTTTCGCGGTGTTATCGGCCGAAGTGAGCTTTAGCATCGTAAAGGGTGTCCACGGTGATGAGGCCAACGCCGCGCTCGGTCGCGAAGCGTTCGGTGTTCCGCCGTGCCTTGCCGCGCACGAAGAACGGTATCTTCCTGAGTTCCTGTTCCGCTTCCGCAGCCCAGATGATCGAGGCTCCTGTGGCGGCCGGCGGCATCACCGGCACGGGTTGGACGAACGGCGAGGGCTCCGCTGCGACGGCTGGCGGCTCGGCCGTGGTGGTGGCGACAGGTTCCGGCAGGGCGGCAGGCACCACCACGGCATCGCCGGGCTGCTCTGCTGCATGGTTCTGGTGCGAACCGTGGCCAGCCCCCAGATGCGATGGCGTGGCGCTGTCCGAGAATTCGAAATCCCCCCGGAACATGCCGATCAGATGCTCTTCGAGGCCCATCATCAGCGGATGGATCCAGGTGTCGAAGATCACGTTGGCGCCTTCAAAACCCATCTGCGGGGCGTAGCGCGCCGGAAAATCCTGCACATGCACCGGCGCGGAGATCACGGCGCAACCAATCCTGAGCCGCTTGGCGATGTGCCGCTCCATCTGCGTGCCCAGCACGAGCTCGGGCTGCAACTCGGCAATCCTGGCCTCGACTTCGAGGTAGTCCTCGGAGATCAGGGCCTCGACGCCGAGCTTGCCGGCCAGTTCGCGCACCTCGCGGGCGAACTCGCGGGTGTAGGTGCCGATGCCGACCACGGTGAAGCCCATTTCCTCGGTCGCGATCCGGGCCGCAGCAAGGACGTGGGTGGCGTCGCCGAAGATGAACACGCGTTTGCCGGTCAGGTAGGTCGAATCGACCGAGCGCGAATACCAGGGCAGGCGCGACGGGATCACCCGCTCGGCCACGGCCGGATCAAGCCCTGCCACCCTGATCACCTCGGCGATGAAGTCGGTGGTGGCACCAACCCCGATCGGAACGGTCCGAACAGTGGGCTGACGGAAGGTCCGCTCCAGCCAGCGCACCGTGACATCGGCGATTTCGGGATACAGCGAGATGTTGAAATCCGCATCGGGAAGCCGCGCCAGGTCGGCGGCGCTGGCACCGAGCGGCGCGACCACATTGACATCGACGCCAAGTGCCGCCAGCAGCCGCGTCACCTCAGTGATGTCGTCGCGGTGGCGGAAGCCAAGCGCGGTCGGCCCGAGCAGGTTGCAGCTCGGCCGTGTGCCCGGTGCCCGTTCGCTCCGGGCCCCGGCGGTCGCGTGAGCCGTCGCCCGGCCCGCGAGCAAGGCCCGCACGAGCCGATAGAAGGTTTCCGAAGCGCCCCAGTTTTCCTTCTTCTGGTAGGACGGCAATTCGAGCGGCACCACCGGGATCGGCAGGTTCAGCGCCGCAGCCAGTCCGGCCGGATTGTCCTGCAGGAGTTCAGCCGTGCATGACGCGCCCACCAGCATGGCGGCAGGCTGGAAGCGCTGGTGCGCATCGCGGCAGGCACTCTGAAAGATTTCGGCCGTGTCGCCGCCAAGGTCCCGCGCCTGGAAGGTCGTGTAGGTCACCGGTGTGCGCCGGTCGCGCCGCTCGATCATGGTGAAGAGCAGATCGGCGTAGGTGTCGCCTTGCGGGGCATGCAGCACGTAGTGCACGTCCGTCATCGCGGTGGCGATGCGGATCGCACCGACATGGGGCGGGCCTTCATAGGTCCAGACGGTCAGTTGCATGGCGCACCTCCCGTCCGGGCGGCCGCCGGGGCGGTTGCCGATGCCGGAAGCTGCACGCCGAGGCGCTGCTTGCGGTTGAAGGGCCGCGCGAACAGTTCGGCCAGGTCACCCGCCTGTTCATAGCCCTGGATCGGCGTGAACACGAGTTCGATCGACCATTTGGTGTTGAGCCCCTCCGCTTCCAGAGGATTGGCCAGACCAAGGCCGCAGACCACCAGATCGGGCCGCGCCGCGCGGCAGCGGTCGATCTGCTGGTCGACATCGGCCCCTTCGGTGATCAGCGTGCCGGCCGGCAGCAGGCCCATGTCGTGGGCCATGTGCTGGCGGTGCAGGTAGGGCACGCCAACCTCGACGATCCGCATGCCTGCCTCGTTGGCCAGAAAGCGGGCGAGCGGTGCCTCAAGCTGCGAATCGGGGAAGAAGAAGATGCTCTTGTCAGCCAGCTCGGGCCGGTAGCGCGCCATGGCCCGTGCCGCCCGCTCGCGCGGGGCGGCCGTCGCGGCATCAAAGGCAGCCTGCCCGATGCCGAAGGCAGCGGCGGCGGCACCAAGCCAGGCGCTCGTGCCTTCAACGCCGAGCGGGAAGGGCGCAGCCAGCCGCTCCGCGCCGCGCGCCTCGAGCAGCCGTGCGGTCTCGGCCAGGAAAGGCTGGGCGAGCAGCATCCGCGTGCCCGGCCCGATGGCGGGAAGCTCGGTCGAGCGGCGCGGCGGGAAAAAGGCGACATCACCGATGCCAAGATCGGCGAAGATGCGGCGGAACTGGTCCTCGACCACATCGGCGAGGGCACCGACGATCAAGAGCGAGGCTGGCGAGGTGGCTGCCTTCGCGGGCAGGGACGGCACCATCGCGGCCAGGGCTGCATCCTCGCCCTGGGTGAAGGTGGTTTCGATGCCGCTGCCCGAATAGCTCAGAACCCGGCAATCCGGATTGAAGCGCTTGTCGAGCCGCTGGGCGGCGCGTGACAGATCGAGCTTGATCACTTCCGATGGGCACGAGCCCACCAGGAACAGCAGCCGGATGTCAGGGCGGCGCGACAGCAACTGGCCGACAACCCGGTCGAGTTCCTCGTGCGCGTCGGCAATCCCTGCCAGGTCACGCTCCTCGATGATCGCGGTGGCGAAGCGCGGTTCGGCAAAGATCATCACGCCGGCTGCCGACTGGATCAGGTGGGCACAGGTGCGCGAGCCGACGACGAGGAAGAATGCATCCTGGATCTTGCGGTGCATCCAGATGATGCCGGTGAGGCCGCAGAACACGGCATGCTGGCCGCGCTGGCGCACCACGGCCGGCTCCCGGACAGGGTCGGAGCAGCCGGCCACGGGCGAGATGGGGGCATGCACGGTCATGGCATCGACCCCGCAATGCCCGCGCCGCCTGCCGCGCTTGTTGCGGCACCGGCCGCCGCACCCTTGCGAGCGGCCCGCAGCTTCAGCACGAATTGCACGGCATTGACCACGTAGGCCGCATAGGCCGCGAGCGCGAGACCCATCTGCTCGACCGGTGTCAGCCAGGTGGTGAACAGGCTGACCAGGTAGGCGCTGTGCAGCGCCAGCACCAGCATGCTGACCATGTCCTCCCAGTAGAACGCCGGGGCGAAGAGGTAACGGCCATAGACATCGTGCTCCCAGAGCGAGCCCGTGACCATGATCGTGTAGAGCACCAGCGTCTTGACCACGACCGAGACCGTGGCCGCGCCGTAGCCCTCGCCGGTCGCCAGATAGCGCAGCACCAGAGCCAGGCTGATCAGGAACACCAGAAACTGGAGAGGCGCGAGAATGCCCTGGACCAGCGTCCAGCGGGATGCGTCACGCCGGCGCCGTTCCTCGGCGGTATACAAGGGCTGCGCCTGAGATGGGCGTCGTTGATGGCTCATCCGGCGCTCCCTCCCTCGTTTCGTGCCTTGCCTCGTGCCAGGTCGCTCGCAATGTCTCTTGCGAGGCCCTCCGTGGATCGGATCAGGGCCCTGAAGCCAGCTCCGACACGGACCCCAAATCTGTTGTAAATCACACAGAACGTCAAGTTGACTTTACATTTCTGCGCACCCTAGAATACCTACGTAGTCCAACGGGGGGACCAGAGGGTGCGGCTGTGCTAGCGTTCGGTCTGATAGATGCTGTGGACACGGGAGCATTCCCTAAACCGCGACCGAGCCTGTCATGTGCCACTGCGGCCGGGCGATCGTGCCCGGACCGCCCCAAAGGTGGACAACAGCGGGGAGTTGGAAATGTCTGACTCAGCCTACTCGGACCATTCTCGTCAGCCACCCTCCAGCCAGCCCGCGAACGGCCGGCTCTCCGCAAGATTTGCCGCCAGCAGGCCGAGTGCCGCGACGGTCGAGCCGGGATCGTGCGAGCAAGACATCATGTCCCTGCTCTCCCAGGTGGTGCGCCGCGACATCGTGCCCAACCTGATCATCGCCAACCGTGTCATCGGGGCCGAGGCCCGGGGCCTTGCCTCGGAGCCTGGCAGGCAAGGCCGGATCATGCCGGACAGCGTCTGGCACGATGCCGGCTTCAATGCGGAGCGCGGCGAGCGCGACCTCAAATTCGCCAGTGGCCATATCCGCATGGTCGATGTTGCCCGTTTCGTCCGCCTGTTGCGTGGCACGGGTGCGGAGGCTGCGCCGGCGCTGGTGGATGTGCTGGTCTCGCGCGGCATCCCGCGCAGCGAGCTCTATCTCAACCTTCTGGCACCTGCCGCCCGCATGATCGGGGACATGTGGCAGGATGACGAGTGCAGCTTCGCCGATGTGACCATGGTGGTGGCGCGCCTGCACCAGATCCTCAACGGCCTGCGCGATGAGGAGCCTGTGGTTGCGGCACCGCCCGATGCGCCCAAGATCCTGCTCTCGGCCGCACCGGGCGAACAGCACAGCTTCGGCATCGCTGTGGTCGAGACGATGTTTCAGGATGCGGGCTGGCAGACGCGCCTGTCCAACACCAACGATGCGGAAGATCTGCTGGATCAGGTGCGCCAACAGCGCTTCGATGCGGTCGGCTTCTCGCTCAGCCACGCCGATCTCGCGGACGTGCTCCGCGCAACCGTGATGCGCCTGCGTTCGGTCTCGCTCAACCGCGATATCCTGGTGCTGGTTGGTGGCCCGTCATTCCAGTCGGTTCCGGACCTTGTCCAGCATGTCGGGGCGGATGCGGAGGTGGGAGCCGGTGCGGAAGCCGCCAGAAAGGCGCGAGACTTGCTTCCTCGCCATGACCGCCTATATGTATAAATACTGATATCAGGTATCCCCCGCTCCGATGCGCTTGCGCCGCCGTGGCGCAAGGTCGAAAGCTGCCAACGTGAAGAAGATCGACCATCCGTCGAATGCGATGGTCCATATCGACCCGGCGATCGCCGCTCGCATGGTCATGGCCAGCGCTGACGTGGCCGTCCTGATGGATCGGGACGGGACTGTCATCGACGTGTCGCTGGCCACTGAAGCGCGCCTGCCGTCCGA
Source organism: Beijerinckiaceae bacterium (assembly GCA_025459195.1). Classification (GTDB taxonomy): domain Bacteria; phylum Pseudomonadota; class Alphaproteobacteria; order Rhizobiales; family Beijerinckiaceae; genus Allobosea. The sequence goes on from JALORF010000097.1 coordinate 9,366, forward strand.
GTTCGGTGACTGGCTGGGCCGCACCTGGCTCGACACGGTCGCCCCGGACAGCCGCAACAAGGCGCAGCAGTTGCTGGCCGATGCGGCGGCGGGTTTGCCGGGTCGTCTGCGCGAGATCAACCATACGCTCCACGCCGGCGCCGCCACCGTGCCCCTGCGCTATTCGGCCATCAAGGTCGATGATCATGGCAAGTTGCTTGCCGTCGGGCGTGATCTGCGGGCCCTTGCCGCGCTCCAGCAGCAACTCGTCCAGTTCCAGCAATCGATGGAGCGCGAGTATGGCCGGCTGCGTGCGGCCGATACCCGCTACCGGGTGCTGTTCCAGCTCACATCGGAGCCAATCCTGATTGCCGATTCGGTCGGTCGCCGCATCTCGGAAGCCAACCCCGCAGCGCTTGCGCTGCTCGGCATCCCCCAGAACCGCATCAGTGGCCGCACCCTGCAGAGCGTTTTTGCCGACAAGGGCGGAGACGCCTTGCAGGAAACGCTCGCCGTGGCCGCGAGCGGTGCACTCGCGATGCCTGCGACGTTGCGGCTGGCGGAGGACGGCAAACCGGTCAGCGTCCATGTCTCGCTGTTCCGGCAGGATGGGTCATCCTACTTCCTCGTGCGCCTGCTCACCGGTCATGATCAGGCCGAAGCCGTGTCCATCGGAGCACCGGTGCTCGACAACGTGATGGAGCACTTTCCGGATGCGTTCGTCCTGACCAGCGGCGACGGGCTAATCCTGAGGGCCAACGCGGCCTTCCTCGACCTGACAGGGCTTGTCGGCCCGCACGCCGCGATCGGCCAGAATCTTGATCAGTGGCTCGGACGCGCCGGGGTCGATATGGGCGTGCTCAAGGCTTCGCTGAAGGATGGCGGCTCGGTGCGCAATTTCGGCACCGTCCTGCGCAGTGCCTATGGCGCGGTCGACAGCGTCGAGGTCTCTGCCGTTGGCGTCGAGAGCCCCGATGGCGACCAGATCGGGTTCCTGATCAGGCCTCCGGGCCGGGCCAGCATCGAAACGGCCGCACCCTCGGCGCTGCCGCGCTCGGCCGAGGAGTTCAAGCAGCTCGTCGGGCGCGTGCCGTTGAAGGAACTGGTCCGCGAGACCAGTGACATCATCGAGAAGCTGTGCATCGAGGCCGCTCTCGAACTCACAGGCGACAATCGCGCCTCGGCCTCCGAAATGCTCGGCCTCAGCCGTCAGGGCCTGTACGCCAAGCTCCACCGCTTCGGCATCGGCGATCTGACTCGCCAGGACTGATGCGTCACCCTGGCAAGGCTGGAAGGCTGGTGGACTGCGAGCCTGCCGCGCCAAACGGACCTGGCATGTCAGTCGAGGTCATCGAGCGCTTCACGGAACAGCCCGCGAAAACGCATTGTCTCTGCTGCGGCCAGATGGTTTGAATCGGCAAACAGGGATCGGCCATCTACCATGAAGGCACAGCGCGTGCCGTCGCATAGGACATGATCGGGCCTGACCAGCCTGATATCACGCCGCTGCGCGGCATGTGCCAAGGCTGCGCCGTGCCGGGCCTCAAATGCGGCCTGCGGCAATTCGAGCGCGCGTGCTGATGGCCAGCCAAAAGCGATCCGTCTGCTCTGCTCAGAGGCCAGTTCCCAGCCCGGATAGGCGATCGGTCCGATCAGGATGGTCCTGTGCCCAGCCGCGGTGATGCGCGAAACCAGGTCATCAAGCGCTGCGATGAAGACTTTTTCGCCAGAATTGTCGAGCGCCTGGCCATCCTTGTCGACCAGACCGGTCTCCGCGCCCGGCCAATTCATTGCAATGATGATGCGCCGCAGTTTTGGCAAGGCGAGAACTGTCTCCAGGTTCTCCTTGGCGGCAGCGATACAGCCACGGCTGATGTTGGCTGCGATGACGGGCAGGCAGCCATTGACCGGAACCAGCAGGCCGGGCACGCCGCGCTCTGCCAGCACCTCGCGCCATGCCGGAGCGTACATCTGGGCATGCGAGTTCCCGAGCAGCACGACCGCCGCATCCGCTGCGCTGCCGTCGGCAGGATGCAAGGCACAGGCGCGGCTTGCCCCAAACGGCATCAAGGTGCTGATCGGACAACGGAAATGGGTCCCGACCGCTTGGTTGAGGCGAGCCGCTTCCCCTGAAAATCGGCCCGGCCAGCCTGCTCCTGCCAACAATGAGAGGCTGCCTGCGACAACCAATGCCGCAAGGCTGGCCGTTGCGAGGGCGACGGCCCGGATCGGCCACCGCCGCTGCCGGAAAGGCCTTTCGATGAAGCGCCAGGACAGGATCGCCAGCCCGACACTTGCGCCAAAAAGCAGGCCAGCTTCGCCAGCCGTCAGTTGGCGGACGAGATAGTATTTGGTCAGCACGATCAGCGGCCAATGCCACAGGTAGAGCGAGTACGAGATGAGCCCGATGAACACCATCGGGCGCGCCGCCAGGCTGAAGCTGGCAATCCGCGCGGACAAGGATGAGCCCGCTTCGCCGCCCGTCGCAATCAGGCAGCAGGAGGCCAACACCGCCAACGTGGCGGCAGGCAACAGATCGGGCCATGGCAGTGGCAACAGCAGCGAGACGGCGAGACCCGCAATCCCGAACAGCCAGATGCCGCTTCTCAGGGCTGGAGGCAGCATCCTGTCGCGCGGCAGGAGTGCCAGCGCTGCGCCCGCGCCCAGTTCCCACATCCGCGTCGGCAGCAGGAAGAACGCCGGAG